>JAHJTE010000001.1:600000-848437 GCA_018830005.1 Candidatus Omnitrophota bacterium
GCCTTTCTGGACGCCATCTGATCTTTTATGGGATTCTGATATTAATCCTGATGGAGCTGCCATCAACTTATATCACGGATTATCTTCAAATATAGATGGCTTCTTCAACGCAGGATTGTTTATTTTGGATGAGGCAAGCAGTGATACTTCAGATCCTTTTATGTACGTATTACAACCGGGTGTCGATATCAAGCTTAATGATGATATTAATCTAAAGACAGCCGTTGCTTATTATGGTTTTGATAACATAAAGGGAAGCACGCTTGATCATTCAAGCGGTACAAATTCTTTGTCCGGAAGTGGCTTGCAGTACAATTATGATTCTCTTGGCGTAAGCACTGAATTAGGATTTAAGAATCCTTTAGGTATAGAAGCTTTGCCTTATTTTGCTTTGATTGGTGAATACGTAAACAACTTTGATCCTTCTAGTGATAATGATGGTTTTTTAGTTGGTTGTGCATTTGGAGATAAGAAAGTAGGCAAAAAAGGGCAATGGCAGGGTAAGTACCTTTATAGGCGTTTAGAAAGAGATGCTTTTCTTGATACTTTTCCAGACTCAGATTTCTATGGTGGCGAAACTAACGCAAAAGGTCACGAAGCAATATTCCAATATGGACTGCTTGATAACGTAATATTGGGACTTGACTACTATTATTCTGAGCCTATTAAGGGAGTTACAAGGAATGAAGAGCATCTTTTCCAAACAGACATAGTATTCAAATTCTAATGGACATGCAATCAAAATAAATTTGCAGAGAATTACCATGTTTGTCACACAATTGTCACAATTAAATATTAATATATTATTGAAAAGGAGGAAAACGTCATGAAGAAACATATTAGAAATTTAGTTTTGCTGGTGAGTGTATTAAGTTTCGCGGTTACTAATGTATTTGCTCAAGAAATGATTCAGGTTAAAGGGTCAGACACATTGATCAACCTGGTGCAAAGATTATCAGAAAGTTACATGGAGGAGAACCCGGGCAAATTTATTGCCGTTACCGGAGGCGGTTCGGGGACGGGAATCGCCGCATTAATTAATGGTAAGTGCGATATCGCGAACGCATCGCGTCTTATGAAAGATAAAGAGATCGCCCAGGCTCAAGATGGCGGTATTAATCCAAAAAGAATCGTTGTTGCGATAGACGGATTATGCGTTATCACTAACTTAAAAAACCGAACCAATAAGCTTACCGTGGATGAAGTGGGTAAGATTTTCCGTGGGGAGATTACTAACTGGAAAGAGATAGGTGGGGATGATGTATCAATTACTCTCTATGGCAGGCAATCAAATTCAGGAACGTACGAATTCTTAAAGGACGTGGTTTTAAAGGGTGACTATTCGTCAAGAATGAGAAGGATGAATGGGAATGCCCAAATAGTTGAGGCCGTAAAACAAGATATATCGGGAATAGGTTATGTCGGCGTAGGCTATGTAAAGGAAGAAAAAGGATTAATAGTTCTTGATATTGCAGCTAGCGCAGGTGGAGAATACAGCAGTCCTCTTAACCTTAATGATGTAAAAACAGGAAAATATCCGATTACAAGGCCCTTAAATCAATACATCAATGGTACACCTAAGGGTGATGCGCGTGATTTTATTCTTTTTGAGTTGAGCGAAGAAGGGCAGAAAATAGTTGAAGAAGAAGGATTTTTTTCTCTGCCTGATGAATATAGCGAATTCAATAATAAAGCACTGGGCATATAAGAACACTAGAGGGAAAGAATTTGACCAATTTAAAAGAAAGAATTATCCACGGTGTTTTTCTGATTAATGGGCTATTGGTTGTGATGGTGCTTTTAGGGATCTTTGGGTTGCTTGTTTTTACCTCAATCCCAGCATTTAAAGAGATACGCATAGGAGAATTTCTATTTAGTACCAACTGGAACCCTACTTCCTATGTAAAGCCAGCCTACGGGATTGTTCCTATGCTTGTCAGCACTTTTATGGTTACCTTGGGGGCGCTGTTTATCGCAATTCCTTTAGGTATAGGCACGGCAGCTTATTTATCGGACGTAGCCAACCAACGTGTCAGAGAAATCGCTAAACCTATTATTGAAATATTGGCAGGAATCCCTTCGGTTGTTATAGGATTTCTAGGCATTGTTTTAGTGGGTCCTTTTATTTCTAAGATATTTGGGCTACATAACGGATTAAATGCTCTTAACGGAGCAATCCTTTTAGCTGTTATGGCTCTTCCAACGATAATCAGCTTATCCGAAGACGCACTCAAAAGCGTTCCTAAAGCCTATCAGCATGCCTCATTGGCTTTAGGCGCGACACATTGGCAAACACTTGTAAAAGTGAAAATTCCTGCTGCTTTATCTGGAATAATCGCCGCGGTGATGCTTGGAATGGGAAGAGCCATAGGTGAGACGATGACCGTTCTGATGGCAACCGGATGCGCTCCGGCTATGCCGAGAAGCTTTTTGGATTCTGTTCGCACAATGACTTCGACTATCGCTATTGAATTAGGCGAGGTGCCTTACAATACGACGCACTACTACGCGCTTTTTGGTGTGGGATTGACTCTTTTTATTATTACTTTCTTAGTGAATATGGTTTCGGACATTATCCTACATAGACACGAGAGGCTTATGAAATGAACAAAAAACACTTTAAAGAACTTATGGGATTTATATTGCTCAAGATTTGCATAAGCATTATCGGTTTAATACTGATAATCATACTTTACGATATTATAAGTAAAGGCGCTGGAAAAATATCTTGGGAGTTCCTTACATCTATGCCCAGAAAAGGAATGACAGAAGGCGGTATATTACCTGCTATCGTAGGTACAGTTATGGTTACGGCAATTACCGCGATTCTATCAGTCCCCTTAGGTATGGGTTGTGCCATTTATCTCAATGAATACGCTAAAGATAATAAGATAACAAGATTGATCCGAATGTCGATACGAAACCTCTCTGGGGTTCCTTCGATTGTATACGGTTTATTTGGAGTAGTACTTTTTGTGCAATTGATGCATATCGGAACATGTATCTTAGCGGCAGGGTTGACATTAGGCTTAATGACCTTGCCATGGACAATTACCGCAAGCGAAGAAGCATTAAAGAATGTGCCAAATTCATATAGAGATGGAGCATTAGCTTTGGGGGCTTCAAAATGGCAGGCTATTAGGACGAATGTTTTGCCGTATGCGATTCCCGGTATGCTTACGGGGACTATTCTAGGATTAGCTCGAGCAGCCGGAGAGACAGCTCCAATATTATTTACCGGAGCAGCGTTTTATCTGCCTTTTCTACCAAAATCCTTGTTTACGCAGTTTATGGCGTTACCCTATCATCTTTATATAATGTCAACGCAACACCACGCAATAGCGAAGGTAAGACCAATTGCTTATGGAACAGCACTTGTATTGATAGTATTAGTTTTTACGATGAATTTGTCAGCAATAATCCTAAGGTATCAATTAAGGAAGCGCAGACTGGAGTAGGAAATAATGGATGTTAAGATAAAATCGGAGAATCTTAATTTTTATTACAATGAAGTACAAGCTTTAAAAGATATTTCTATGGATATCTTGCCGAACAAAGTTGTTGGCATTATAGGGCCTTCAGGGTGCGGGAAATCCACTTTTTTACGTAGCATAAACCGTATGAATGATGTTATCTTCGGTGCCAAATCTGAAGGTAAGCTCCTGATAGATGGGAAGAATATTTATGATCCTGACGTTGATGTTGTTCAAATTAGAAGAAGAGTGGGAATGGTTTTCCAAAAGTCCAACCCATTTCCTAAAACAATTTTTGATAATGTTGCGTATGGCCTAAGAGTAAACGGAATAAAAGATAAGGAGTATGTTATCCAAAAGGTGGAAAAGAGCTTAAAAGACGCGGCCCTTTGGAATGAAGTGAAAGACAGGTTTTCCAAAAGCGCTTTTGATTTATCCGGCGGACAACAGCAGAGATTGTGTATTGCCAGAGCGTTGGCAGTCGAACCCGAAGTATTGTTGATGGATGAACCAGCTTCCGCGTTGGATCCTACAGCTACGCTGAAGATAGAAGAGCTAATTCAAGAATTAAAAAAGAAATACACGATTATAATAGTTACTCACAATATGCAACAAGCAGCGCGCATATCTGATTATACAGCTTTCTTTATGATGGGAGAGTTGGTAGAATATGATATTACAAGCAAAATTTTTACTAAGCCATCCAAGAAAATTACCGAGGATTATATAACAGGAAGATTTGGATAAAAAAAAGGAGTTTTTATGAAGAGACATTTTGATGAAGATTTAAAAAAATTAAATACGGATATTCTAAAAATGGCTACACTTGCGGAAGAGGCAATCTTTAAATCGATAGAGGCCTTAAAGAACAGAGATAAAGAATTGGCGCAATCCGTAATCCAGGAAGACAAAAGCGTTGATGAACTGGAATTAACCGTAGAAGAAATTGCCATTGATCTTCTGGCCTTGAAACAGCCGCTGGCACGAGATTTAAGGTTTATCACTACAGGAATGAAAATCAATGCCGAACTGGAAAGAATAGCGGATCTTGCTGTCAATATCGCTCAGCGTGTTCTTGAACTCTCAGATAAACCGATATTGAAACCTCTTATTGATATTCCTAAACTGACCGATGTTGCAAGAAAAATGGTAAAAGATGTTATTGATGCTTTTGTCAATAGTGATGAAACCTTAGCAAGAAAAGTAATACTTTCCGATTCGGAGGCTGATAATTTGAGGAATTTAATTCAGGAAGAGCTCATCAATGATTATATGAGTAAGGATGCTTCAACCGCTACCCGGGCAGTTCCGCTTCTTCTAATAGCCCGCCATTTAGAAAGGATTTGTGACCACGCAACCAACATTGCTGAAGATGTTATATATATGGTTCAGGCCAAGGTCGTGAAACACCATCCGGAGAAGCTCAAAAATAATAAATAACAATCGTTCCGCCGATCCCAAATTTTAATTTTTATTGACAATCAGATGATTGAGTTGTACAATATAGCAAATTGGCTATATAGAGCTGACAAAAAAATGAATCATTTATTAATTAGAGATTTAGACAAAACAGTAAAAGCCTCGGCAGACGCTAACCGTATAAGAATTCTGTGTATGTTGCAGGACAAAAAGATGTGTGTCTGCGAGATCGCTTTCGTATTAAATATTGCCCAGCCCAGCGTGTCCAGGCATCTTAAGAAATTGAAAGCGGCGGGGTTTATCTCCAGTGAAAATGAGGGATTGTGGACGAATTATTATTTATGCCCTCAAAACTCTTACGCGAAGAATTTTATCAGGAATTTGAATTCATGGATTATTTCCGATGAAATTATTGCTCAGGATAAAAAGAAAGCCGATAAGGCGGATAGAGAAAAGCTCTGCTGTCCGCCTGCCCCGTTAAAGAAAGAATAATCTCTAACGGGGTAATTTTTTTTACCTTTTTACATAGCAAATCCGCTATTTAGGAGACGTTTTCATGAAAGAATCAAGGAAGTTCTTATTAATGGTTGCGGCATTCCTGGCATGTTTTTACCTGCCGGTTGAGCTTTTGCCTTTCAGAAATCCTATATTTGAGGCATTGGCGCTGGTTCGGTGGTACGCGAGAGAACATGTCTTGCTTTGCCTTGTACCCGCTTTTTTTATTGCCGGAGCTATTTCCGTTTTTGTCAGTCAGGCTTCAGTAATCAAATATTTCGGTGCTAAAGCTAATAAATTTCTTGCTTACAGTGTTGCTTCTGTTTCAGGGACAATACTCGCGGTTTGTTCATGCACTGTTTTGCCGTTATTCTCCGGTATTTATAAGAGGGGGGCTGGTTTGGGGCCCGCTACTGCTTTTCTCTATTCAGGGCCCGCAATAAATGTATTGGCTATCATCATGACCGCCCGGATACTGGGCTGGGAACTTGGCCTTGCCAGAGCCGTAGGAGCGATCCTTTTTAGCGTTGCCATAGGGCTTCTCATGCATTTTATTTTTATTAATGAAGAAAGGGTGCGCCACGCGACAGGCGATTTTGTTGCCGGTGATATAAAAGAGGGAAGGCCCCTCTTTCAAAATGCGCTATACTTTGCCTCCATGGTCGGATTCTTGGTATTCGCCAACTGGTCAAAGCCGGAAGGGGCCGCAGGGCTTTGGGCCGTTATTTACTCTGTAAAATGGTATATTTCAGCGGGTTTTCTCGTGCTTATAGGTATAATGCTTGTCCGCTGGTTTAAAAAGGAAGAAATTACGAATTGGGTTTCCGCCTCATGGACATTTGCCAAGCAGATAATGCCGCTTCTGCTTGTAGGCGTAGTTGTAGCTGGATTACTTTTAGGACGGCCGGGACATGAAGGGTTTATCCCGTCATGGATAATCGCAAAAGCTGTGGGCGGTAATTCCCTACTATCTAATTTCCTTGCTTCAATTGTTGGTGCTTTTATGTATTTCGCCACACTTACTGAAGTTCCGATATTACAGGGCCTTATCGGTTCAGGTATGGGCAAAGGGCCTGCCTTAGCACTTCTTTTAGCCGGACCCGCGCTCAGTTTACCGAACATGCTTGTTATACGAGGTGTTATAGGCACAAAGAAAACCATCGTTTACGTCAGTCTTGTTGTGGTCATGGCAACGATAAGCGGAATATTATTCGGAGTTATTGTCAGTTAAAGGAGGAATTGCTATGAAGATTGAAATATTAGGAGTAGGGTGCCCTAAATGCAAACAGCTTACGGCGAACGCTGAGGCGGCTGTGAAAGAATTAAATATTCAAGCCGAGATTGGCAAGGTCACGGACATTGATAAGATTACCGAGTACGGTGTCATGATGACGCCCGGGCTTGCCATTGACGGCAAGGTGGTTTCATCCGGGAAAGTTCTCAATAAGAATGAAATCAAATCAATCCTTTCAGGAGGCGGATGTGAGAAAAATAATTCAGGTTCTTGCGGTTGTTACGGCAATTAGCGCTGGATCTTTCGCTTTTGGTCAATCAAGTCCGCAGGCGAAAGTCATCGCTTATTATTTCCACGGTTCATTTCGGTGTTTTACCTGTACCAACATGGAGAAATTCACAAGAGATGCCATTGAGACGAATTTCAAGGACGCTCTTGCTTCAGGCAATCTTGAGTTTAAGGCGGTTAATGTCGAGGAGCGTGGCAACGAGCATTTTGTGGATGATTATAAGCTGTATACCAAGTCGCTCATTCTTTCGCTGGTCAAAGACGGCAAGGAAGTTAAATCAAAAAATCTTGATAAGATTTGGGAGCTTGCCCGCAATAAACAAAAGTTTATGGATTACGTGACCGGCGAGCTAAGCGAATTTATGAAGGACACACAATAATGGAGTTGTTAATCGCTTTCGGTTCTGCTTTATGGCTGGGGATATTGACTTCTATCAGCCCATGTCCTTTGGCTACAAATATCGCGGCGGTGTCATTTCTTTCAAAAAAGATTGCTCACCCATTTATGGTTTTCGTTTCAGGGCTTGGTTATACGCTGGGCAGGATGGTTGCTTATGCGGCGCTTGGATGGGTAATTATCAGTTCTCTTTTGAGCATTCCGCAGGCCGCGCAGTTTTTGCAAAAATATATGGTCAAAGCCTTGGGGCCTATTTTGATAATTACGGGTCTCATTTTATTGGAAGTTATTAAGCTTAAATTATCTGGATTTACGTTATCACAAAAACATCATAACAAACTCGTTGAATCCGGAGCGCCAGGGGCTTTTCTTTTAGGATTGATTTTCGCGTTAGCTTTTTGTCCGGTTTCAGCGGGGCTGTTTTTCGGCAGTCTCATTCCTTTGGCGCTCAATAGTGAAGTCGGGACATTATTGCCATTTGTCTATGGAGTAGGGACAGGTCTGCCGGTGCTTATATTTGCATTAGCTATTGCTTTAGGGGTTACCTCTCTGAGCCATTGGTTTCACCGGATCACGAAAATTGAATTTTACACTCGAAGAATTACAGGGATTATCTTTATTTTTGTTGGATTGTATTATTCCGGAATTCATATCCTGAAGTTATTTTAGGAGAGAAGAATCGATGGAGCATGTTATTCACGAGGAACGCCGGTTAGGCTTATTTGAAAAATATCTTACCGGCTGGGTTTTGCTTTGCATCGCGCTGGGAATACTACTTGGCAAAGTGTTTCCACAGGTCGCTGTCGCTCTCGATAGGATTTCGATTTATCAAGTATCCATCCCCATCGCAATTTGTCTGTTCTTTATGATGTATCCCATCATGGTCAAAATTGATTTTGCCGAAGTTATAAAGGCAGGCAAGACCCCTAAGCCGGTAATTCTTACCCTCATTGTCAATTGGTGCATAAAGCCGTTTACGATGCTTATTATCGCATGGTTATTTCTGGGGTTATTGTTTAAAGGATGGCTTCCGGGAATGGAGGTTGTAAAGGGAGGAGCCCAGGTAGAATTGTTCAGGTCTTATATTGCAGGATGTATTCTGCTTGGCATAGCGCCTTGTACCGCCATGGTATTAATCTGGGGACATCTTGCCAAAGGTAATGACGGCCATACACTTGTCATGGTAGCTATAAATTCCCTCACAATGCTGTTTCTTTATGCCCCATTAGGCGGCTGGCTCTTAGGCGTAAACAAGATGCCTATACCATGGCAGACAATTGTTTTATCGGTGATTATTTATGTCGGGTTACCGCTGTTCTTAGGATACCACTCAAGAAAATGGATTATCGCCAAAAAGGGATTTAAATGGTTTGAAGAGAAATTTTTGCATTATCTGACGCCGATTTCAATAGGAGCGTTGCTTTTAACGCTAGTGTTGCTTTTCTCATTTAAGGGGGAGTTAATCATTAATCAACCCCAGGTTATCTTTCTTATCGCTATCCCACTTTTTATCCAAACATGTTTTATTTTCGCCATAACATACGGGATGGCAAAATGGTTAAAGCTATCCTATAGGGATGCGGCCCCGTCAGCCTTGATAGGAGCGAGCAATCACTTTGAGGTAGCAATCGCTACTTCAACGATTCTTTTTGGATTTTCTTCGGGGGCGTCTTTAGCCACAGTTGTAGGTGTCTTAATTGAGGTGCCGGTTATGCTGATGCTGGTCAAAATTTGTTTAAGTACGAAAAGCTGGTTTGTTTAGGGAAGGGGATACTATGGATAAAAAGAAAGTTTTATTTATTTGTGTGCATAATTCAGCGCGGAGCCAAATGGCGGAGGCGTTTCTCAAAAAATACGGCGGAGATCGCTTTGAGGTCGAGAGCGCGGGGCTTGAGCCGGGCAAATTGAATCCTATAGTTGTTGAGGCCATGAAGGAAGCCGAAATTGATATATCGCAAAATAAGACCAAAAGCGTCTTTGATTTCTATAAACAAGGAAAACAATACGATTATGTAGTAACAGTCTGCGATGAGTCGCAGTCGGGCGCGTGCCCGGTATTCCCAGGCAAGGGTAAGCGACTTCACTGGGGGTTTGATGATCCTTCGGGATTTGATGGGTCGCGTGAAGAAAAATTGAGACAGACACGCGTAGTAAGAGATGCGATAAGAGATCGGGTCAAGACATGGCTTAGGGAGTTTTAACGGTATAGTTCCCGCTAAAATCTCTGTTCTACAAAACCGAACACTTGTTCTATATCATAGAACACCCTGTCGCAAAACTTGCATACTTTTTGCGACAACACACTACCGTCATCCCCGCCCCCGCTTTCGCGGGGATAAACTCCAGCGGGGACCCATTTGTCACAAATAATATGCACTTTTTGTGACAAAGTAACTCCTCATGCACTCGTACAAATTATCTATATTTATCTATAACTAGTGATATTTTGTACAATTTCTGCAAAAAAGCCTTTCCAACCCACACCAAAGAAAACCCTTGACATTAATGTTCAGTTAGCGTATATTGTTCAGTAGTTACTGAACAATAAAAAGGAGTGAACATTATGAATAACCATACAAATGGAACAAATATTTTTGCCGATAAGGCGACCATTATCTTAAGAAAAATGCTGTCTGATCCTGAAAAGAAATGGGTTACGCGCGACTTTACAGGTGATGACGGGGTAAGCCTTGGAATGGCGCAAGGAGCGCTTGAAGCCATGGAGAAGAAGGGTTATATTGAGCGGGTCAAACGCGGCCCCGATAGCCACGCACTTCTTACGAACAAAGATAAGCTTATCAGCGATTGGGTCGCAGAGTACCAATTTGAATTAAACAAAGTCGATACCTATTATTCTCCGGACAAAAATATCTTATCAAAGCTTAAGGATTATCTACAAGATAAGTCATACGCGCTTACGCTTCATTCCGGAGCCAATCTGATGACTTCCTTTGTAGCCACAGATCAGGTCTATCTGTATTTTTATCCTGAAGACTGGAATAAGGATATTCTCGAGTTGCGCCAACAGCTTGATTTAAAGGAACTCGTAAGGGGCGGTAATGTTCATATTATCCGTCCGTATTACAAAATAAGCGCATTTTATGGCGCCCAGACAATAAAAGGATATAAGGTTGTTTCTAATTTGCAGCTTTATCTGGACCTCTACAACTTTAAACCTCGCGGCCGTGAGCATGCACAACACCTTAAAGAATATCTGCAAGAGAAGGGAAAGAATTTGTATGAATCTTGAGAAAATCGAAGCCGTATTTTTCAATGTGCTTGAAGATATAAGCGATTATCTTCCGGATCTCACCCTTGTTGGAGGGTGGATGCCGTATGTTTACTCAAATTATCTTTGGAAGAAATCAGTTCGCAATCCGGTAGTTACGGTTGACATAGATTTTGGCGTGGATGAATCTGTTAGCGGAAAATATCCAAAGACAATTTTTGAAACACTCTCTTCATTAGATTACAAAGAACGTCATCCGAAGATGGACAGGCTATTTCCTGTTGTGCTGTATAAAGAGAAAATCCCGGTAGAATTTATTACATATCCTGCCGTTGATATTAAGGCAATCGAGAAGATGGTCGGCCAGCAAATTCAGATAAACAAGATAGAAAAATTTGATTTTCTCTTAAAGCACAGGATTCCGGTAAGCATTCAAACTAAAAAAAAGAGCAAAACCTATACTTTGAATTGCCCGAGACCATCAGCTTTTTTATATCACAAGGGCGCAACTTTTATTGATAGAGAGAACCAAGAGAAACAGGCCAAAGATTTATATTATATGTATTTCATTTTGCGCTATGCGCCTGATATTGATGTGATTTTGCAGGAAGTATCCCAGTATAAACAAAAGGGATATTTAGTAAATACCGCGGATAACATAAATAAATTTTTCGAAAGGGTCTCAAGCCAGGGCTGTCTTCTAATAGAGCAGGAAAACGGCCCCGACGAATTCATTCACGACGTGCGGCAGGATATTTTTGATAGATTTAAACGCCTAAGAGATGTATTGCAAGGGACTATCAAGTGAAAGTCTACGCCGTCGGAGATATTCACGGCGCTTACAAGGCGCTCATACAGTGTTTTAAGCGCTCAGAATTCGACTATAAGAAAGACCGCTTGATAGTGATGGGGGATGTTTGCGATGGGTATCCGGACGTTAAACAGTGCATCGATGAACTTTTGAAGATTAAACACTGCGATCTGGTCATTGGCAATCATGATATGTGGGCGCTGGATTGGGCGCTTAAAGGTGATAAGCCGGAGATATGGACAAGCCAGGGCGGTGACCGGACTATGGCCTCTTATAACGGCGGTCCTATGCCGCAGGCGCATATTGATTTCTTGAAGAATGGCCAGCTTTGGATCGAACGCGATGAACAAATCTTTGTGCATGGAGGATTCAATACGGATCTATTACTTAAAAGCCATAGCGTGGATGCTTTGGTCTGGGATAGAACCCTTCTTGATATGGCTTGGAAGATGGAAATAGCTAGCCGTAAACGTCAGTTAGGTAAGTATAAGGATATATTTGTCGGCCATACGACAACAGAGCTTTACAATACACTACAGCCGATTCATGTATGTAATGTCTGGAATATTGATACCGGCGCAGGCTGGTCAGGAAAACTTACGATTATGGATGTTGATACAAAGAAATACTGGCAGTCGGACTTATCACCGGATTTATATGGTGGGACGCCGGATAATTTGTAAATTTTATTCCGGACATTATTTCGGACATTTATCGGCCATTTCGGACAATTGAAAGATGAGCCTAAGGGGACATAAAAGGGACAAATAAGCAGGATCTTATTATGAACTACTGGTGGACAGCAGATTATCACTTTTCGCATTTCAATATCATTCGCTATTGCGAGCGGCCTTTTAAAACGGCTGAAGAAATGAATAGGGTGATTATCCGCAAACATAACGAGAGGGTGAAACCCGAAGATACGGTATTCTTTCTGGGTGATTTTATCTTTAAGGGCGGGAAAGAAGGCGGAGAAGAGAGGTATCGTGAGTTTGAGAAGAAACTAAACGGGAAGTTTATTTTCATCAAGGGTAATCACGACCGTAACAACAGCCTTAAGACGATCATTACAAAGATGTATATTCACTACGGCTCAAAGGATATCTGCATGACGCACCGTCCGGAGAATGCTGACCCGGACGTGCCGCTTAATTTCTGCGGCCATGTTCATCAGCATTACAAGATAAAACGCCTGAATGACAAGTCCTTAATCGTGAACCTTTCGGTTGAGGTTTGGAATTATTATCCGGTCTCATTTAATGAGATAAGCTCCGCTGTTTCAGCGTTTAAGAGGGAAGAAAGAAAAGCTGAGGTGGTTGAGGCTAATACAGGACATAAAGAATGACGAAAAAAACTTTTAGACATTCAGCAGGGTTTGGGAAAAGGATTGAATATTGGGTTATCGGCCTGATGCTTAAAGAAGGGATTGATGTTTATGTGCCTTTAGTCGATGATGATGCGATCGACGCGGTTATAAAGAAACCTGATGGAACGTTTATTGAAGTTCAAATAAAGGCAAGGTCTAAAACCGTTAAAATGGGAGATGGAGCTCTATTTGCGGCCATTACACATGAGGCGCGTAAAGATTATTACTTTGTGTTTTATTCTGAACGCTTGGATACTTTTTGGATAATGTCATCAGAGGAATTCATTAAGGAATCTGTTCAAAATAAATCAGGCAAAAATGCCGGATTAAGATCGATCTGGTTTAATGGTAAACGCAAAAATAAAGAAACAGGCGAGTACAAAGAACATATTCATGAACGTTTCAAAAAATATGTAGTAAAAGATTTCTCAAGATTTAAATAAATTTTTGTGAGGAGAAGAGAAAATCTATGACCATAAATTTTAAAGAAAGAGCAAATTTTATCTGGAGTATTGCTGATCTTCTGCGAGGTGATTATAAGCAGTCGGAATACGGTCGGGTGATTTTGCCGCTCACGGTCCTGCGTCGCTTGGATTGCGTACTTGAACCAACAAAAGAGAAGGTTTTGTCGTATCTTCCACAGGTTAAAAGCTTATCCCCGGGAGCTGCTGAAACCGTTCTAAAGAAAAAGGCGAAGTTGTCTTTCTACAATAAGAGCAAGTTTGATTTTCGAAAGCTAATCGCTGACCCGAATGATATCGCCGCTAATCTCAGAAATTACATCAATGGGTTTTCCAAAAATGCCCGCAGTATCCTAGAACACTTCAATTTTGATGACCATATTGAGCGGCTCGATAAATCTAACCTATTGTATATGGTTGTTAAGCGCTTTGCCGATGTGGATTTGCATCCCGAAGCAGTTGCTAATATTGAAATGGGTTATATTTTTGAGGAGCTTATCCGGAAATTCGCCGATCTTTCCAATGAGACAGCGGGGGAACATTTCACGCCTCGAGAGGTTATCAGGCTTATGGTTAATATCCTTTTTTTAAATGACAAAGAGATTCTTACAAAGAAAGGTATTGTTAAGACGCTCTTTGATCCTGCCTGCGGAACTGGCGGCATGCTTTCCGTGGCAGAAGAGTATCTGCGCGAGCTCAATCCAGATGCGGATCTGCGAGTGTTCGGGCAAGAGCTCAATCCTGAATCGTACGCCATTTGCAACTCTGACATGCTCATCAAGGGACAGAATACGGAGCATATCAAGTTTGGCAATTCCTTCACCCAAGATGGGCTTAAAGACGAAAAATTTGATTATATGTTGAGCAATCCTCCTTTTGGCGTGGAGTGGAAGAAAATTAAAGACGAGATCACCAAAGAATATGAACAATTGGGTTTTTCCGGGCGTTTCGGTGCAGGGCTCCCGCGTATCAGCGACGGTTCATTTCTCTTTCTTCAGCACATGATTTCTAAGATGCGTCCGGAAGATGGCGGCGCACGGCTCGGGATTGTTTTTAACGGATCTCCCTTGTTTTCAGGTGGGGCCGGAAGCGGTGAAAGCGAAATCCGCAAATGGATTATCGAGCATGATATGCTTGAGGCAATTATTGCCTTGCCAGATCAGCTTTTTTATAACACAGGCATATCGACTTACATATGGATAGTTACCAATCGCAAAGAGAAAGAACGCAAAGGCAAAATTCAGCTTATCAATGCGGTTGAGTTTTTTGTCAAAATGGCCCGCAGCCTCGGGAATAAACGCAATGAAATTAGCGATGAGCATATCGCTAAAATTACTAAGATTTACGGAGAGTTTAAGCAGGGAGAATACTGTAAAATATTTCCCAATAAATATTTTGGCTATACGCGCGTAACAGTTGAGAGGCCTTTACGTCTTAATTTCCAGATATCCAAGGAGCGGATGGATAGGCTTAGCGAGCAGAGTGTTTTTATTAATCTCGCTAAGTCTAAGAAGAAAGGCAAAGCTGGTTTGAAGGAAGCTGAAGAAGGCGAAAAACTGCAAAAAGAGATTAAAACTATGCTTTCGCAGATGGACGCATCCAAGGTTTACAAGAACAGACAGCAATTTATAGAGGCTATTGAAGAAGCAATTAACAAAAGGGAACTTAAGGTCAAAGCGCCGGTTATGAAAGCCATCATGGACGCTCTTTGTGAGCGTGATGAAACTGCTGACGTTTGTTTAGATAAAGATGGAAAGCCAGAGTCTGATACAGAATTGCGCGATTGTGAAAATGTTCCCTTGCTTGAGGATATCGATGCCTATTTCAAGCGTGAAGTCCTACCTCATGTGCCGGATGCATGGATGGACAGGAGCAAAGACAAGGTTGGCTATGAGATTAATCTTACCAAAGAGTTTTATAAATACAAACCGTTAAGGTCGCTTGAAGATATTCGCAAAGATATCCTGGCTTTGGAGAAAGAGACCGAAGGACTGATGGATCAGGTGTTGGAATAATGTTTATCAGGAGATTTATAAAAAGTACGCCTAGTTTTTATATTATGGTGATGATACTCCTTGGCGTTATTTGCTTTATTGTGGCCAAATATGTTCACGGAGATCTTAAGTCAAACTTGATAGCTGAGGTCATAGGAGCAGCTATCACGGTTATTATTATCGGTGGCTTATTAAGGATTTGGTATCCCCCACCCACCAAAACGATGTCTAAGTTTTTAATTCCTATGTTGCAGTATTACCTTTTTGGCTATGTGCGTAGTTTAGGATTTTTATTGCAATATCGCTTTGATAATACAGGGTTCAAAGGCATGAGTCCTATTGATCTTAGCACCTATGGTGTTTTCTTGGAGAGAAATCTGAACGGATTAAAACAGCATCTCGAACAGAGAAATAATACGAACTATACGCGAGCTGAATTACAACAGATGAAAAGAATGTTTCAGGCCTTTCATAATGCTATAAACGAATTTGTTATTCGTTACGGGAACCATTTGGACGACGATCTTCTCAATTTGCTCTACCAAATACGGCATATATGCGAGTATCAGGTTTTCTATACAGGTGCCTTCTCATTAGAAAATGAATCGCCTGATGAAGTAGTTTGCATGGGGCAAGATATATCGAATGAGCCTATGAAGAATGTTTTAATATTGATTGAAAAGATAATGACTAAGATTAAAGACGGTACTGTACTCAAAACTGAACCGCTACCCATTTAGTGAAATGAAAAAATATCCGTCATATAAAGATTCGGGAATTGAGTGGATTGGACAAGTGCCAAAGGATTGGCAGGTTAATCGTTTGAAAACGGTTTGCACTTTTACCTATGGAGATTCTTTGACAAATGAGGATCGAGTTGAAGGCGGTATTCCGGTCTTTGGTTCAAATGGAATTGTCGGCTATCACAACAAAGCGATTACGCATAAGCCATGCATTGTCATTGGACGCAAAGGTTCATATGGTAAAGTTAATTTTTCACAAGCAGAGTGTTTCCCTATCGATACTACTTACTTTGTTGACGACCGTTCAGCAAAATGTGATTTGAAATGGCTTAATTATGTTTTGCCGCTTTTAGAGCTCGATAAGTTTTCTAAGGACACTGGGGTTCCGGGGCTTAATCGGGAAGATGCGCATGACAAAAG
This sequence comes from Candidatus Omnitrophota bacterium, assembly GCA_018830005.1. Taxonomy (NCBI): domain Bacteria; kingdom Pseudomonadati; phylum Candidatus Omnitrophota; species Candidatus Omnitrophota bacterium. Next base: position 616,331 of record JAHJTE010000001.1, read on the forward strand.
AGTGCCAGTGCCTGAAAATAATGTTCAAAAAGTTATTGCTGAATATCTCGACCGCAAGACCGCGCAGATTAATGACCTTATTGCTAAGAAAGAGCGGATGATTGAGCTTCTCAAGGAGGAGCGCACAGCGATTATCAATCAGGCGGTTACCAAAGGGCTTGATCCTAACGTGGAGATGAAAGATTCTAACACCGAATGGCTAGGAGAGATTCCGAAGCATTGGGAGGTGAAAAAACTAAAATATCTTGTTGATAAAGTTCAAACAGGAATAACGCCACCTTCAGAACGTACTGACTATTATGATGACGGTGACATTGATTGGTATACGCCAGGCGATTTTCAAGAGTCGATTCGGTTAAAAAATTCTTTTCGAAAAATCAATAGATTAGCTATCGAAGAAGGAGTTGCGAGAATATTCCCGCCGCTCTCTGTCTTATTAATCGGAATTGGAGCTACGTTGGGTAAAGTCGGTATCATTGAAAAGCTATCAAGTTCTAACCAGCAGATAAACGCTATAACATTTTCGGATAAATTCAATCCATTTTTTGGTGTTTACTATTTACAGGCAATAGCTGATACAGTCATAAGTCTTTCAAATGCTTCTACTCTCGCCATTCTGAATCAGACGCAGACGAAAGATATTCTTATGTTGGTGCCACCCTTAGAAGAACAAGGCAAGATTTTTAAATATATTCAATCGGTTGAGCTTAGACATTCCGAAATTGTTAATAAAGAACAAAAGCAGATAGATTTATTAAAAGAATATCGCACTGCTTTGATTTCCGAGGTAGTAACGGGTAAAGTAGATGTTCGGGAGTACGCCGCATGAGCTCAATTACAAACGAAAAAGCTTTTGAAGAAACCATTGAACGAAGCCTAATTGATCATGGAAGCTATGTTAAGGGCGACCCTGATAAATTCAATCGGGATCTTGCAATTGATCAAACAGTCTTGTTTCAGTTTATCAAGGATACTCAGAAGAATGTTTGGGATAGCTTGGCGGCTATTCATGGCGCTGAAGTAGAAAAGAAGTTTTTATATCGTCTTAATCAGGAATTAGATGCACGTGGAATGCTTGATTGTTTGCGTCATGGTATCATCGATTACGGTAAGAAGTTTGCCCTCGCCTATTTTAAACCTGTCAGCAAATTAAATCCCGAAACGCAAAAGCTTTATAATCAGAATATCCTCACTGTTACGCGTCAGGTTCATTACAGCACAAAAGACGAAAGCTCTATTGATATGCTTTTATCTGTAAATGGCCTTCCTGTGGCTACGATTGAGTTAAAAAACCCATTTACTGGCCAGGATGTTGATGATGCCAAGCGGCAATACAAATATGACCGCGATGAGCGGGAACTATTGTTTCAGTTTAAGCAGCGCGCCCTTGTCCATTTTGCCGTGGATACAGATGTTATTTATATGACTACGCGTCTCCAAGGGAGCAAGACAAAATACCTACCTTTTAATAAGGGCTATAACAAAGGTGCCGGAAATCCGCCAAATCCTAATGGGCATAAGACGGCATATTTATGGGAAGAGGTTTTAGTCAAAGATAGCTGGATGGATATTTTAAGCAGGTTTTTGCATTTAGAAGTAGAAGAAAAGGCTTTTGAGGGCAGGAAATTCAAAATTGAAACCATGATCTTCCCCCGTTATCACCAGCTTGATAGCGTTCGACAGCTTTCTATGGATGTAATTACACAGGGCGCCGGAAAGAATTATTTGATTCAGCATAGCGCAGGAAGCGGCAAGAGTAATTCAATCGCATGGCTTGCCTACCATTTGGCTGGCCTTCACGACAAAACCGATAAACGTATATTTGATTCAGTGATTGTGATTACCGACCGTGTTGTTCTTGATAAGCAGTTACAAGATACGATTTATCAATTTGAACATAAATCAGGAGTGGTTGAGAAGATTGATAAAGATTCCGCGCAATTAGCCCAGGCGCTTATCAGCGGAACGAACATTATTATTACTACGCTCCAAAAGTTTCCTTTTGTTTTGGACAAGGTTAGCGATCTTCCCAAGCGCAATTACGCCGTTATTGTTGATGAGGCGCATAGTTCGCAGGGCGGTGAATCCGCTAAGAAAATGAAAGATGTACTTTCTTCAGTTGATAGAGATGAGATTTCGCTTGATGGGACTGATGAAGAAGATGATATAGAAGATACCATTCGCGAATCTATGCTTAAACGGGGCCCCAGGCCGAATCTGAGCTTCTTTGGCTTTACGGCAACACCCAAGGCAAAAACACTGGAATTCTTTGGCCAAAAAGGCATAGATGGTAAACCTCAACCGTTTCATCTTTATTCCATGCGCCAAGCCATTGAGGAGAGGTTTATCCATGATGTCCTTGAGAATTACACTACCTATCAAACGTTTTTTCAACTATCCAAGAAGATTGAAGAAGATCCGAACGTAAACAAGAAAAAGGCTGCCCGTGCGATTGCGCGCTTTTTGACACTCCACCCCTATAACCTGGCTCAGAAAACCGAGGTTATGATTGAGCACTTCCGGCAGGTTACTATGAAAAAGATTGGCGGTAAGGCCAAGGCGATGGTGGTTACAGCTTCGCGCGAGCATGTGGTGCGATATAAGCATGAATTTGATAGATACCTGAAAGAGAAAGGATATAGAGATATTAAGGTTCTTGTCGCTTTCTCAGGGGTAGTTCTTTTGGATGGCATACCGCCAGAATATTCAGAAGAAAGCATGAATAAATATGTCGATAAAGATGGTAAAGAACGGCACATAAAAGAAAAAGAATTGCCGGAGAAATTCTCAACATCAGAATACCAGATATTGCTTGTTGCGGAGAAATATCAAACCGGGTACGATGAGCCGCTTTTGCACACTATGTATGTGGACAAGCGCCTTGATGGCGTTAAGGCTGTGCAGACCATGAGTCGTTTAAATCGAATCTGTCCGGGCAAAGAAGATACTTTCATCTTGGATTTTGTTAATAAGCGAGAGGATATTTTAGCGGCTTTTCAGCCATATTATGAGCAGACACAATTAAGCGATGTAACCGATCCGAACAAGCTTTATGATCTTAAGGCCAAGCTGGATTCGTTTAAGGTGATATACCAGTCAGATGTTGACGCTTTTTGCGCCGTATTCTTCAAAAATAAAGAATTACAGACAAAACGCGAGCATGCTCAATTAAATTCAATAGTAGATGTGGCGGTTGAGCGGTTTAAGGCAATAGAGAAAGACGAGCATAAAGAGGATTTTATCAATACACTGGGTGTTTTTGTCCGCCTGTATGCGTTTTTGGCGCAGATTATGCCGTTCCAAGATATTGAGCTTGAGAAATTCTACGCTTATTCTCGTCTTTTACTGAAGAAACTTCCGGGGTCTGACCGGGGTGAAAGATATCACCTCGGTGATGAGGTCGCGCTTGAGTATTACCGTTTGCAGAAAATAGCTGATGGCAAGATTCAATTGCAAAAGGGTTCAGGTGCGGCTATTGAGCCGATTTCAGAAGCTGGAACGAGAAAGGATAAAGAAGAATATGCTCACCTATCTGAAATAATCAAACTTCTCAATGAACGGTTTGGAACTGATTTTACCGAAGCCGATAAGCTATTCTTTGATCAGATTGAAGAAGAGATGGTTATGGATGAAAAACTTGGCGTCCAAGCCAAGACCAACACGATAGATAATTTCAAATACGGCTTTGAGGATGTGTTTATTGCAAAGCTTGTTGACCGGATGGATCAGAATCAGGATATCTTCAATAAGATTATGGATGACAAGGCTTTTGCGGTAGTTGTGAAGGATTATTTATTGAAGAAGGTCTATAAGCGATTAAATATTGAAGAAGATGTTGTAAGAGAAGCCGAATCGTTTTTGAGTGATTTGGTTCCCGATGATGAGATAACGCAAGATCAGAAAAAGTCGCATGTTCGAGTCTGCACTCTTCAAGCCGTAGCAACTTCATTTACTGAACAGCGAACGCCCGAAGTAATTGGCTGGAAACGCTTGGATGGCGTCTTTAAACTCAATAAAGATATGTTTATCGCTAAAGTCGTTGGCAAGTCGATGGAGCCGACTATTAAAGACGGCAGTTGGTGTTTATTCCGCCCGGATCAGGGCGGAAGTCGTAACGGTAAGATTGTATTAGTGGAATCGCGGCATATTACTGATCCCGAGACGATGAAAAGTTATACGATTAAGCGTTATTTTAGCGAAAAAGCGGTAACTGAAGATACGTTTCAACATGTAAAAATCATCTTACGCCCAGATAATAAAGATTTTCAAGATATCGTTTTGGAGAATGTTCAAGAGGGCGACTTCCACGTTGTAGCGGAGTTTGTGAAGGTGATTAGTTAAAGAAATTCGTTTAAAGAAAAATCGAGGGATATAATACTTATTTATTTTACAATTAAGTATTGCGTCTACGTAATTTTCCTTGAGAAGTCAATTTGTTAGGAGGCTAAAAAATGAATAGTGCAATTGAAACTTTTTATTCAGATTTAAGGCGCTTGAAAGAAGGAAAGTTGGCCATATTTTTCGGTGCGGGATCGAGTTATGATTATGGAATTCCCACTATGGAAGAAATGGCGAAGATGCTAATTGAAGAATTAAAAAATGGTACAAGTAAAATTTTTGATAAAGATACATGCACAGTTTTAAATTCAATTATTGGTTTATCAACTAAAGATAGCGAGGGCGAGAGTAAAAAGCAAAAAAATAGTTCACAATGGAATATTGAAGATTTATTGACACGATTACATCGTATTCAAGAAGCTATAGGCGATGAAGGGTCTCCTTTCCCAAAGGTTAATGCTACTATTGGTTCATCTGATTTTTCGAAAGATGAGATTAAACATGCTGAGTCAAAATTAGTTGAGTTTATGGTCAAATGCTATCAGCTAGACATCGTTGACAAAACCTCACATGGTGTCAAATCGATAGAATATCTGTCTAACTTTTTTGAGTGCTTGGGGGGTTTTTATAATTCAATTTCTGTTTTTACAACTAATAACGATCTGTGTATTGAGACAGCTCTGCTTCAGCTTTCACAGAGACCTAAAAATACTCAAAAGAAAACTTTTTACTTAATAGATGGATTTTCTCATGGTGCGCTACCAATATTTTCGATGACTAATTTTTCAATTGTACCTCCCACTCAATCTAATCGTGTAGTTGTATATTTATGGAAATTGCACGGTTCAATAGATTGGACATATACTTGCCCATTAACAGATAATGAGGACGAGAAAACAGAAAATACTAAGTTTCACGACGATTCTATTATTTGTAGATATATCGACCCTGATATGTGGAGAAAATTTCAAAAAGCCGGAGCTATTTCCAAAGCATCTTCGTTAGATCAATCAAAAATAATGATTTTCCCGACACCATCTAAATATTCTCAGACTTATAACAACCCATATATGGATCTATATCAAGCTTTTCGCCGAACACTAGAGACTTGCGAACTTCTACTAGCAGTTGGCACTAGCTTTCCAGATAGTCATATAAATTCAGCAGTGAAATCGTTTATTAATCGTGATAATACCCAACTTTACGTAGTTGATCCTGAAGTAACATGTGAATCTATTCATAAGCTATTTGGTAAATGTAATTCCATACAGCCGATCATCAAGTCAGGATTTAAAGATTTTATTCAAGAGGTCCGCAATATCGAATTAATGCGAGAAAAAGAAAGCCCAAAAGAAGGAAGGGATAATAATGAGTAAACGTATAGGTGAAATATTAGCTGTAAGCGGTGTAAATGTCACAATAGAAGCAGACCCAAGCTTAAGCGATTTGCATGTTCGGCACGCTGGAAAAACATATTCTGTTGGGCAACCTGGTTCATATCTTCTTGTTGATCGTGGGCATGATAAACATCTTATTTTAGTAACAACTGTTCGTAAGATGCGTTGGTCTTCTGCGTCGCAGAATTCTGAAATTTCTTCTTCTGATAATATGCGAGAAGGTCTTCCCAAAGGTAATTTCCCATATTTACCCAAAGCGCCTGAATTGATTGATCGGACGCTTATCGATGGACTTCTCGTAGGTTCAATTATCGGGAGGCGATTTGAGATAGGTGTTACACACCTGCCGATAGTGGGGGATAGTGTTACCCTTGCTCTTCAGGAACATCTTTCAATAGCACTAGCCCCTGATAAAGATCGACACACAGTTTCAATTGGGACCTTTGTTGATTCGAATATCTCTGTCCATCTAGACTTAGACGATCTTTGTGGTAAACATTCAGCAATTGTAGGCACGACTGGTTGCGGAAAATCTTACACCGTCGCACGCTTATTGCAAGAGCTAGTATGTAAATATCCCAGTGCAAATATTATTGTGTTTGATCTGCATGGTGAATATCGTAAATGTTTTGAGCATTCAAATTATATACGGGCAGATAAACTTACACTTCCCGCATGGTTGCACTCGTTCGAAAACTTATTTGATCTGTGTGCCGATTTAAGTAATCAGTTTAACATTCATAATCAACGATGGGCTTTTCGAGACGGCATATTTCAGCTTAAACAAAGATATTGCAAGGATATTTTAAAGGACGAATCCCTATCAAAGAATATCGATTTAGATTCGCCTATCCCTTTTGATTTTGAGCATTTAGTTAATTATTTAAAAAACTTGAATAATGAAACCAGAAAATCTGACGATGATAAGCCAGCTTATGCAACTGCTGGCGATCATGATTTATTTAAGGAACTCATTGAATATTTGCCAAAAAAACGAGGGAGTATAGCCGCTGGCCCTCTAAATGGAGAGTTAGATCGGCAAGTATTAAGAGTCGAGGCGAGATTTAAGGATCCTAGATATGCTTTTATGTTTCAATATGAAAAACCTAAAGAAGGGGATCTTGAAAGACTAGTGCGACAAGTATCAGGTCTTATACTCGATTCTCCCTTACCTATCACGGTTTATGACCTTAGTTATCTTCCTTCGGAAACAGTTGGAACAGTTGTAGCTACGATATCGCGTATTATTTTTCAAGTCTATTTTCTAGCCAAGCGTCGTGAGTTTGTCCCAACGCTTATTGTTTTCGAAGAAGCACATAATTACATATCTCATAGATCTCGCAGTGCTTATGGTGATGCTCGTGAGGCTGCTGAAAGAATTGCAAAAGAGGGCCGTAAATTTGGAATAGGCATGCTGGCAGTAAGCCAGCGTCCTAGTGAACTTAGTGAGACTTTATTGAGTCAATGCAATACATTCTTATGCATGCGGCTTGCTAATTCTGTTGATAAAAATCACATTTTGTCCTTATTGCCTGACTCAATGAGTAATTTAGTAGATATTTTACCTATTTTGCCACGAGGGCATATTTTAGCAGTTGGGCAAGCTACAAAAATGCCGGTACGGACAATTGTTACTAAAATAGAAAATAAAAATAATGAGCCCGATAGTGATGATCCGCCATTTGGAAAAAAATGGAGTGGGGATATTACGAAAAGAAGTATTCCTGATATAGAAAAAATATGCGATATGTGGATAAGGTCAGAAAAACAAGACACGGATGATATTGCTTCAAAGACAAAAAATTTATCGAGCGAGAAAAAATAATATAACTATGCGATGATTTTAAAGGAAACTACCAGTAGACCAAGGTTTTTGTGAGCAGACCGAAAACTGTAATAAATGCACAATGAAAGATAAAATTTTAGAAAACGCAATTGATTTTAACCAGAAAGGAATGAAATATTACGTAGGAGAAGATATGAAACATTCTCTGCTAAATGTAGCTGTTGCAGCGGAATTATTAGGGAAAGCTTTTTTGGTAGGTATAAATTCTTGTTTGATCATTGATAGAGATTTTGATTCTTTTTTACATATATGTGGAGAAGGTAAGCATGCAAAGAAAAGTCCTGCAAGTATTCGAACGATTGGAGCTAAAGAAGTATTTAGTCGTTGTGCCCAGATTGTTCCCAAGCTAAAAGACTACGACGTAGAAATGAGTTTGTTGGCTGATTTTAGAAGCGGTGTTCTTCATTTGGCAGAACACGAGAAAGAGTTTACAAAGAAAGTTTTCCTCCCTTATTTAAAGTTTGTAAAGATATTGTTAGAAGCCATGAAATTATCTTTAAGCGACTATTTTGGTGAATTCGCGCAACTTGTTGAAACTAGTATCAAGGAGGCTACGAAAGAAGTTGACATTAAAGTCGAACGGCTTATTGCTAAGGCGAAGATCAGCTTTAAAGAGAGATTTGAGGATGTGGAAGCGCCAGTGAAAAGAAATATAATCAAAAGTATAATCGACAATTATGTTCTATCGCAGTATGAAGAAGAATTAACCGAATGTCCCGCTTGTGAAAACGATGCAGTTGTGACGGGATCTCATGAGGTCACGGATTGGGATGTTGATTTTGATCGTTACGGGAATCCAGAAGGGGCATATCCAATCGTCAAATTATATGCGACCTCTTTTAGATGTAATGTTTGTGGTTTAAAACTCAATACTTCCGAAGAATTAGAGTCTGCGGGCATTGATACTATTGTGCGTTTAGAAAATGTCAACCCAGCAGATTTTTACGATCCCGACAACACTTTCTAAATGATTTTCATAGGTAAAATTGTAGAAAAAAATAAAATTTTTCGAATGTCTTCTGATGAAGGCGTATCGAGAGAATAATTTGCAAAATATGGAGGAAGCTATGAATACAAATTTTGATCAACCCTTCGATTTTAAGGTATCCGATTCATCTGAAAATTTTGATACTTGGATTAATCGTGAATACATACCTGCTGAATCGAGAACATTGTTACGTAACGCCAACATTCTTTTTGTCCCTCATGAGAATTTTCACGAACAGAAAGTTCCTGTGTTTCCTCACAAAACTGAGGAAGTCTTTCATTTTCTTCGAAGGCATGCCCCTAAAGGGATTAATGTCGACATCTGTATTGCAGATGATGATTATAAGGAAGTTGTCCTCCATTCTGCTTTAATTATTTTTGGAAGTATAGTTGTATCGGCGATAGCACTTCCTGTTCTTAAGGATTTACTGTCGGAATATTTGAAACAGAAATTATTTAACAAGTCTAACAGCAATATTAAAGTTTCATTGACCGTTGTTAATACTTCTGGTAAAGGGAAGCAGTTTGATTATGAAGGGCCTATTGAAAATTTCGATAAAGTGGTTGCCAAAATCCAACGGGCTGGAGAGAAATAATCTATGGACACTGAAGCAATTAAGCAATTTTTGAATGATGTCCATCAGAGACATAAGGATTATGATTATACAAAAGTTAAATCGGTGTTACAGGAATTAAAACGAGGATTCGTTGCTACTAATAAACAGGATGAGGCCAAAGAAGTATGGTGTTATGAGCAAACAATAAATGCTCAAAAGAATTTTATGGAAGCTTACAAAGCATTAAAACAAGAAAAGTTTTATGAGGCTTGGTGTATTTTGGAAAAATGCGAGATTGCCCTTTTGTATTTAAAACCGCATTTTTATCAACGGTTTTCGGAATATTCTTTGGATTTTATCGAAAATCATGCGCGAATGTTACAATCATTGTATCCATATAAACTCTTTATAAGTCCAGAGATGCTTATCCATCATTACAAATGCAGTATATGCGATCAAAGAGTCGTTCTTCGGAATCCGTGTAGACATGAAGTTGGAGAGATTTATAATGGCGAGATGTGCGTAAGAATCATAGACGGAATTGAGTTTCTAGGCTCAGCTTTTGTAACAAATCCTGTTCAAAAGTACTCAGTTCCGTTTTTGACCGATCAACAGACAGGTAAGACAGTAGATCCATATAATTATAACCTAGTAAAATTTTTAATTGAGAAGCTGTCTACACCATTTGATGATTGGAGCTTGAAATGGACGAAAAAGCTTCATCCGCATTCAAAATTTAAACATCTTAGTAGGAATGACAAATGTCCATGCGCTTCGGGGAAGAAATATAAGCAATGTTGCCTTAATAAAAAAGGAGTGCTAATGGATCATTGTATATTTTCTATTCCTGGAATAGAAGGTTGTGAAGAAAGGATTCTTTAGGAAAATCAATAAAAGGCAATTGTAGAGATTTGCGTTACATCTAAACAGGATAGGTTATAAAAATAAGGGGGTAATTTTAAGCTTTTAGCAACAGGCGCTTGGTTTCATTTCGGCGTTCTTTCTCGCGGGAGACCAATCTTTATGAGCACAACCTACGACCTCAACAAAATAAAATTCGCTACCGATGAAGCGACGTTCAAACGTGCGGTGGGGTTATATGAGGGCGGCAAGGTGACGGAGGTTGAGGAGGCCTTAGGTGATTGGACAGCCATTGTGCTTGGGATTAAGCCGTACCGGGTTTCTGTGTCAGGGCGTAATTACAAGCATAGCCATTGCACCTGTTATGTTGGAGAAAAAGGCACGCTTTGTAAGCACATGGTTGCTTTGGCAATCCATGCGGTTATGGGAGGGAAGCCATTGGACGATAAGGATAAAGAGCTTTCTTGTGGGATTGAATACAGCGGGCGTCGCGGTGTGCTGAATAAGGAAGAATTAGAAGCGCTTAAGAAAGCTGTTACTGAATCTATGCGATATATAAAGCCTTACCGGGGGCCCTCACGCACCTGGTTTGCTAATCAGGATTCTTTACGGGAAGGATGCAACCGGTTGTCAGCCGTTATTTCTAGCCTGCCGGTTAACAAGCAGGTGGTTGATATCTTGGTCAAATTGCTTTTGCGCTTGGAAAGGAAGCTAAGTGTCGGAGGAGTGGACGATTCAAACGGTATTGTGGGAGGATTAGCCGGTGAATTAGTGGCTCTGCTTGAAGGATTCACAAAAATAGATCCGTCATGTATTGATTCCTTTGAACCGCTTTGCGGGAAAGAGTATTGTTTCGGTTGGGAAGATCCACTTGTCCGTATTTTTGACGAGAGAGTTAAATAAGAATAATTGAGAGAAGAGATGGCTGAAGAAGTGATGGGAAAAGATTTAACAGAGAATGTCCAAGAATTGGCCGAGGCGTGGTATAAGGGCGAGTTTGACTTAGGATATTACAACTTTTATATCTGCACCGCGACCGAAGGATTGATTCAGAAATGCAAGGACGAGCATAAGATTAAGGTGTCGCGTTCGGATATAGAAGATATGTGCAAGCTGGACCTGCTTGAGTTCATATTGGATAAAAAAGACGGGAAAAAGATGTTTCCTCAGTTTATAGCTGACAGGGTAGCGTTTATAAAGGAATTACAGGCAAATCTTAATTATCCGGTTCCAAGGTTACAGCAGATTATCGCTTATGAGAACGAGTCGCTGCCGTATTCAAACGAGGCATGTGATTTCTATTATGCTGACAGAAAGAATATTATGACCTGGCTTATTAAGAGGCTTAAATTTGAGATAAATGGCAGGAAAGAGTACTTGAAGGCGCTTGATGCGATTAATAAAAAATACGCTGATGATGTAAAAAAGAAAAGAATAAAAAGAGTGATTGCTGATTTGGTTAAAAATGCAGAGGCAAGTATTGTCACCATTGAAGAGGTTGTCACCGAGTTAGCAAAGTGGAAATGGAAGGGCTTATCCAAACAGCAGAAGGATGAAGTGGTAAAAGTTGTTTTTGAACAACAGCTTTACGATGAGCGTGAGCGCATATCTGATATGAAGCACTATTATAATAAGATATTATCGGGATACAGCCCTCAAGTTGAGTTTAAAAAGCCTGAGACAGCAAAGGAGCGGTTGGATTTTAGGCAAATTAACTGGGAGGAAACAATCGAGTCCGTTAAGATGTACTCGCAGTTTATCGATTTTTTCGCGACTCCGTATTTCTCTGTGGAAATTGATAGGAAAGCAATCACTATAAAGATAACAAATCCTAAGGAAGTGAGCACTCCCTTAAAAGGCGCGATAGATAAAATTTACACTATTTTTAAAAGCCGTTTTGGATACAGGCGAAAAGGATGGGGAGAGCGTTCAGGGAAAAAGCAACTTATGGAGCAGCGCAACGAGAAGCTGAGAAAGCTTTACTCAATGATGCGCAAAGAGAAACCAAATGTAGCCAGCGGGATTTTGATTGACCGGCTTATCGAAGAAACAAAAAAGACGGAGATCCCAGTTTTGACCACCGAAAGGATAAAGAGAATTATTTATACAAAGAATATGTCGTAAACTCTCGCGCTTATTCTCGCATATGCGTGTAAATTTATTATAGTTTACGACATATCCAGAGAAGCTTTTTTAGGGTATAGTCCCTGTAGGAATAAAAACCTGCAGGGATTTTTTATTTTATGGCAACGACAAAAGGCGAGATAAAAATGAGAAGAGTAAAAGTTGATGAAGTGGTTTTCTACCCCATACGTCCTACCGAAAAAGGTTTAATCGGTTTTGCCTCCTGCTTATTCGATAGACGCCTTTCCTTGAGCAGTATTGCCATATATACACGGCCTGACGGAAAAGATTACAGGCTTCTTTTTCCCTCAAAGCGGCTCCCGAACAATAAGGAAATAAATATATTTTATCCCGTGAATAGCGAGACTTACGAGCTGATAAAAGACGCGATCGTGAAAAAAATAGAAGAATTAACCGAAAAGGTGAAAGAAAGAGGTGGATATGAAGAATATGGAAAATTATGATTTCAGGGACATTATCGAAAACGTAAGGGAAAGGTATGACATTGGCGAAGTAGTAAGCCGACATGTAAGGCTTACTCATAGCAAGAAAGGCATTTGCCCTTTTCATGAGGAAAAGACGCCGAGTTTCTCGGTAAATACGAAAGGGCAGTATTTTTATTGCTTTGGCTGCGGTAAGGGCGGAGATGTTTTTAAATTTCTTGAGCTTTATGAGAGGAAGTCCTTTGCCGAGGTTTTAAGAGAGCTTGCGGATAGGGCCGGTATTAAGGTTCCAGACTTAGGTCCTAATTCGCACAAGCATATTGATGAAGAAAGGACGACTCGAGATATCCTTAGCGTCGCAGCGGAATATTATCACGAGCGCATTACGCAAGAAGCAAACGATTATTTGACAAAGAAAAGAGGCATTAAGGATGAGATAATCTCCAGATTCAAAATTGGTTATACAAACGGGAATTTAAACGAATACCTGATTAAAGAGTGCTGTTTCCCGCTCGATATTTGTCTTAAGGCCGGAGTCCTTAAGAAAAGAGAAGATGGTACCATCAAAGACTACTTCTGCAATAGGATTATTTTTCCTAATTTCAGGCGCGGCCAGGTGGTTCACATGTCCGCAAGAGGATTGGGTGATAATGAGCCGAAATACCTGCATCTTCCGGGAGAGATAAAATACCCATATAATGAAGACTCGCTTTATGAAAAGGAAGTCTATGTTGTTGAGGGAATACTTGACTGCCTATCTCTTATCCAGTGTAGTTATCCTGCCGTTGCCGTTTTAGGCGCATCCAATTTTAAGTCCGAATACTTACAAAAGTTTTCCCGCTGCGAAAAGGTCTACATTTGCCTTGATGGCGATGAGGCGGGCATAAAAGGTTCGCTTAAGATCGGCAACATGATAGGAGATAAAGCAAGAATCGCTTCCTTGCCGGAAGGTATGGATATCAACGATTACCTTAATAGTTACACAAAAGATGATTTTGATAAGTTAATCGCCTGCTCCAAAGATCCTATTAAATATGAGCTTAGCTTTATCTCGCCGGATACGGATAAAACCGAGCTTCCCCAAAAGCTTGAACCTATCTTGAAAAAATTAAGCTCTATGGAAAAAGCCCGGATAGAGGCGTATCTCAGCTATGAGATTAAGGCGCGTTTCAAGCTTAAAAAAGAGGATGTAGACGGCTATAGAGATATGATTATGAAGAGCCGCAAGGCGGATATGCAGGAAAGTAAGAGCCGGGCGGAGGAAGAAGAAGCTAAGCCAGTATATACCGCTTTATTTGAGGGCTTGATTGACGTAGTAGAAAAAGAAGGCAAACCCGCTTTTTTGATAAAGGAAGGTGATGATCTTTTAATCGTGAACAGCCTAAAGAAGGACGGCTTGCTTTATCTCCCGCCGCCTAAAGAGCAGATTCCATGGCTTATGCCGCGGGGAGAGGAGATATTGAAATTATATGAGACCCAATCAGAAAAATCCGCTGAGGAATGTGATAGAGAGCTTTATGACGAGCTGTTAGCTTACCATAAGTCAATTTCGGAATTGCCGGAGGATAGCTATTACGACCTAATAACGGCCTGGGACCTACACACCTATCTTTTGGAAACAATAGAATATACGCCGATTATATGCCTGTTTGCCGTTCCTGAGCGCGGCAAAAGCCGCACCGGCAAGGGCATGATTTACATTGCCTTTCGCGGGATACATGTCGAGTCTTTAAGGGATGCCTATCTTGTGAGGGTTGCGAATGATCTCATGGCCTCTTTGTTTCTTGACGTAAAGGAGATATGGAAAAAGGCGGAGAAAAACGGGAGCGAAGACATACTATTACACCGTTTTGAGAAAGGGGCAAAAGTGCCGAGAGTCCTTTTTCCCGATAAGGGCGCGCACAGGGATATCGTGTATTATTCCATATTCGGCCCTACCATAATAAGCACAAACGAGGGGATACACAGGATTCTTGAAACAAGGGCTATTCCTATTAACATGCCCGATACGACAAGACGTTTTGAAGATGATGTTACGCCTTTACGCGCCTTACCGCTCAAGGAAAAATTAATCACGTTCCGGGCAAGGCATTACGGGAAGGCGTTGCCATGTATGCCGAAACCGGCTTTAGGCAGGTTAGGGGATATACTTAAGCCTATCCAGCAGATTATACGCCTGGTCAGGCCGGAGCGAGAGGCTTATTTTCTAAAGCTTGTTAAGAGGTTAGAGTCGGAGAAATTGATTGAAAAAGCGGATACTATTGAGGCTCAGATCTTGGCTGTCTTGTCGAATCTCAGAAGCAATGTGGACAAGGGCATGCTTCCGGTTAAGGAGATTACGGATAGCTTTAACGAAGATAGGAGTGATAAATACAAGGTTACCTATCAGAGGATTGGCCGGAGGCTGTCGGCCATGGGGTTTAGTAAGGTAAGGACAAGTAACGGCGCTTCTGCCATAGTCTGGGATGAGGAGAAATTGGAGAGAATTAAGGACTCATACGGGTTGAGCAAAACGTCAGAAATACCAGATACGTCAGATACACCTAAAGACCCTTATGTTACTGACGTTTCTTGCGATACTGACGTTTCCCGGAGGCCATTTTGAGGATGCATTGTGGTTATTTAATGGGAAGATTATCAGTTTACTTTAACAGGAGAGGAGGTGATTAGACATGAGCAAGAATCAATGGGATAAAGCGTTTGAAAGGATGCAGTCTGAAGCGGGGCAAGAGTCCAGAGAACATAAGCAGAGATGGGATAAGACGCTTGAGAGATTAGCTAATGAGTGGAATGAAACAGCAAGAGAAATCCAGCGTTGTTAAATTCTGGTAGATGTTGTTAATGGTTGGTGCAGACTTTGGAGGGGGAATTCGTTGGACATGGAGGCAAGGTTAACGAATATAAAATGGGTCCTTCCGGAGGGGGCTTGGGCCGAGGGTCAGGCGAGGCGCAGTTTGTCAGTGATTTTAGGTTCATTTTTTTGCATGTCGGTGTCGGTATATCAAGGGAAAAAAATCATAATTTTAAGCACAAAACCGAAAAAATCAGGGGCAAGTAGACCGACATGAGCCTTTAGCAAATGTCGGATAGGATGCCGGATTTTTTCAGAAAGGACAAACCATCATGACAGAAGAACAAAAAAGACAAAACGAGGTGAATAAACAAAGCATTGCCGAGATAGCCAAGAAGAAAAGGCAGCTTTATCTTTATAACAAGATGCAGAGCGGAAAACCTCTCTCTGTTTCCGAGATAAAGGAAGTCGAGGCATTTGAGGCCTCAACTTTATCTCCGGGAGTCGTCAGGACTCAAGCAGAGGTAGCGCAGACCCTTGGCGTAACCAAAAGGACTGTTGAGCGATGGGCTAGTCAGGGAATGCCGATAACTCGTGAAGGCAATTATGATCTTCTGGATATCAAGGCCTGGAAGGTCACGAGAAAGAGATTCAAGTATTTAAAAGACAATGAAAAAGAAAAATGGGACATAGAGTATCGAAAAAACAAAGCGCTTATAATCAAGATCGAATACGAAAAGACTTTAGGCCAGCTTATATCAAGAGAGGAAGTTGAAAAAGGAAGGATCGCCAGAATCATTGCCGTTAAAAATGCTTTTCTTGTTCTGCCTACGAGACTTGCGCCTTTACTTGCGATGAAGGAGCCAAGAGAAATCGAATCCATCATGCATGAGAACATTGCTGAAATATTAGATGATTTTGCAGGCGTGAGAAAAGGAATAAATGGAGAAGATGTGCAAGAGGAATGGTGAAGATAAAAGTATTAGGCCTCGAGGGTGGGAAGCTTTAGAAATGAAGCTTAAAGGTAGGGGTCTGTCCATAGCGGAGGTTCAAGAGGCTCGCAAGTCGTTTTATGAGGGGATAGAGCTTTTGTCTAAGATGTTTTTGGTGTGCTATGAAGCGGAGAAGCAAGAAAAATGATGATAAGAAATACCTTGTATAAGGTTGTTTAATACGGTACAATACGAATGCTTATTAAAAGGGTCATTTATTATGAAGACTTATACAATGACAGAGACGGCTAAAATGCTGGGAGTTCATCGCCAGACTATGATTAACTGGATTCGTAGGGGTTGGGTTAAGCCCAAAAGGGATTATAAGGACTGGCCGGTGTTTACGGATGAGTGTATCAAGAAGATCAAGGATTGGCGGGAGAAGTTAAAGGATTAAAAGTATGTTCAAAAAATTATGGGACAGTATAAAATATAAAAAAATTTTGAGTGAAGTTGGAGATGGCCGATACCAAATATTTTCTCCAGAAGATCCATTTATTTCATCTTATTTATCTCCGGGATTAGCTAAGAAGCATGAAGATAAATTTACATGCGTATGTCTTGCTACTTGTGCTACTATTGTGACTTCAACAATTGATTATGCTTGTGAAGGAGTAATTATTCCTAAATGTTCACCGGTAGTTTTGTGGAGAACTTTTCGATATTGCGAACACGATGGTGTCCCGCATCTTAACGCAGATGATAACATTATCTTTCCAGATCAAAAGGGCAGTATTTGGAAAGTATCAAAGACAGATTCCGAAGACCACTATATTTCTATTGCTACATGGGCAGGACTCAACGTTATAGCATCTGCTTACCATTTACCACAGGTTCCGAGCGGAGCTTATTCGGATTATGTAGAAAATGGAGCTTCTGTGCCAATTACATTTGTGCCGGTGGGGAACAATAAGTAATGAAAGTAGCATTATACACAAGAGTCAGTACTGAGGATCAGGCGCGTGAGGGGTTCTCGCTTGAGGTTCAGCGGGATTACCTTTTGCAGTATGCCAAGAATTTCGGCTGGGATGTGTTTTGCAGTATGTCCGGCCGGGATATTTATATGGATGACGGGTATTCAGGTGGAAACATGGACAGGCCTGCTTTGCAGAGGCTTCTCTTCGACGCTAAGAATAAACAGTTTGATTTAGTGATGGTCTATAAGCAGGACAGGCTCAGCAGAAAATTAAAGGATCTTTTAGCTTTATTAGAAGAGTTTGAGTCGCTTGGTATTGGCTATAAATCTGCAACCGAGCCTTTTGACACTACATCAAGTGCCGGTAAAATGGCAATCCAAATGCTTGGTAGTTGCGCCGAATTTGAAAGGAACCGGCTTGTTGAAAGGGTATTTCCCGGAATGATCGTAGGCGTAAAGAAAGGCCACTGGCAAGGCGCCAGATATGCCCCATACGGATATAGATACAATAAAGAAATTAAGAAGTTTGAAGTCCATCCAGAAGAAGCAAAAATAGTTAAAGAGATTTTCTCTATGTATTTAGGCGGCAAAAGTACTTCTCAGATAGCAGGCCATTACTATAATCTGGGCATTGCTTCACGCCAGGGAGGTAAATTTTACACTAAATTTATCTCATCCATCCTGAAAAGCAAAGCTTATCTAGGCACCCTTGTGTGGAATAAGCGGCGTTATGATAAGAAAGAAAAAACAAAAAACGGCGAGGGCAAGGGCTACAAATACGTCAACAATGACCCGTCAAAAATAATTGAAGTCCCGAATTGCCACGAGCCGATTATCTCCCAGGAAGAATTTGACCGGGCTCAAAAACTGCTCAAAAGAAACCGCACTAATACCGTAGTCAGGTTCAGAAATAATGTTTATCATTTATCAGGGATATTGAAATGCAACGAGTGCGGGATGAATTATCGCGGGCTCACATTAACGGTTAATCACCACACAAAAATGAGGCGGCCGTGGTATTGCTGTTCGTCTGTTGGCGTGTCATATATCAAATGTAAGAATAAATCCGTTACGGCTGACGCAATCAATAAGCAGGTCTGGGATATCATCGATACTATAAGCAAGAACCTTCATGTAATCGAAGAGCTTAGCGATATTATCAAGTTAAGCGCTACTGAGCCGGAGCAACATTATATTGAAGAGTTGGAGACAAAAGAAAAGGGCATTAGCAAGAACCTTGAGAAACAAAAGGCCCTCTATGAGGTATTTTCAGAGGATAAGATTAACATCGATATCTATAAAGACCGGGCCGAGCTGTTAAGGAATGAGGAGAAGAAACTTAGGCAAGATGTTAAGGCGATCCAGTTAAGGATCCTTGAGAAGAGGAATGCGGTCAATCTGGTAAAAGCCACGCAGGATTTTCTTTTAAGGTTGAGGAGCAATCCTAAGGGCGAGCAGATGGATTACCTCATCAAAACGTTTATGAGGATAATATTCAGGGCTATCTATATCCAGAACCAGGAGATTGTCAGGCACGACCTGAATGAGCCCTGGAAGAGTTGTTATGAAGAGGGGATGAAATGGCTGAAAACGCAGGAAACAGCGCCAATAGAGGCGAAAAAGGCGGAAAAGGCAAGAAGAAGTTACGTATACTTTTGCGTACCTTCGGATGTCAAATGAATGTTCGGGATTCTGAGATAATCTCCGGAAGCCTACTCATGAAGGGTTATAAAGTTGTTGACTCATCTGATGATGCTGATGTTGTTCTCTTTAACACCTGCTCAGTACGGCAACATGCTGAGGATAAAGTCTGGTCAGAAATAGGCAAATTTAAACACGAAACACGAATAATTGGACTCGTGGGTTGTATGGCTGAATACCACAAATTTGATGCATTCAAGAAAGCACCCAATATTGATTTTGTCTGTGGTCCGAATAATATAGCTTCAATACCTTCTCTAATTGAACAGGCAAAGGCAGGCAATACTAAAGGTATGGCTATCGGCCAAAAACAACGTGATGAGTTTGCTTATAATACAAATTTTCAAGCAAAGAAAGACGATTCTTTTGTAGTGATTGCCGAAGGCTGTAATAATTTTTGCTCCTATTGTGTAGTGCCTTTTGTGCGTGGGCGAGAGCGCAGTCGCAACCACAAAGATATCTTAAGAGAAATCCAGGCGCTTGTAACTAAAGGTGTTAAGGAAATAACACTTTTAGGTCAGAATGTTAACTCTTATCGTTGGAATGGAGTAGATTTCTCACAGCTTATGAATATGGTTAGTGGAATAGAGGGTTTGAGGTGTTTTAGTTTTGTTACAAGTCATCCTAAAGATGCCTCGAAAGATATGTTCGAGATTATTGCTAAATGTAGTAACTTAAAAAAATACCTGCATCTTCCGCTTCAGTCAGCCTCAGACAGAATTCTTAAGCTTATGAATAGAGGTTATACCTTAAAAGAATACTTGAAAAAAATAGAAGATTATCGCAAGATAGTAGGAGGAGGCCTAAGTACAGATATCATTGTCGGTTTTCCTACCGAGACTGAAGGAGATTTTCAAGATACTCTGGAAGTCTTGGAAAAAATAAAGTTTGATAATGCCTACATTTTTAAATATTCTACCCGGCCGCATACTGAGGCTGCTAAATTAGAAGACGACGTAGGAATGCAAGAGAAAAAGCGCCGGCATAAAATTCTGCTTGATCTGCAAAAGCAAATCTCGAAAAAGAAGAAAATATGAAAACATTTTTTTGTCTATTTATTAGTTATTTTCTGATTCTTACTACTTGTTTATTTGCTCAGGATTTCGAAGAGGCGCAAGTGAGTTTTTTAAAAGGCGAATATAGACAGAGTATCGAAAAACTGGAGGGGATTCTTGCTAAAGAGGTAGATAGGCCTTCATCGGCAAGGCTTTATTATCTTTTAGGTTTAAGCTATTTAAAAGCAGAAATATACCTAAAGGCAGGCGACTGCTTTGATATTATTGTAAATGAATATAGGAATTCACACTTAGTAGGCCTGGCTTTAATTAAACTTATTGATATTAAGTTTCTTAAAGGTGATTATATAAGGGCTTTAAATAGCACTGGAGAGCTCTCAGCTAGATTTGTTAGAAGTGAGTTTGAAAGCCCATTACTTCTGCGTCAGTATCTTTTGAATTTAAAATTAGGAAACTGGAAAGAGGCAAATTCCATTTTAACCCGAATTAGAGAATCATTTCCTGTCAGTCCTGCGATGAAAACAATATTAGATGGAAATCTAGCAGTAGATTTTTTCAGCGTCCAGGTTGGTTCTTTTAAGAACAGAAGAAATGCCACGAATCTTTCTCGCCTGCTTAATAGTAAGGGCTTTGATAGTTTTGTCTTAAAAAACGCTGATTCTTTCTTCCGCGTTAGGGTTGGAAGGCTCGCAACGCTTGAAGCAGCGCAGGCATTGGAGAAGGACTTAATCAAGCAAGGGTTTATTACAAAGATATACCCCTAAAATTGTTAAAAGAGATAAAAAATAAGATTGTCTTCATTCTCGGTCCTACCGCAGTCGGCAAGAGCAGAATCGCCTTTGAGCTTGCAAAAAGAATCAAGTCAGAAATAATCTCGGCTGATTCAATGCAGGTCTATAGGCAAGTACCTATTCTGACTTCCTATCCACCACCTATAATGTTAAAAAATATTCCACATCATTTGATATCGATTCTAGGGTTAAGCAAAGAATATAATGTAGCTAAGTTTATAAAAGATGCAAAAAGCGCAATAAATAAAATAAGCAGAGCTAAAAAGATTCCTTTGGTGGTTGGTGGTAGTGGTCTGTATATACAGGGGCTTTTGGATGGTATCTTTTCCGGTCCGGGTGAAGATAGGGCCTTAAGAAGACGATTAGAGAAACAAGCTGAAAGATTCGGCAATAACCATGTCTATGAAAAGTTAAGGCAACTTGATCCTGAAACCGCTGATAGCATTCATCCTAATAACCTAAGGCGAATCATTAGAGCGCTTGAGGTATGTATTAAAAGCGGTAAAAAGATGTCAGAGGTCAAAAAAAAGAAAATTGGTATTTTTAATGATTATGATGTGTTGTTAGTAGGCCTAAAACGTGAGCGTAGTCAGCTATATCAGCGTATTGATAATAGGGTTGAGGCTATGTTTAGACAAGGCGCAGTTTCAGAAGCAGAGAGGGCACTTAAGCATAGATTGAGCAAAACCGCCTTAGGCATAATTGGGATAAAGGAGATTGCTCGTTTTCTTGCTAAAGAGTATAATAGAGATGAGGCAAAAAGACTTATAAAACGTAATAGTCGCCATTTTGCCAAGCGCCAGATGAGCTGGTTCAAGCGCGATAAGCGCATAAAGTGGATAATGATAAAAGAAGGCGACGCAGATAAGGACATTGTTCAGAAAATCTTAAGCTATATTTAATTTGTCATTGACAATATGGAGCGTTCCTTATTAATCACCGTTGATTTTAAAAAGCACAGCCACTACAACGTTGAACTGGCAAAGCAGGAGCTGCGTCAGTTAGCCAAGACAGCTTTAGCTACTTCCGCAGCCGAGGTTATTTGTCAGCGCGATAAGCCTGATCCAGCGTATTTTTTAGGCAAGGGTAAGGTTGAGGAGCTGGCAGAGTTAATTACAGAGAATCAAATAGATACAGTAATTTTTAATAACGATCTTTCCAGCTCTCAGCAGAGGAATTTAGAGGAGAGATTAGGGGTAAAGACAATTGATCGTACGCAGCTTATCCTTGATATCTTTGCCCAACATGCCAGGAGTCAGGAAGGTAGTCTTCAGATTGAGCTGGCGCAGTTAGAGTATCTTCTGCCCCGGCTTACAGGTAAGGGCACAATGCTTTCTCGTTTGGGTGGCGGCATTGGGACAAGGGGCCCAGGTGAGAAAAAACTTGAGGTTGACAGAAGAAGGATCCGTCAGCGCATTGGTAAATTAAAGAAGGACTTACAAGGTCTGCGCACGCATCGGCAGAATCTAAGAAAGAAAAGGCTGAAAGAAACAATTCCTGTGATTGCGCTTGTAGGCTATACCAATTCTGGGAAATCAACACTTATTAATACTCTCACTAAAGCTGACCAGGTAGTCAGGGACAGTCTGTTTACTACACTTGATCCTTTAAGTCGTTCTGCTAAATTCAAGAATCATCAAAAGTTTATATTTTCTGATACTGTTGGTTTCCTAGATAGACTGCCGCATGGCCTGATTGAGGCGTTTAAGGCAACACTGGAAGAGGTGAAGCAGGCGCAGCTGCTTATTCATGTTTTGGATATTAGTTTTGGCCAATATGCAGAAAGGGCACAGGCAGTCAATAGGGTTCTAGATGAGCTGCAGGTCCAGGATAAGCCTTTGATTACAGCTTTAAATAAAATAGATAGATTAGAAGATAGAACCTGGCTTGGCAGGTTAAAAAGGGATTTCAAAAACCCTGTTGCGATATCTGCTGCTTCTGGCGAGGGTCTGGAAGAATTAAAGGACTTAATTACAGCAGAGTTTAGTTGCAATTTGAAAAATATGAAATTAAGCCTGCCTTTAGATAAAATGCATGTTGTGGATTTGATTTATCGGGAGGGCAATGTCGAAGATATTCGTTATACCCAGAGAGAGATTGAAATTAATGCGAACTTACCCTTAAATTTAGCGGAGGCATTAAAGGGATATGAAAAGAAATAATTCTTTTAGAGTTAAGATTAAGTGTTTGAATCTTTCAGGATTTACTTTTGTGGAGGCGCTTATTATCTTTGTTGTACTTTTTATTCTGGTCTTTGCCGGTACCTTAGCCTACATAGACATGCGTGAGAAGGCAAGGAAGGTGCAGGAGGAGGCAATAATTGCTGCAATGCAAACAGGAATAAGGAGATATCATTCCCAACACCTTCGTTGGTCTCAATGTCCTCCTCTTATGTCAGAGAGTGATTTTGGACACTGGTGGTTTAATAATCCTCCTGTAGGCAACGTCTGTACGCAAAGCCAGGATGAAATAGTTATGCCATTTGCCCCTGAGCACAATTTTAATAGTTACGGCATTGGAGACAATTGGGGTACTTGTTTGAATGATGTTCCAGGCTGTACGACTTTTTGTGGATACTCAATCTATTGTTCGCATATAAGTGATAATGGGATCTCTGCAGATTACTCAAATGGCAACGTTTGGTATTATTATTTTAGAGATCCGGAGAATGATCCTTTTCCAGCACAAGGGATAATGAAAGACGGTCTTGCAGGGCAGATTATAAAGAATCCAACATGCGGCGGACACCAATAATATTCGCTACTCATGAGGGAAGTAAAGTTTGCGTTATATTAACATGAGATTGGGAATAAAACATAAAACATTTAATAAAAACAATGAGCAAGCTTTTACGCTTTTAGAATTAATCATTGCCTTGGCATTATTAGCCATCTTTGCCTCAGCAGCAGTTTCCCGATTTGTTGATCTTGCTAATAAGTCACTGGATATTCAGGAGAATGCATCGATGGCTTCGGTGCGCGCAGCAGTACTTGCCTATTATGGTAAGTATGGAGCCCTGCCGCAAACTGCTCCTTTCTGTAGTGGAACTGCAATATCGCATTGGGGATTTGGTGGCACTATCTATTGTCAGGGTACTATGGAGGAGATGTTGTTAGAAAACCCTCCGGATTGGAAAGAGAATTCTTACGGAGATGGCCTTCATCGCTGGGGGATGTGTAACGTGAATTGGGCAGTGGGAAGTTGTCCTGCAGATCCTCATTCTGGTTGGTGGATTTTCTGTCCGCATGCGACCGATACTAGTGTTACTGCTTGCAATATTTGGTTGCTTTATTTTGGCGGTCCTTGTGCCGGCAGGATTATAAAGAATCCGGGCGGTCCATACGGAAGCTGTCAGGGGCATATGTAAAATTAATGACAAGTATTTTTTTAAAACTAGTAAGATGAGAGCGATAATAATACAGCCTGTTCTTATCAAAAATAATAAAAATGCCTTTACGCTTTTGGAGTTAATCATTGTTTTGGCATTATTAGCTATAGTTGTTTCTGCTGCTGTTGCCAGATTTGTTGATGTAGCTAGTAGGTCACTGGATATTCAGGAGAATGCAACAATAGCTGCTTTACGTTCAGCAATTTTGTTGTATCGGGCTGATACTGGAAGTTGGCCAACTTGTCCTCCTTTTATGGATGATGCAGATGTTAGCGGAGCTGCTTGGAATTGGTGGATGGATCAAGGTTGTGGTTTTGCCCGAAGTGCAAATGAAGTGATGATGCAGAATTCTCCGCCACATGCTTGGAATTCTTATGGCGGGGCAGGTAAATGGGGTATATGCAAGAGTCCGGGTACATGTTCAGGGGCAGCGTGTGTTTATCAAATCTGGTGTCCACATGGTAGTTTAGGACCGCCAAAGACTGGCAATTACTGGGAATATAATGTTAGTACTGGCAGTTTAGTAAAGGACCCTACTTATCCTGGTCATCAATAATTTATGTATCAACTAAGGATATGAGCTATTCTTAAAATGCATTTGAGGCAAGAGTATTTTTTTTGTTTATTTCTTAGCGCTCTTTTAATAAGAGTGCTAAATTTATGTTATCTTGGGATAAAACTGATAGGATTTAAAGCACTTATGAAACATTGACAATTGAAAAAAATGTGGTAATATATGCTTTTGGCTTTTTGGGCTTAATTAGCGGAGAAACATGCGTACAGTTGATAGTAAGGCAAGAAAAAGAGAAATATTGCTTGAGACAATAAACGAATATATATCAAGCGCAACCCCAGTAAGTTCTGAGTCCTTAAGAGAGAGATGTAGTCTTAACTTAAGTTCAGCTACTATCAGGAATGTTTTGGCAGAGTTAGAGTCTGATGGTTTCTTGACCCATCCTCATACTTCTGCTGGTAGGATTCCGACGGATAAAGGATACCGCTATTATCTGGAATTTCTGATGGAAAAGCAGAATTTAGATGAAAGTCAGAAGGGAGAAATCTGCTCTACGTTATATCTGGAAGATTTGGAGCATTTGGAAGCTATTCTAGAGAAGACATCTGATATCTTGGCAGAGCTGACTCATTATGCGGGTATTGTTTCTTCTTTTAGCAAGCAGGATAGGTTCTATTTTCGTGGCTTGCATTTTCTCTTGGAGCAGCCGGAATTTAATGATGTCCAGAGAGTACGTTCATTTTTGACAATTCTTGAGGAGAGGGCCCGCTTATTAGAACTTATTAATAGTTCCCCGCAGGATTACATCAATATCTATGTTGGCACAGAGTCCCATTGCGATGAAATCCAAGAGTGTTCTCTTGTGGTCAGCGCTTATTCAAAAAAGGGGAGTATTTGCGGGAGGCTAGGGGTTTTAGGACCTAAGCGAATGAACTATTCAAAGGTTATTTCTATTCTAGATTGTCTTTCCAAGAGATTAACGCAGGTCTTGAGCAAATCCTAAAATAGCATGAAACATAAAGACGAAGAAAAGCAAAAGGCAGAGGTTACTATCAGCGAAGAAGAATACGCGAAATTAAAAGAGGATTCTTCTAAAAAGAGCGAATATTGGGATAAATTTCTGCGTCAACAAGCTGAGTTTGAAAACTTTAGAAAGCGCCTTGATAAAGAGAAGAGTCAATTTTTAAAATATGCCAATGAGACGATTATATTAGAGCTTTTGACTGTCCTGGATGATTTAGAAAGACTCATTTCATTGGCTGAGACACACAAACAGGATTTTGAAACATTCCTAAAAGGCGTAGAGATGATTTTAGCCCATCTCTATGAACTATTAAAGAAACAGGGCGTTAAGCCGATTGATGCAAAAGACAAAAAGTTTGATCCACTTTTTCATGAGGCGCTTATGAGCGTTGAATCAGATAAAGATGAAGATAGCAAAATAATTGAGGAACTTCAAAAAGGATATATCTTAGATGATAGGGTTATTCGTACAGCTAAGGTTAAGGTGGCAAAGAAATCAGGGGTCAAAGACATAGGGCCTGAAGAAAATAAATAGAATTTGTTAGAAGATTAAGAAATCTGATTCTAACACCTGGAGGCTTAAGGCCTACAGCGAAAATTTAAGAAGGAGGTAGTAAAGATGGCAAAGGTAATCGGAATTGATTTAGGTACTTCAAATTCAGCCGCAGCTGTTATGGAAGGCTCAAGGCCTGTTATAATTCCGTCTGCTGAAGGCGCAGGTGTGGCCAGTGGTAAGGCATTTCCTTCTGTTGTTGCCTTTACAAAAGACGGCCAGCGTCTTGTAGGCGAGCCAGCTCGTCGGCAGGCAGCAATAAATCCTGAAGGTACAATTATGGCTGCCAAAAGAAGGATGGGTGAGGATTTTAAATTTAAGGCCTATGATAAGGAGTTTACACCTCAGCAGGTTTCAGCATTTATCCTGCAGAAGATAAAGGCTGACGCAGAGGCCTTTCTTGGTGAAGAGGTTAAGGAAGCAGTTATAACCTGTCCTGCCTATTTTGACGATAACCAGAGAACAGCAACAAAGGATGCGGGTGAAATTGCAGGGTTAAAGGTTTTAAGAATTATAAATGAACCTACTGCTGCCTGTCTTGCCTATGGGTTGCAAAAGGCAGACAAAGAGCAGAAGATTATGGTGTTTGATTTTGGCGGCGGGACCTTAGACGTCACGATAATGGAGATGGCACAAGGCGTATTCGAGGTCAAATCCACCCACGGTGATACACACTTGGGCGGCACAGATATGGATAATGTGCTTCTCGATTATATAGCAGAGCAATTCAAGCGCGAAAACGGTATTGATTTACGCAACGACAAGATGGCGATGCAGAGATTGCGGGAGGCAGCTGAGAAGGCAAAGGTTGAACTTTCCAGTACCGTAGCTACTGACATAAATCTGCCGTTTATTACCGCAGATGCTACTGGTCCTAAACATTTGACGATGTCAATAACCAGGGCTAAATTAGAAGAATTGGTTATGCCAATCGTAGAAAAATGTAAAGGCCCCTTGGAAATCGCATTTAGTGATGCGAAATTTTCTGGCAGTGATATTGATAGAATCATTATGGTGGGCGGACCAACGCGAATGCCCTGTGTTCAGAAATTCCTCGAAGATTTTGTGGGCAAAAAGATTGAGCGCGGTATTGATCCTATGGAATGCGTTGCCTTAGGTGCTGCAGTTCAGTCAGCAATAATTAAAGGGGATATGAAAGATGTCCTGCTTTTAGATGTTACGCCATTGTCTTTAGGTATTGAGACCTTAGGTGGAGTATCTACCAAGCTTATTGAGCGTAATACAACCATTCCCACTAAGAAGGCTCAAATTTTTTCTACAGCAGCAGATAATCAGACAGCAGTTACGATTAGGGTCTTGCAGGGCGAACGCCAAATGGCTAGCGACAATGTCGAGCTGGGAAGATTTGATTTAGTAGGGATTCCTCCTGCTCCGCGTGGCGTGCCACAGGTAGAGGTTGCTTTTGATATTGATGCCAATGGTATTGTGCACGTTAACGCAAAAGATTTAGGCACAGGAAAGGAACAGTCCATCAAGATCACTGCTCCTAAAAAGCTCTCTAAAGAAGAGATCGAAAAGATGGTTAAGGAAGCAGAGAAGTTTTCTGACCAAGATGTAAAAAAGAAAGAAGAGGTAGAGACGCGTAATCAGGCAGATACTCTTTTATACTCCACTGAGAAATCATTAAAGGAGTTCGGCGATAAGATTAATGATGCGGATAAAAAAGGAATCCAGACAAAACTTGATAGTCTACGTGAAGCGCTTAAGGGTTCAGATATAGGCGTGATCAAGACCAAGACGGAGGAATTGACCAAGGCATCGCATAAATTAGCCGAGGCAGTATATAAAGAGGCAGCAAAGAGACAGCAGGCCACTGGCCCGAGTGCGCATCCAGCAGGAGATACCAAGGCTAGTGAGCAGAAAGCCGAAGAAGGGCCTAAGAAGGCAAAAGAAGAAGATATTATAGAAGCTGAATATAAAGAAGAAGGCGAGAAAAAGTCCTGAGTTATAATTAAACTCCCGAGCGGAGCGAGGGATGATGACCACACAAGGCGATTATTATGCAATTTTGGGCGTTAGTCGTAATGCCACAACCGATGAGATTAAAAAATCATATCGGAATCTGGCTATGAAGTATCATCCAGACAGAGTAGTTGATTCAGAGAAAAAGCAGGCAGAGGAAAAGTTCAAGGAGATTTCAGAGGCCTATGCTGTTCTTTCTGATTCCAGTAAACGCTCTCTCTATGACCAGTATGGACATGCAGGAATAGACCAGAGATATAGTACTGAAGATATATTCCGCGGTGCAGATTTTGGTTCTATCTTCAAAGACTTTGGAGATTTTGGCTCTGGCGGCGGCAGTTCTATCTTTGAGGAATTATTTGGTGGATTTGATATCTTTGGCAGCTCAGGCCGCAGGAGAACAAGAGGTAGCGGGCGTAGGCGCGGAAGTGATTTACATTATGAATTGGAGATCAGCCTGGAGGAGGCAGCTTCTGACACTCAGAAGGTAATAAGTGTGCCGCGTCTTGAGCTGTGTAAGGATTGTAAGGGCCAGGGAATAAAACCAGGCACGAAGAGAAAGACGTGTCCAAACTGTAAGGGTGCAGGTCAAATTGCACGCTCAAGCGGCTTTTTTAGCATAGCAACTACATGCGGCCACTGTCAAGGAGCAGGCACTATTATAACCAATCCCTGTTCAATCTGTAGCGGAGGAGGCTATATCAGTAAAACTAAGAGAATCGAGGTAAAGATTCCGGCAGGGGTGGATACAGGCAATAGGTTACGACTAAGTGGCGAGGGAGATGCTGCAACCGGCGGCAGAGGTGATTTGTATATAACTGTTTATGTAAAGTCTCATTCGATATTTAAGCGTCAAGAAAACCACATTATTTTCAAACTTGATATTAGCTTTATTAAATTGATCTTGGGTTCTTCAGTAGTAGTCCCGACTCTAAATGGTAAAGTAACAATGAAGATTCCTCCCGGAACTCAGACCGGAAAGGTATTTAGGCTTCGCGGTAAAGGTATTAAGGATTTACGCGGACTATGTCAAGGAGACGAACTAGTTGTTGTTAACGTTACTATCCCCACTAATTTAAACAGACAACAACGCAAATTGCTAGAGGAGTACGCTAAGATAACGAGTGAAGATTCTTCTTTTACTGAAAAGATTAAGAGGGTATTCGAGTAATGCCGACATACGAATATAGATGTAAAAATTGCAAACATGAATTTGAGTTGTTTCAGGCAATGTCTGATGCACCGGTAAAGAAATGTCCTAAGTGCAAAAAATTAAGTGCCAGGCGCCTGATTTCAGCTGGGGCTGGTATTATCTTTAAAGGAAGCGGGTTTTACGCCACTGATTATAAAAAGAAGAGTCCGCCTCAGGAAAAGAATAATGCCCCTACTGGTGCTAAAGAAGACTGTAATAGATGCAGCCATGGTCGGAATAATTGCCCAAATTATAAAAAATAATATTGGCCAGGGACTTAGAATATTTTTGAAAAAACAAAATACTAAATTTGCCATCTCTACACTAAAGGATGAGACGTTTTCCGATGCAAGAGGCTATTCTTCTTTAAGATCTCAAGTAGCGCTCTGGCTTCCGGTTTTAGCATATGCTGCTTTTATATTTTATCTGTCATCACTTAGCGATACTGGTTCTTTAATAGAATTTCCTTTTCTTGATAAAATATTGCACACACTAGAATATTCAATCCTTGGCTTTTTGTTTATGCGTGCATTTTCTAACTTTAAACCTAAATTCAAGATTGAAGATGCGTTTGCTTTTTCAGTTATCTTTTCTTTTTTGTACGCAATAAGCGATGAGATTCATCAGATCTTCGTTGTCGCAAGAAGCGCTAGTCTCCCTGACGCTATATTCGATTTAATCGGAGCTAGCCTAGGCGCTTATTTTTACTACCGCAGGATATCTTATGACCGATATAAAAGCATTTAAAGGATTCATCTATAACCAGAAGAAGATTAAGAATCTTTCCGATGTAGCTTGTCCGCCCTATGATGTTATCTCGGAAAAAGAACTAACTGAGCTTTACAAAATGAATAATTTTAATTTCGTGAAGCTACTTCTGGCTAAAAATGTGCGCAAAAAAAATAAAAGAGTACTTAATAGATACGCCAATGCAAAGCAGACATTTGCAAGATGGTTAAAAGAAGATATCTTAATTAGCGATACCAAAGATGCCATATATTTCTATTTACAGGAATTCACTTTTAAGGGTGAGCGAAAAAGCAGATTGGGTTTTATTTCATTGATGCGGCTTAGGGATCAAAAACAGAGTACTGTTTACCCGCATGAGTCAACCCGTAAGGAACCAAAGGACGACCGTTATGCCTTGTTGAGGTCAGTTCGGGCAAATCTAAGTCCCATATTTACCTTATTTTCCGATGATGAACGACGCATTAACATGATATTTGAAAATTACCTTATGAGACAAAAGCCAATGCTTGCACTTCGCGATAAAGAAGGTGACGTTCATAAAATTTGGCCATTGAGAGAACCAAAATTAATTAAGCGTCTACAAGATTATATACAGGGTAAAAGCATTGTTATTGCTGATGGTCATCATCGTTATGAGGTTGCCTGTGATTTCAGGAATGCGATGTTGCGACCTAAGGGCAATCGGCGAAAGTTTAAGACCGCAGCATTCAATTATATTATGACCTATTTTTCAGATATAAATTCTCGCGGACTTACAGTTTTATCCATCCACAGGCTTTTAAAGAAGATACCGAGTAATTTTCTGGAAAGATTGGATGAATTTTTTAAAATTGAAAAGATTAAGGATCAATTCCAGCTTAGATTCCTTCTGGCAAAGGCAGCGCGTTATGAACATGCCTTCGGACTCTATGTAAAAGGCTATTTTTATTTATTGCGTTTGAAAAGCGAATATATTATTGATAGACTTCTGGAAGGAGACTCCAAGGATTATAATCGCTTGGATGTGGTATTATTGAATAAGTTGATTTTTAAAAGGCTTTTTTCTTTTAACTCTGCTGATTTGGTTTTTATCAAGGACGAAGAAGAGGCTATTGCCGCAGTCAACAAGGGAACATTTGCGGCCTGTTTTTTCTTATGGCCGACTAAGTTAGAGCAAATTAAGACGATTGCCTTAAATAACGAGAGGATGCCGCCCAAGTCCACGTATTTTTACCCCAAGCTTTTGAGCGGTCTGTTGATTCATAAATTCTAACTCCAGAGAGGATGGATGATGTTTATCTTCGCAACTTCTCTGGTATGAACGAAGCAAGCTATGGCAATTTTCGGCAAATCTAAATATACAATAGTTCATGTTAAGAGGAAGAAGATGCCTGATGGCATCTGGGCAAAATGTGAGGACTGCTCTAGCGTCCTTTACAATAAGCAGCTGCAGGAGAATTTAAAGGTTTGCAATAAATGCAATTATCATTTTACTCTTAATAGCCAGGAGCGAATTCACCAACTTATTGATAGAGGGACATTCAAAGAGCTTTATAGTAACATTTCTTCTGTCGATCCACTACAGTTTAAAGGGCCTAAGACTTACAAGGATAAATTAAAGGCAGATCAAAAAGCAACAGGTTTAAAAGAGGCAGTAATAACAGGTATGGGAAAGACGCAAAATAAAAAATGTGCAATTGCCGTAACTGACTCACGTTTTATAATGGGTTCTATGGGTTCTGTTGTGGGGGAGAAGATTACGCGCATTACTGAAAAAGCAACAAAGGAGAAATTGCCGTTAATTATAGTTTCTGGTTCCGGAGGCGGGGCAAGGATGTATGAGGGCATGTTTTCACTAATGCAGATGGCAAAGACCTCTGCAGCGCTTTCTCGTCATCAAGAGAAGCACTTACTTTTTATATCCATTTTAACAAATCCGACCATGGCTGGGGTTATGGCTTCTTTTGCTGCTTTAGGAGATGTTATTATTGCTGAACCAAAGGCCTTAATTGGTTTTACCGGTCCTAGGGTTATTGAACAG
Organism: Candidatus Omnitrophota bacterium; assembly: GCA_018830005.1. Taxonomy (NCBI): domain Bacteria; kingdom Pseudomonadati; phylum Candidatus Omnitrophota; species Candidatus Omnitrophota bacterium. Next base: position 648,514 of record JAHJTE010000001.1, read on the forward strand.
ACTATAGGCCAGAAATTACCTGTTGATTTTCAACGTAGTGAATTTTTGTTGAAGCATGGACTTATCGATATGATTGTAGAGCGAAAAAATTTGAAAAATGTTGTATCTGAAATAATTGAGTATTTAGGTTAACAGAGGAAGGGGTATTATGGCACAGGTAAGTTTAAAAGGGATTATTAAGGTTTATCCGGGTAATGTCAAGGCAGTAAAAGGCATCAGTCTAGATATTAAAGATAAAGAATTCATTGTATTAGTTGGGCCTTCCGGATGTGGCAAATCAACGACGTTAAGGATGATTGCCGGTCTTGAGGAGGTCACAAGCGGCGATATTCTTATTTCTGACAGGTGCGTTAATAACGTTCCGGCAAAAGATAGAAATATTGCTATGGTTTTTCAGAATTATGCCCTCTATCCGCATATGAACGTTTTTGAAAATATGTCGTTTGGTTTACGCCTGCGTCGTTATCCACGTGAAGAAATAAAAGAAAGAGTGAATGAAGCAGCCCAGATTCTCAATATCGCTAAGTACTTAGGGAGGTATCCGCGTGAACTTTCTGGTGGCGAAAGGCAAAGAGTCGCCTTAGGTAGAGCAATTGTACGTAAACCAGATGTATTTTTGTTTGATGAACCTTTAAGCAATCTGGATGCAAAACTGCGGGTTCAAATGCGCACCGAGATTCATAAACTGCATATAAGATTGCAGACGACTATGATTTATGTAACTCATGATCAGATTGAAGCAATGACTTTGGGTCAGAAAATTGCTATATTGCAAGGTGGTGAAATTCAGCAATTTGGTGATCCTATTTCTATATATGATAGGCCGGTAAATAAATTCGTGGCTGGATTTATGGGCACACCGCCAATGAATTTTTTAAATGGTTCGATTAGAAAGAACGACGGCCGCCTTTATTTTGATGAGGGCCAGATTAAGGTTAAGCTCGTTGAAGAGATGAATGAAAAACTAAAGTCCTATGTGGGTAAAGAAGTCATCTTTGGTATTAGAAGCGAAGATATATACGATAAGCTCTTTGTCTCAGAGGCGCCACCGGAAAATATCGTTAAGGCCACCTGTGAGGTAGTTGAGCCAATGGGCTCAGAGGTACACCTTTATCTAAGAACACCTCGTAATTACTTTATTGCCAAAGTTGGTGCACACGATAGGCCTCCTCTAAATGAAGACATGGATTTGGTTTTTGATATGAGCAAGGTACATTTCTTTGATAAGAATACTGAAGCGATCATTATTTAGTAGTCTAGGATTATCCCTGTTTTTCCTGCTTATCTTTCTCTTCCTACCACTAGTTTATTCTCTGGAGACAGGAGGGTTTCGTCTCCGTCTAATATTTACCTATCCTTATCTTTTTTTGGTTATTAGCATTTTAATTTCCAAAATAAGCACTGACAGAAAAGAACGTACTTGCCATCTAAGCTGCGATAGCATTGTTGAAGAGATTAATACACTACAAGATAGCATAAGCAATCGAAAGAAGTTGGTAACCTCTTTTACAACAAGATTGAAGCGGTATTCTCAGTTAAAGGACTACACCAATAGATTAACTACAGTAGTGTCTTTAGATGAGACTGCAAATATTGTCCTTGAAGAAACAATGCGGATTATTCCAGAGTTTTCATCCTGTATTCTTTATTTAGTAAATCCAGAGACATATGAGTTAAATTGTTTTTTAAGTAAATCTAAAGAGCACCTCGCAATTAAATCTAAAAAAGGAGACATATTTGATCACTGGGTCTTAAAGAAGATGCAGCCGCTTATAGTCGAAGACGTGAATAAGGATTTTCGCTTTGATGTCGAAAAAATAGATAAAGAAGAGTTACGCAATGTTCATTCCCTAGTTGCCGCTCCTTTAATTACATATAATAAACTGATCGGTGTTCTAAGGGTTGACTCTCGCAATATTACTGAGTTTAACCAGGAAGATTTAAGGCTTTTGTCAACACTATCCGATTTAGCTGCTGCTGCTATTGACAATGCTTTTTTGTATAAGCGCACTCTAGATTTTGCCATCCGCGATGGACTTACCTCTTTGTATCTAAAGGGATATTTTATGGAACGCCTGGAGGAAGAATTACATCGAGCAAGTAGTAAAAAGATCCCGCTTTCATTGCTGATGCTTGACATTGATAGATTTAAGGATTTTAATGACAAATTTGGACATATTGCCGGCGACATTATTTTAAAGATAGTAAGTAAGATGCTAGTCGATATTGCAGGCAGCGTAGGCAACATTGTCTGTAGATTCGGAGGGGAAGAGTTTGTTATGCTCTTGGTCGGCGCTGAAAAGAAGGAGGCAATTCGGGTAGCGGAAGATTTAAGACGTAAAATTAAGTCCAAAAGGATAACCTTAAGAAGGCAGAAGATAGGGATTTCAGTATCCTTGGGTGTTGTAAGCTGTCCAAAGGACGGTTATGAATTACAGGATTTGATGAGAAAGGTCGATGCATTATTATATGAGGCCAAAAAGACAGGACGCGATAAGGTATGTTTTCTAGAGAAGTAATCTATATAATTCTTAGTTATAGTCTATCGGCAATTCTACTATATATTGGCCTGCAGTCTATGCGAGAAAGGAATCTGAAGAATCTATCAAGGCATAAATTCTATAAAGAAAAGCATGCCGATTACAAGCGGCAGCTTAAGACCTTAAGCCAAGATTTAGAAAAGTTAAATGCCCAGGTTACAGGTATAACCCTCCTTTATGAAACTACCAGAGATGTATCTCAGACTCTAGAAGAGGATGAGGCCCTTACGCTTTTAAAGATTAAACTTAAACAATTCATAGATTTTGATGATTGTTTTTTAGTAAAAGCTAAGAAGGAAGAAAAGCCAGATGAATCAATATATTATCATTTGCCTCTTTTAGTCGAAGGCAAGATTACCTCATATTTGGCTATAAAGAATTTGAACATAAAAGATTTATCAATTGAACATTTGCACATTGTCGCTGGTCAGTTCGCCCTCGTTCTTAAAAGGATAGGATTATACCGTAGGTTACAAGAGCTTGCTATAACGGACGGCCTGACGCAGACATTGAGTAGAAGATATCTAATGGAAAGATTTATGGAAGAGTATAGACGTTGTTTGAAATTCTCACTTAAGCTTTCGTTCTTGATGTTAGACGTAGACAATTTTAAGAAATGTAATGACAAATTCGGTCATCTCGTAGGTGATATAGTCTTGGTTAACATTGCTGATGAGATTAAGAAGAATATCCGCCAGGTTGATTTTGTGGGAAGATTTGGCGGTGAGGAATTTGCAATAATCCTGCCAGAGACAGATAAGGAAGGCGCTAAATTTAGCGCTGAACGAATTCGCTCTGCTATAGAAGCTATAACAATTAAGGCCTATGATGAGGCAATTAGAGTTACCGTAAGTCTGGGTGTGGCTACGTTTCCTGAAGATGGTAGAGTGGCTGAGGAACTTATTGATCGTTCAGATTGGTCGTTGTATCGTGCAAAGCAGACAGGCCGGAATCGCGTCTGTGTTTATGGCATTTTTAAGTGAACTGACTCTAAAATGGTTGCAATTAAGCAGTTTTTAAGTTACAATTAATTTCTAAATGGCTTCTACAAAATATATCATAACTATTGATCTGGGTGGCACTAATGTAAAATTGGCGCTTTTGCGAAGACGATCGAAACAGATTATCCGCCTTTGCAAATTTTCAACCAAAAATTTCCCCACCAAGAGACTGCTATTCAATAAGCTAGTTGAGGCAATCAAGGATATTATCGCCAACTCTCGCCTTAAGTATTCTGATATTTTAGGCATAGGCATAGGCGTTCCTGGTCCTGTAGATAAACAAAGAGGCTTGGTTTATTATTTTCCTAATATTCCCGGCTGGAAGAATGTGGCTTTGAAGAAGATGTTAGAGGCCAGATTAAAATTCCCTGTTTTCGTAGATAATGATGTCAATCTAATGGCCTTAGCAGAACTTAAATTTGGCGCAGCTAAAAATGCGCGAAATTGTATATGTCTTACCTTGGGTACAGGTGTGGGTGGGGCCCTAATTACAAACAGTTCAGTTTTTCGTGGAAGTGCATCTGTTGCCGGAGAGATTGGCCATATTCCCATTAGTCTAAAAGGGCCTGTCTGTAATTGTGGCGGCAGAGGTTGCCTTGAGCGTTTTATCGGAAATAAGATAATCTTAGCCCAGGCAAGGCGGATATTTGGAAAGTCAATAAGCCTTGAGCAATTATCTAAGCTAGCAAGAGGCGGAAACAGGAAAGCGCTTCTTATCTGGAAGGATATGGCGCAAAAGTTGGGTATAGCTCTGAGCGGTTTAATAAATGTTTTCAACCCTGAGCTTATTGTTATCGGCGGTGGCTTGGCTAATGCAGGAGATATTCTTTTTAGCAAAGTGCGCCAGACGGTTAAAGAAAGGGCGATGCGGCCTCATAGCGAAGTAGTAAAGATTGTAAGGGCGAGCTTAGGAGTAAACGCTGGCTCTATTGGAGCGAGCGTTCTTGTAGAAACAGAATTAGCTGGAAGTTAGCAGCATTTTTATGCAAAGATATACATTTTTTATTTTATTTTTTTTATTCATAATTCTTCCTTCCTACAGTTTTTCCCAGGAAGCGAAAATTCCCATAGTAGTTGATGGGGAGCACGTAGAGTTTTTTAATGATGAGAAAAAGATTATAGCAGAGGGCAATGTTGTTATTAATTATAAAGGCACAAATTTAGTTGCCGATAAGGTTGTTGTTTATTTAGAGAAGAACGATGTGATTGCCCAAGGAAATGTAAGATTAGAATATGAAAAAGGAATCTTAGAAGGAGACAAAATAGTTTATAATTTTGAGAAAAATACCGGGACAATTATAAATGCAAACATAGAATCTCCGCCTTTTTATTCTAAGGGCCCATTTTCGAAAAAAATAAGTGACAGGCAATTGATTATGCGCCGCAGCTATATAACGACTTGCGATTTAGATCATCCTCATTGGCGAGTCGTTTCAAAGCGATTACTGATTTTTCCAGAGGACAGGATAATAGCTGAGGATGCCTCTTTGTTTATTGGCAATTGGCCGATTATTACATTGCCTAGGTATGTTCAAGTATTGAATGATAGAAGGCCGCGGGTAACGGTTATACCTGGTAAGGATAAAGAATGGGGTCTTTATTTGTTGACTGCTTGGCGATTTTATCTTACTAAATATGCCAGCGGAAGGCTACATCTTGATTATAGAGAAAGAAAGGACTCTGCAAGCGGAGTAGATCTTCACTATGAATCAGAAGGATTCGGAGAGGGGCTATTGCGTACCTATTATATGCACGAGAGGAATATACAGACAAGGCATCTCTACAATGAACCAAGGGACACAGAAGAAAAAGAACGCTTCCGCGTTGAATACAGACATAAATGGCAGATAGATCCCAGAAGAACTGTTTTGTGGCAGTACAATAAGCTTAAAGACGCAGAATTCTTGAAGGACTATTTTGAACGCGAACATGAGATAGTTTCAGATCCTGCTACGTATATGCAGTTTACCGAAGCGCAAGACCTCTACTCATTAAATTTTTTGATGGAAAAACACATTAACGATTTCGCGACTACTATAGAAAAATTGCCCGAGGTAAGTTTAGAGACGGTTAATTTCAAATTAGGAGAAAGCAGGTTATATTTTAAAAGCGATAATAAATTTTCTAACCTTAGAAAAGAGGAGCCGGGAGGCGCTGCTTTTGATGATATCGTAAATAGACTCGACACCTTTAATAACTTTACCTATCCGACTAAGTTAGGCTTTTTGTATGTCTCTCCTTATGCAGGAAGCCGCAGTACATATTATTCGGAAGATTCAAATGAGAACAAAGATGTATTACGGGGTATCTTCTATAGCGGTGTTGATATTTCAACTCGTTTTTTCAAGGTCTTTGATGTAAAGGGAGAATTTTTGGGCGCTGAGATTAATGGGCTGCGCCATATTATTAACCCCATTGTAGAATATTCTTATATCCATCAGCCTACAGTTAGTAATTCTCACTTACACAACTTTGATAGCATTGATTCCATTAGTAAGCAAAATTCAGCTGCTATTGCCCTAGAGAATAAATTACAGACTAAACGAGGCAGCACAAGCATTGATTTAATAAGCCATATTTTAAGCTCTTCTTATTTCTTCGAAGATAAAGGCTTGGGGGGGTATTTTTCCGATACGCTAAGCTCTTATCTGGAACTTAGGCCCCTAGAAGGTCTGCGTTTTGACATTGACACAGATTACGACAGGAAAAGAGGTCAGGTAATAACTAATGGCACTGACTTTTATATTGACAAAGGCGATAAATTCTCTTTAGGCGTTGGCCATCGTTATCAAAGGGATGAAGACAACCAATTTACTTTTGATGTTGCTTATCGCGTTAATCCAAAGTGGAAGTTTAGAGTTTATGAACGTCTTGATTTTACGGGTGGCGGGCTTAGTGAACAGCAGTATACGATAAGCCGGGATTTGCACTGTTGGCTGATGGATGTTATCTATAGTGTGGATAGAGAAAAAGGTGAATCTATTTGGTTCGGGTTTAAGATTAAGGCATTTCCAGAGCTTGGTTTTGAGTTTGATACTAGTTATCATGAGCCCAAGGCAGGCTCACAAAGTTATTAAGGGGTAATTATGAATATAGCAGTCATCGGTAGTGGTTATGTTGGGTTGGTAACAGGTGCCTGTTTCGCCCATTTGGGTAATCAGGTTATCTGTGTGGATAAGGATAGAGCTAAAATAGCAAAATTAAAAAAAGGCATTATACCTATCTTTGAGCCAGGATTAAAGGAAATGATTCAGCGTAATAAAAAAGAAGGCAGACTTAAGTTTACTACAAGTATTCCAGATGCAGTAAAAAAATCCGAGTGCATCTTTATTGCTGTGAGCACGCCGCCTAAAGAAAATGGCGAAGCTGATTTGACAGCGATTGAAAACGTTGCTATCCAAATCGCAAGGGCAATGCGTTCCTATAGACTTATCGTAGAGAAGTCGACCGTGCCTGTAAAAACCGGAATGTGGGTGGAGCACACTATTAGATTAAATCATCGTAAGAACGTAAAATTTGACGTTGCTTCAAACCCTGAATTCTTGAGAGAAGGCCAGGCCTTATCTGATTTTCTGCATCCGGATAGGATTGTTATCGGCGTTGAATCAAAGCGTGCACTCAAAATCCTGAAAGGTTTGTACAGGCCACTACACGCACCAATTTTAGTTACAGATATAAAGTCAGCAGAATTGATTAAACATGCTTGTAATTCTTTTTTGGCGGCAAAGATATCTTTTATTAATGCAATATCTCGAATCTGTGAACTTACCGGGGCGGATATAGGAAAGGTTGCCGAAGGCATGGGGCTCGATAAAAGAATCGGTGCCAATTTCCTAGAGGCAGGTGTGGGTTATGGGGGATTTTGTTTCCCTAAGGATTTAGATGCGTTCATAAGCATAGCGACAAGTTGCGGCTATGATTTCCGGCTTTTAAAAGAGGTCAGGGCCATTAATAAAGAACAGAGAGAATTTTTCATCAAAAAGGTAGAATCTGCATTGTGGAATATTAAGAGCAAAACTATCTGCATCTTAGGTCTTTCTTTTAAGCCCGGTACAGACGATATAAGGTTTACGCCGGCGCTCTATATTATTCGCAAACTTCAGGCCGAAGGTGCAAAGATAAAGGCCTATGATCCAAAGGCAATGTTTAAGTTCAAAAAAGAAGTTAAAGGAGTAAGCTTCTGTCGTAATCCATATGATGCAGCCTCCAAGGCAGATTGTCTGGTTATCATCACTGACTGGCCAGAATTCAAAAGTTTGGATATCAAGCGATTGAAAAAACTCATGAAACATCCTCTGATTATTGATGGAAGGAATATTTTCGATAAAGGTCTATTAGAAAGATCCGGTTTTCGTTATATTGGGGTTGGGCGTTGAAGAAGTCAGGGTGAGTCCGCCTTAAGAATTAGAGCATCTATGCGAGGTAAAACAATGAAATCAGATTTAATAAAGAAGATAACTAGTAAGCGATTCAAGCTTGCTGTTATTGGTCTAGGTTATGTGGGTTTGCCTCTGGCAGTAGAATTTGCTAAACGCGGTTACTCAGTCCTAGGCATTGATGTGGACAATAAGAAAATTACTCAACTTTGTTCAAAAAAATCTTATATTCAGGATGTGTCTTCAAGAGACATAATTGAAATTGTTAATAGGGGTAGATTTAAGGCCACGACAGATTTTACACAGTTAAAAAATCAGGATGGAGTAATTATTTGCGTGCCGACACCTTTAAGCAAAACTAGAGAACCGGACATTTCTTTCATTATCGATGCCACAGAAAAAATAGCTAATTTCCTGCATCGTAAGCAGATAATTGTTTTAGAAAGCACAACCTTCCCTGGTACTACTGAAGAAATAGTTCTACCTATTTTAGAAAAGAAAGGATTTAAAGTCGGCAGGGATTTCTATCTTGGTTTTTCTCCTGAGAGGGTAGATCCGGCGAATAAGTTATTTTCCACCACAAATATACCCAAGGTTATTGGTGGCGTCACTACCGTCTGTACAAAAATGATCAAGCAGTTGTATTCACAGGTTATTGGTGTTGTTGTTCCGGTTTCAAGTGCAAAGGTTGCGGAGATGGTAAAATTACTTGAGAATACATTTCGGGCAGTGAATATTGCCTTAATTAATGAAATATGTCTAATGGCAAGTCGCCTTAATGTTGATGTCTGGGAGGTTATCCGGGCAGCTGGCACTAAGCCGTTTGGTTTTATGACTTTCAAGCCTGGACCGGGCCTGGGTGGACACTGTCTTCCAATAGATCCTTTATACTTATCTTGGAAAGCAAGGTTGCATGGTTTTGAGTCTCGCTTCATACAGTTGGCAGATGAAATAAACTCTTCAATGCCAGCTTATGTTGTGGATAGGATTACTCAAGGGCTAAACGTATATTCAAAATCACTTAAAGACTCAAAGATTTTAATTATAGGTGTTTCTTATAAACCAGGTGTTTCTGATATACGTGAGTCGCCGGCAATTGAGATAATCAGACAGCTTAGGGAGAAAAAGGCCAAGGTTTCTTTCCATGATCCTATGGTCAAAAGTATAAGAATCGATAATACATCACTACGTTCTATGAGTCTTAATAAGTCTTCCATTAAAAATAAGGATTGCGTAGTTATAGTTACGCCACATAGATCCATTGATTATGGACTGATTAGAAAAAACGCCCAACTAATTTTTGATACACGAAATGTATTTAATGGCAAAAAAGGAGAGAGGATAATAACATTATGAAAAAGGTCTTAGTTACAGGTGGTGCAGGATTTATTGGTTCACATATTGTTGATAGGCTTGTCTTTGAGAATTATGAGGTTGTTGTTATTGACGATTTTTCTTCCGGCCGAATTGAAAATCTCAAGTCCTCGATTAATAAGATCAAGCTCATAAAAGGAGATATCAGAAACGATAAACTTATTAAAAGACTCTTGAAGCGAACGGATTATGTGTTGCATCAGGCAGCCTTACGTTCTGTGCCAAAGTCAGTTAAATATCCACTTCGTTATAATGAGGTTAATGTGACAGCAACACTTAATCTTCTTAAGCGCTCAGCTGAGGCAGGCGTTAAGCGTTTTGTCTTTGCCTCCTCAAGTTCTGTCTACGGAGAATCCTCCAAGCCCAAACAGAAAGAGACTGATCTGCCTTTATTGATTTCTCCTTATGCGGCCACAAAATTAGCGGGTGAATATTATTGTCGCGTTTTTTCTAAGATCTATTCTTTACAGACAGTAAGTTTGCGCTATTTTAATGTATTTGGACCGAGGCAGTCATTGGAATCACAATATGCAGTAGTTGTGCCTAAATTTATTGCCTGTCTCCTAAAGGCTGAGAGACCGCCAATCCATGGCACAGGAAAACAGTCTCGAGATTTCACATACATTGATAATGTTGTTGAGGCTAATATCCTGGCGATGAAAAGAAAAGGTGTTTCAGGCTGCGTTTTTAATATAGCCTGCGGAAAGACCCAAAGCGTAAATACACTCTTTTCGCAAATTAAGACGATTTTAAATTCAAAGGTAAATCCTATATTTACTGAACTCCGTGCGGGTGATGTTGCCCGCACCTGCGCAGACATAAGTCAGGCTCAGAGGTTATTGCGCTTTAAGGTAGGAGTCGAGTTTAATGATGGATTAAAGAGGGCAATTAAATGGTTTCAAGAAAAAAAGTAGCAGTAGTTACAGGTGGGGCTGGATTCTTGGGTTCGCATTTATGTACGCGATTAATTGAAAAAGGCATTAAGGTTATCTGTATTGATAATCTTATAACAGGTAAGCTAGATAATATTAGGCATCTGAGGCGATCTAAATTATTTAGATTCCTCAAGCATGACGTATCAAAATATATAAAAGTCAGAGAAAATGTTGATTATGTTTTGCATCTTGCCTCTCCCGCAAGTCCGGATGATTATCTGAAATTTCCCATTCAGACCCTTAAGGTTGGCTCTTTAGGAACGCACAATGCATTAGGATTAGCAAGGCTTAAAAAGGCAAGGTTTTTATTGGCATCAACCTCTGAAATTTATGGTGATCCCCTAGAGCATCCTCAGAAGGAAACCTATTGGGGAAATGTAAATAGCGTAGGTCCGCGCGGCGTCTATGATGAAAGCAAGCGATTTGCAGAAAGTATAACCTTGGCCTATAAAAGACAGCATAAGATGGATGTGCGTATTGTACGAATCTTTAATACCTTTGGGCCTAGGATGCGACAGGATGATGGTCGGGCAATGCCAAATTTTATTACGCAGGCCTTAGTCAATAAACCCATAACCGTCTACGGAAAAGGTACGCAGACACGTTCCTTCTGCTACGTTGATGATTTGATTGATGGTTTAATAAAATTGTTATTTTCAAATTATAGTTTACCAGTTAATATCGGCAATCAGCATGAGATAACGATATTGCAATTGGCGCATATAATTATTAAATTAAGCAACTCAAAGAGCAGAATCGTTTTTAAGGCCTTACCTAAAGATGATCCTAAACTGCGCTGTCCGGATATCAGCCTGGCAAAGCGAAAGCTAGGTTGGAAGCCGCGTGTAAAGCTAGAGCAGGGTATTAAAAGAACTCTAGAGGATTTTTGCAAACGCCAGTAAAATTTATTAATTGACTTAAATCAAGGACAAGATATGAAATCTTCAAAATCGAAAAAGAAATTGCTAAAAAAAGGTTATTTTGGGCAATTCGGCGGTCAATTCGCTCCCGAGACATTGATGTATGCCTTGGATGAATTGGAAAGTGAGTATTTATCAGCTAAAAAAGATAAAAAGTTTCAAAACCAGCTTAACTATTATCTAAAGAATTTCGCGGGAAGGCCGTCTCCGCTTTATTTAGCTGAGAATCTCAGCCGTTATCTGGGCAAAATGAAGGTATATCTTAAGAGAGAGGATTTAGTCCATACAGGAGCGCACAAGATTAACAATACCTTAGGTCAGATCCTCCTGGCACGCCGCATGAAAAAGACAAGGATTATTGCCGAGACTGGTGCAGGTCAGCATGGTGTGGCTACGGCAACCGTGGCAGCGATGTTTGGTTTTGATTGTGATGTTTATATGGGTGAAGAGGATATCATACGTCAAAGATTGAACGTCTTTCGCATGAAGATACTAGGAGCGCGCGTTAGGCCAGTATCAAGTGGTTCAAAAACATTAAAAGACGCTACTTCAGAAGCAATTCGAGATTGGGTCGCAAACGTTAATACCACACATTATATTATTGGTTCAGTTGTTGGACCGCATCCTTTTCCGCTGTTAGTGCGGGATTTCCAGAGTGTAATCGGAAAAGAGGCAAGACAGGAGATATTAAGATTAGAAAAAAGACTGCCTGATTATTTAGTGGCTTGTGTTGGCGGCGGTAGCAATTCAATAGGATTGTTTCATCCGTTTTTTAAGGATAGAGGAGTTAAGTTTATCGGAGTAGAAGCTGCTGGTAGGAGTCTAGGTAGTGGAAAACATGCTGCCAGTTTATTGAGTGGAAGGGTAGGGGTTTTACATGGCTCTAAAAGTAAGGTCTTACAAGACAAATACGGCCAGATAAAAATTGCACATTCAGTTGCCGCAGGCCTGGATTATCCTGGGGTTGGACCAGAACATGCCTATTATCAACGCATAAACAGGGCAAGATATGTTGCAGTGGATGATAGGGCAGCCTTGGAGGGATTCCAGTTGCTTTCGCAGCTTGAAGGTATTATCCCGGCGCTTGAGCCAGCACACGCCATCTATTATTTGAAGAGATTAGCTAGGAGAGTTAAGAAGAATTCACTCGTTATTCTTTGTCTATCCGGACGCGGCGATAAAGACGTTACCACGGTCTCAGAATTAATGAAGATATGAAAAATAGAATTCAATCAAAATTTAAGGCATTGAAGAAACATAAACATAAGGCATTGATCGCCTATATTATGGCCGGCGATCCATCTATTGGCATGACTGAAAAAATAGTTTTGTCATTGGAAAAATGTGGAGTTGATTTAATAGAATTAGGAGTTCCATTTAGCGATCCCTTGGCAGACGGGCCTACTATTCAGGCAGCTGACACACGCACATTGAAAAAAGGTATAAACATTGAAAATGTATTTGCACTTTCCAAGAAACTCAGGAAAAGAACGCAAATACCATTGATCTTGATGATCTATTATAATCTGATATTAAATGTGGGCGAAGAAAGATTCACAAGGCTTGCTAGTGCCTCGGGCATAGATGGATTAATCGTGCCTGATTTGCCGCCAGAGGAAGCAAGAAATCTAATAAAGTGTTGCCGAAGGTTTAATTTAGCTACAATATTTTTTGTTGCCCCTACAAGCAGCACAAAGCGAATTAGAAGTGCTGTTTCAAATTCCACTGGTTTTATCTATTATATATCAAGGACAGGCGTTACTGGAAAAAAGACAGAGATTGGATATGAGCTAAATAAGCAGATTAAAAAGATAAAAAAGTTGACTAAGAAACCGATCTGCGTTGGTTTTGGCATTAGAACCAGAGAGCAGGTTAGAATGATTAAGGAAATCGCTGATGGCGTTATTGTAGGAAGTGCAATAGTAGATGTAATTTCTCGATATTCTAGAGATAAACAGATCTTGGATAAAGTGGAGGGGTTCTTAGGGAGGCTAGATGTATAAGAAGGTTAGATTGCCTAACGGTCTGCGTATTATTGTCAAGAATCTAAGTGATAGAGAGGCAGTTTCTTTAGGTATCTGGATTGGTGTTGGTGGCAGGTTCGAGCAAGATCTCAATAAAGGTATATCGCACTATCTGGAACATATTTTATTTAAAGGTTCCAAGAAGTATACCTGCCGTAGTATTAAGGAGACGATCGAGGGTAAGGGCGGCTCCTTAAATGGTTTTACCTCTGAAGAATACACCTGTTATTTAGTTAAGGTATTAAAGGAGAATCTTTATCAGGCCTTGGAAATTCTCTCGGATATGGTCTTATATCCACGTTTGGAGGATCTTGAGATCAACAAGGAACGCACTGTTATCATAGAAGAGATCAAGATGTATAAAGACCTGCCGCAGTATCATGTTTTGGAGATATTAGATTCTCTTATCTTTCCCAGCCATCCCTTAGGGCAAAATTTAGCAGGCACACTTGAAAGTGTGGCATCAATTGACAGGTGTGCACTTGATGATTTTCAGAGGAAGTTTTACAAACCTTCTAATATTGTTATTTCTGTATGTGGCGCCTTTAAGATTGAGGAGCTGATCAAGAAGATAGAGACAATATTTATCGCTAAAGATAAAGCCGATCATATTAAGCCACTAGCCTCAGGGAAGCAAAAGACATCACCTCAGGTAAAATTCGTTAGCAAGCAAATAGAACAGTCGCATTTAGCTATAGGTTTTCGTTCTTACAGCCGTAGCCATCCTGATCGTCATGCAATAGATCTATTACATGTTATTATGGGCGCTAACATGAGCAGCCGTTTGTTTCAGGAGGTACGTGAAAAAAGAGGCCTTGCCTATTCTATAGGCACAACAGCAAAGCGATTTTCTGATTCAGGTGCGTTTATCGTACATGCTGGTGTAGATAATTCAAAGGTAGCAGAGGCGGTTGATGTAATAATAGAAGAACTTGAAAAAATCAAGAAGAGCTTAAACGTAGCAGAATTAAAAAGGGCTAAGGATTTTTTACTTGGTCAACTCACTATTGCCTTGGAGGATGTTGCTGATCATATGCTTTTTATGGGTGAGGCTACTATTTCTTTAAATAAAGTAGATACATTAGATCAAATAAAAGATATGGTGAGTAAAATAAATACTCAAGATATTAAGAGGGTAGCAGGAGAGATTTTCAATTTGGAGAAGATTAATTTATCCGGCATAGGGCCTTTTAAAGATGAACAGGTAAAGTCGTTGAAAGAGAGGTTATTAAAATAGAAGCTCTAGAGAAAGCAAAATTAATTGTACACCTGGCGCAGGAGGAAAAGTGCGAAGACTCAGTTGTCTTGGGAATGAAGAATGTCGCTGACTTCTGCGATTTTTTTGTAATCTTAAGCGGAGATTCTCATCGGCAGGTAAAGGCACTTGCAGATGCACTCCAGGAGGAATTGTTTAAGAAAAAAATTAAAGTCTATAAGCGACAGGACGACCGTGAGTCTTCTTGGGTGGTTTTAGACTTTTTTGATGTAGTAGTGCATATATTTTATAGAGAGCTACGCGAATTTTACAGCCTGGAACGTCTCTGGGCTGATGCTGAACGTATTAATTTTTAAATAGTTAGAATGAAGACTAAGAAAGAGGTTGCCCGCCTATTAAAAACATCACTTGAACAAGCCCTTGGTAAACTATCAGATTTTAATCTTGAGGATATAGAGCTAGAGCTTCCTAAGGCCAAGGCGCACGGTGATTTTTCCAGCAATCTGGCGATGAAGCTTGCTCGTAAACTTAAGAGGCCTCCTCTTGATATTGCTAATTCTATTCGCGAAGTTATTTCGGAAAAGATTGATGAAAAATCAATCTTAAGTAGCGTCCGAATAGAAAAACCCGGCTATATAAATTTTTTCTTGAAACAAGGCACTTATCATAAATTCCTGGAAGGTATCCTTAAAAATCGCAAGGGCTTATTGAATCATCAGGATATAGGTAAGGGCGCTAAGGTGCAGATTGAATTTGTCAGCGCAAATCCCACAGGACCTTTAAGCGTTGCGCATGGAAGGCAGGCTGCAGTAGGCGAATCATTAAGCAGGATATTAGAGGCATTTAACTTCAAAACAACCAAGGAATATTATCTAAACGATGAAGGCAATCAGATCAATCTCCTGGGTGCGTCTATCTTGGCTCGAATCCAGGAATTAAGAAATGAGGCTTATAGGTTTCCTGAAGGCGGTTATGAAGGAGAGTATATCAGGGACATCGCAAGAGAAATCTTAAAAAGGAAAAAGCAAGCTAAGTATAATATTGATGAATGCGCTGATTTTGGCTTAAAGTTTATTTTTGATACTATCAAAAAAGATTTGGATGATTTCGGAGTAAAGTTTGACGTCTGGTATTCTCAAAAGTCTTTAAGAAAATCAGGTAATATCGACAAGGTGTTAAAACTACTTAAAGATAAAGGTTACTCCTATGAAAAGGATGCTGCTGTTTGGTTTGCTTCAACTCGTTTTGGCGACGATAAGGATAGAGTATTAATTAAAAGCGATGCTAGCGCAACCTACATTACCCCGGACATTGCCTATCATCAGGATAAATTCAAGCGCAAATTTTCACGCGTAATAAATATCTGGGGGCCTGATCACCATGGTTATATTTCCCGCCTAAAGGCAGCTGTAGAGGCATTGGGAATCGATAGAGAGCGTCTGTCAATTATCATAGTTCAGTTAGCACGTATCTTTAGAGGCGGTAAGCCTCTGGCAATGTCCACGCGAAAGGCTCAATATATTACATTGCGTGAAGTCATGGATGAGGTCGGTGCGGATGTTGCAAAGTTCTTCTTCCTGACTCGGCGCACAGACAGTCATCTTGATTTTGATTTGGAATTAGCAAAGAGTCAAAGTAAAGAAAATCCTGTATATTATATCCAATATGCTTACGCAAGGATTTTTGGTGTTTTTAAGCAAGCAAAGGATAAAAAAATAAAAGAATTACCGTTTTCAAAGGTTGATTTGAATTTATTGAAGGAAGAAGAGGAGGCTATACTTCTTCGCCTGATTTTTAGATTCCCATTTTCTTTATTCACGGCTTATAAGATTCTTGATCCTTATCCTGTATGCCAATATCTTATAGAATTGGCTGGTGAATTCCACAAGTTTTATGACCGGCATAAGATATTGCTTGAAGACAATCTCCCCTTAGCAAATGCGCGCATGGCGTTAGCTAAAGCAGCAGGTATTGTTATTTCAAATGGCCTAGCCTGCCTTGCGATTAAAAGCCCTGAAAGGATGTAGCAGATGAAGTGGTGCATTCGAGAAGTTGATAAACAATTATTATCTTATTTTTCAAATGAGATAAATTTGCATCCTTTAATTGCAACCCTTCTTATAAATCGTAATATTAAGGATAAAGATGAGGCTGAAATTTTTCTCGCAAGCCAGATTTCTCAACTATCTGACCCGCACAAGATCAAGGGTGTAGATAAGGCGCTAGAGAGGATCAAGATTGCTAAGGAAAAAGCAGAAAAGGTATTTATATTCGGAGATTATGACGTTGATGGGATTTCTGCCTGTGCACTTTTAGAATCTAGTCTTAAAAAGTTAGGTATTGAGACTGTTGTTTATTTACCGCACCGTATGGAAGAAGGTTATGGTCTCAATATGAAGGCTGTTAATGAGGCCAAGGCATTAAAGGCAAGGCTTTTCATAAGCGTTGATTGTGGTATAGGCAGCTTTGAAGAAATCGAGAAACTCAATAGTTACAAAATTGATTCAATAATCATTGATCACCATCAGCCTAAATCGAAAAAATTACCAAAGGCAGTTGCCATAATAAATCCGAAGGTTAATAAAAATGAGGCTAATCTTTCGAGTCTGGCTGCTGTTGGACTGGTTTTTAAGCTGGTTCAGGCGCTTTTTGATTCTAATCTAGAGGAGGATTTAGACTTCGTTGCCTTAGGAACAATTTGTGATGTAGTTCCTCTTATTGGAGAAAATCGTATTTTTGTAAAGGAAGGCTTAAAGCGAATCTCACAAACAAAAAGAGTCGGTATTCGTGCATTAAAAGAAGTTGCAGGTATTAAAGACAGGAAGATAACCGCAGGACTAATAGGATTTACATTGGGGCCGCGACTTAATGCCTCAGGAAGGATTGATTCAGCGCAAAAGTCTTTAAAACTCCTGACTTGTTCTGACGAAGCTGAAGCAATGCTTCTTGCCAAAGGCCTCAATGAAGCAAACAGGAAGAGACAGCGAATTGAAGATAAAATTCTGAAAGAGGCATTGACCAAGGTAGAGCGGGAAGTAAATTTTAAAGAGCATTCGGTAATTGTAGTTGGAGGTGATGATTGGCATCCTGGTGTGGTTGGAATTATTGCCTCAAAACTTGCCAATAGATATTACAGGCCAGCCTTTGTATTAGGTTTGGAGACTGGGGTCTATCGCGGTTCTGGTAGGTCAATAAACAATTTCCATTTATTCGAGGCCCTTAGCGAGTGCGACTCTTTATTAGAAAGCTATGGAGGTCATCGCGGGGCAGCTGGATTAAAGCTTCTTGAAAAAGATTTGGAGGAATTTAGGAAATCAATTAATGCTGTTGCGAAGGCAAAATTAAAACCAGAAGATTTAGTCCCAATATTAAATATAGATGCAGAGGTTGATCTGTCCCTCTGGCAGGATAGGCAGCTTATAGACAGAATAGAGGAATTTGCGCCTTTTGGAATAGGGAATCCGCGTCCTGTATTTTGTTCCAGGAATCTTTTTCTTAAAAGCGCTCCTCTTGCTATAGGTAAGAGGTCTTTGCGTTTCTGGGTAAGCGATGGAAGCTTTACGGCTAAGGCTATTGGTTTTGGGATGGCTGAGTATGCCAATCTATTGAATGAGAATTCTCGTATTGACTTGGCTTATTCTGTATCGATAGATACCTGGGGAGAACCTGTTGTGCAATTAGAGATAAAGGCCATAAAAGAGAGGATTTAGGCCTTTGTAATTTTGCCCGCCTTTATACATTTAACGCAGACACAGGCTTTTTTACGTCTATTATTACTGATAATATTTATAAGCTGCAGATTAGGTAAGAATACGCGTTTTGTTATTCCTGTTATCTTTTGTCCAGCGCCGCCTTTTTTCTTGGCCATACCGCGTCTTACAATCTTATTGCCTCTCATGGTGCCTTTACCGCAGACTGAACATACTTTTTTCATAGTAATTCTCTCTTTTTAAAGATTCTTTTTAGACAGTCAGTATACTTGAAAATCACTTTTTGTCAAGGTAAAATACATGAAGGTAGGGCAAACTTAAGTTATTAATTAACTATGTCTGGAGATATCCTAAAAGACTTAAACGAAGAACAAAGGCAATCTGTTGTCTATATTGAGGGTCCGCTTTTGATAATTGCCGGTGCAGGAACAGGTAAGACCAGTGTTATAACGCGTAAGATTGCTTACTTGATAAAGAATGGCCTTGCTAGCCAAGATGAAATACTTGCCTTAACCTTTACTGATCGGGCAGCAGCAGAGATGACTGAAAGAGTAGATATCCTTGTCCCTTATGGTTATACGGATATTTGGATATCGACCTTTCATGCCTTTGGAGATAAGATCTTGCGTGAAAATGCTGTAGAGATTGGCCTCAATCCTGACTTTAAGGTTTTGACGCGGCCTGAGGCAGCGGTTTTGGTGCGGCAGCATCTTTTTGATTTTCCCCTAGATTATTTGCGGCCGGCAAGTGATCCTACTAAATTTATCAACGATATATTGAGGGTATTTTCTCGTTTGCGAGACGAAGATGTATCAGTCGAGGAATATAAACAATTCCTCCAAAAGTTGACTAAAGGGCTTAAGGATAATGAGGATGACCCAGCGCATGAATTTCATCGTCTCCATAAAGAACTCTCAGGCTGTTTTGCGACTTACCTTAATATCTTGCATAAAGAAGGAAAGGTTGATTTTGCAAATCAGTTCTATTTGGCATTAGCAATGCTTCGAAAATACAAGAAGATCTTGGAATTCTATCAGAATAAATTTAAGTATATTCTTATTGATGAATTTCAGGATACAAATTATGCCCAGTTTCAGTTAGTTAAATTATTGGCAGAAAAACACAAGAATATAACTGTTGTTGCTGATGATGATCAATCCATATATAGATTTCGGGGAGCTGCCTACAGCAATATCTTGAGTTTTGACCAAACCTATCCTGATGCCAAACGCATAACATTAATCCGCAATTACCGCTCTCAGCAGGCAATTCTTGATTCTGCTTATAGGCTTATTCAATTTAATAATCCTGACAGATTTGAAGTAAAATCTAAGATTGACAAGCGCCTCATCGGCAGAGAGAAAGAGAAGGAGGTTACATATCTGCATTTTGACCGCCATTCTAACGAGGCTGATCAGGTTGCGAAGATTATTAAAGAAAAAGTAAGAGACGCTAAGTATTCATATGATGATATCGCAATCCTTGTACGTTCTAACAATGATGCCGATGAATTTATTTCAAGTTTGAATATGGTAGGTATACCTTGGCGATTTAGCGGCAATCAAGGATTGTATTCCCGGTCAGAAGTAAAACTCTGTATTTCATTTTTAAGATTTATGGCAAATATCTCTGATTCTTTAAGCTTGTATTATTTGGCAGCAAGCGCGATCTATAAAATACCTACAATAGAGCTGGGTTATCTTAATAGCTTTGCGCGCAGACGTAATTATGATCTCTTCTGGTGTCTAAGGCATTTTAATGAAATAGAAGAGTTGAGAGAGAAGGTGGCCGGGGCAGCTGAATTAATCCAAAAATTTACTGAGGAGCTGGAGAAATTTCTTGCTTGTAGCTTAGAAGTCAGCACAGGCAGACTCCTGTATCTTTTCCTGACCCAGACTAAATTCCTAAAAGATTTAGTCAAGCATCCATCTGTAGCCAATGAGGAAAAGGTAGAAAATCTAGCTAGGTTTTTTGAGATTGTGAAGGAATTTGAAGGCGTTGCCCATGAGGATAGGGTAGTTGCGTTTATTGAATATTTGGATATGCTCATACGCAGCGGCGATGATCCAGCTACAGTTGAGGCAGATCTTGATATACCGGCAGTTAACATCTCGACAGTTCATAAGGCAAAGGGTTTAGAGTTTAAAGTTGTATTTATGGTGGGTCTAGTCAACGGGCGCTTCCCCTGGCCTAAACGCCGTAATCCTTTAGAGTTGGCAGAGGAATTGATCAAAGAGGTCTTACCTGAAGGTGATTTTCATATTCAGGAGGAACGCAGGTTATTCTATGTTGGAATGACACGGGCTAAAGACGAGCTCATATTTACCAACGCCTTAGATTACGGCGGAATGAGGCTGCGCAAACCCAGCGGTTTTATCTTTGAGGCCTTAGGCAAAGAGAAAAAACAAATTCAGGCTAAAATTAAATCCAGCGCCTTGGAATCTATCCATAGGTTTAAGGAGGAGACACAAGGAAAAAAGACAAAACAGACACCTAAAAAGAGCGATTCAGAAATATTGCGTTTAAGCTTTTATCAGATTGATGATTATTTGACCTGTCCTCTAAAATATAAGTATGTGCATATTTTGCATGTGCCGATTTTAACGCATCACACTGTAGTATATGGCAAGGCATTACATGATGCAGTAGCAAAATATCTACAGTTCAAGATCAAAAATAATACGATTCCCTTAAAAGAACTTATCGACACCTTTGATGCCTCTTTTTCTGATGAGGGTTTCTTAAGCAAGGAGCACCGCCAGAATCGCAAGGCCTTAGCGCATGAGGCCTTAAAGAGATTTTATAAACAGGAGGAGTCAGCTGAAAGGCCGCCTACATTTGTAGAGAAGGATTTTTCTTTTACACTGGATAATAATAGGATCGTTGGTCGCTGGGATAGAGTAGATTTTATCTCTAAGCAAGAGGCAGTAATAATTGACTACAAATCTTCTCATATAAACAAACAAAAAGATGCTGACCGAAAGGCTAAACTGAGCTTACAGCTTGCGATTTATGCCATGGCCTTTAATGAGCTATTTGGATTCTTTCCAAAGCAAACAGAGTTACATTTTTTGGAATCTTCCTTGGTTGGCAGAGATAGTAAGGACGAGAAGGCGTTTAAAAAGGCGCATGAGGAGATTGCTATTGCATCAGCTGGTATAAGAAGCGGAAAATTCGATGCCAATCCTAGTTATATGGCATGTAATTATTGCGCTTACAGAGAGATCTGCAATTTTGCTAAGGTCTGAGTGTGATTTCTTTTTCTTGACTTAGAGTTTTAGGCGGTGTATACTCCCTTTACTAATATAGAAAAATATAGTATAGTAAAGGGAATAGGCATGTTAAATATCCTATATTACTAAATATGAAAGGGAGGTGTAAAGTTGTCGCTGCTTAAGGATAATAAGAAAAAACTAATCGAAAAATTTAAACTGCATTCTGCTGATACGGGTTCTTCGCAGGTTCAGATTGCCATTCTTACAGAAAGGATTAGCTTTTTGAGTGAGCATTTGAAGCGTCATAAAAAAGACCATAATTCGCGAAGAGGACTTCTGAAACTAGTAAGCAGACGTCGTCGCCTATTGGACTATCTTAAGAAGGATGCACCACGCAGATATGAAGAAATAATAGATAAATTGAAATTGCGTAAATAACCAATAATTAGAGAGGAATCGTTAATATGCAGACTGAAGATGTTAAAGTAAAATTCGCTAAAGAGGATTTGATTCTAGAAACAGGTGAACTTGCCAAACAGGCAAATGGTTCTGTCTTGGTGCGTTATGGTGGTACTGTTGTCTTGGTAAGTGTCTGTTGTTCAAAACAGCCTAGGGAGGGAATAGATTTTCTTCCTCTATTCGTAGAATACCAAGAAAAGACTTATGCCGCAGGTAGGATTCCAGGAGGCTTTTTTAAACGGGAAGGAAGACCTTCTGAAAATGAAATATTGATTTCGCGACTTATAGATAGGCCGTTGCGGCCATTATTTGATAAAAATATTCGCAATGAAATTCAGATAGTAGCTGTTGTCTTATCAAGCGACGGTTCTAATGATCCTGATATCTTGAGTGTAATTGGTGCATCATGCGCAGTATCTATTTCTGGGATACCTTTTGCCGGACCAGTAGGCGCTTGTCGCGTTGGATTCATAGAGTCAGATTTTGTTCTTAATCCTACTTATGAAGAATTAGAAAAAAGCTCTTTGAATCTTGTTGTTGCTGCTTCCAGAGAGGGTATCATAATGCTTGAGGCAGATGCAAAAGAGGAGACAGATGAGACTGTGTTTGCCGCTATTGAATTTGCCCTTAGCCACATTCCAAAGGTTATTGATTTACAGGAAGAGCTTATAAAAAAGGTAAAGAAGCCGGCTTTAGAGTTAGCCTTAAGCAAGGCATATAAAGATTTGTTATCCGGGATTGATGATGCGTTTAAAGAGAGAATCAAAAAAAGCGCACTGATTGCCAATAAGGATGAATATGAAAAATGCACGAAAGAAATAGTCGAGGAACTTGTTGAAAAGCTCTCTACTGATACTGAAAAGCCAGAGGTCTCAGGCGTTAAAGATGCAGTGGCAGAGATGCAGGAACAAGGCTTACGTAATTTTATATTAAAAGAACATAAAAGGGTTGATGGTAGAGAGTTTGATGAAGTGCGTCCGATAACTTGCCGCGTCTCTAACCTTCCGCGCACGCATGGCTCTAGTATTTTTACTCGAGGCCAGACTCAAAGCCTTGCAGTCACAACATTGGGCACGCGTTCAGATGAGCAGATGATCGAGGCCTTAGAAGGCAAGACCTATGAGTCTTTCCTGCTGCATTATAGTTTTCCTCCATTCAGTGTAGGTGAGGTAAAGCCAATGAGGGGTCCTGGTCGCAGGGAGATAGGGCATGGTGCCTTGGCAAGAAAGGCATTGGCAGTAGTCATGCCGGAAAAAGACGATTTTCCTTATACCGTAAGAGTTGTATCAGAGATACTTGAATCAAATGGTTCTTCAAGTATGGCTACGGTTTGTGCTGCTACCCTTTCACTTATGGATGCTGGTGTTCCAATAAAATCTCCGGTTGCAGGGGTTGCCTTAGGGTTAGTCAAAGAAGGAAAGACGCAAGCAATCCTTACTGATATTTCAGGCGGAGAGGATCATTTCGGGGATATGGATTTTAAGATTGCTGGGACAAAAAATGGCATTACAGCATTACAGCTTGATCTTAAAATTGACGGTGTAGACTTAGCGTTGATAAAGGATGCTATGGAGCAATCTCGTAAGGCTAGGACTTTGATACTTGATAAGATCTCTCAGACGTTAGATGCACCGCGAAAAGAAATATCGGATTATGCCCCACGCATTAAGATTTTACAGATTAACACTGAAAAGATCGGCGATTTGATTGGTCCAGGTGGTAAGGTAATAAAAAAGATAATCAACTCTACAGGTGTAACTATTGATATTGATGACGATGGCAGGGTATTGATTGGCTCTGATAAAAAGGAGAATCTGCAAGCTGCCTTGGATACGATTCGCATGATAGTAGAGGACGTAGAAGTGGGTAAGGTTTACGCTGGGAAAGTTGTGAAGATAACAAATTTTGGTGCCTTTTGTGAAATTGCTCCTGGAAAAGAAGGCCTAGTCCATGTTTCAGAGATCTCTGATAGCTATGTTAAGAACGTCAGCGATGTATTAAAGGTTAATGATGAAGTTAAGGTCAAGGTAATTGCCATTGATGAATTAGGTAGGATAAACCTGAGTTTAAAAAAGGCAAAGGATGATAAATAGGGACCGCCTAAATGAAATAAAAGCGCTTCTCTTACTTAGCGCGAGCCTTCTAATTTTTATTTCTTTGGTTTCTTTTACGCCTGAGGATTTAGCCTTTTACACCTCCACTCCTAATGTACCCGCCCATAATCTTGCCCGGATTTTTGGTGCCAGGATTGCTGGAACCTTAATGTTTTTCTCTGGTTGGGGCTCGTATCTATTTGTGCTTTTCTTTCTTCTCTGGGCAAAGGAGTTATTCCAGAAGAAAAGCGCAAGCGCACTAAGATTTATTAATATCCTGAGTTTTTTTGTTTTTCTCTTTTCTGTCTCCAGCTTTCTTTGCATTTTTGGTCCTGAATTGGCAAGTAGTCGATTCTTGCGCGGCGGGCTTATCGGCCTGGTTTTTTCCGATTTCCTGTTAAGATATTTTGGTAGGTCAGGAGCAACTATAATACTTTTAACCTTAATTAGCATCTCTTTTATTGTGGCTGAAGAGATGGTAATCTTGCCGTTTTTACTAAAACTAGGCCAGAGGCTGAAAACATTCTTTTCAAATTTTGATCTTAGATTATTTATTCGAAGATTGATCAATGCATTAAAGGTTTCCCCTTCAAAAAGAATAGTTTCAGTTGCTAAATTAAGGAAAACCACCCTCAGTCCAGACGAAGTCCTCACTTCCCAAAAAATCTCTAAATTAGAAAAAATCCAAACAAAGATTAATATTAAACAAAAGCCAAGACCTACAGTCGTAGCCTCTTTACGCTCTAAGGTCTCTAAAGATGAAATAAATAAAGTATTTGCTCCTGCAGAGGTTGAGGGTTTTGCAGCGGGTGAATATAAATTACCAACCCTTGATCTTTTGGATGATCCACCCGCCCTTAGCGAGCGGACGCTAAAAGATGATTTAGCTGCCAATGCACGTATTTTAGAAGATACATTATCAGATTTTGGCATTAGTGCACGTGTTACAGATATTGAACGCGGCCCTGTTATTACTAGATATGAATTAGAGCCTGCCCCTGGTATAAAATTGCAAAAGATAGTCAATCTCAATGATGATATTGCCTTGACAATGAAGGCTCAAAGCGTAAGAATAGTTGCACCAATTCCTGGTAAGGCAAGGGTGGGAATAGAGGTGCCTAATTCGTCTACTAATTTAGTTTATTTCAAGGATGTTGTTTCAGATAAGGATTTTCATACTGCTGATAAAAGATTAACTATGGCGATTGGCAAGGACATTGCGGGTAGCCCAGTTATTGCTGATTTAGGTGAGATGCCGCATCTTTTAATTGCCGGAACCACAGGTAGTGGTAAGACCGTATGTGTAAACTCGTTGATTATGTCTTTTCTTTATCGGCTCAGCCCAGATGAAGTTAAATTTATTTTAGTAGATCCAAAGATGGTAGAATTAGCCCATTTTAATAACATACCTCATCTGCTTTGTCCTGTTGTTACTGCTGCTAATAAGGTTTCTGGTGCGCTTAACTGGTTGGTAGGAGAAATGGAGAGGCGCTATAAGCTTCTGGCAGAGGTAGGGGTGAGAAATATTGAATATTTTAATAAGCGTGAAGACTCTGAAAAGCTGCCATTTATTATAGTAATTATTGATGAACTTGCTGATCTTATGTCTGTTGCTGCAAACCATATTGAAAATGCAATAACCCGTCTAGCGCAGCTCTCACGCGCTGTTGGAATACACTTGATTTTAGCTACTCAAAGACCATCAGTGGATGTTGTTACTGGGGTTATCAAGGCTAATTTTCCTGCCCGCATTTCTTTTAAAGTAGCTTCGAAGGTTGATTCCAGGACAGTGCTTGACAGAAACGGTGCGGATAAACTTTTAGGTAGAGGCGATTTGCTTTTTCTTCAACCTGGCGATTCAAAATTGATTCGGGCTCAAGGCTGTCTCATAAAAGATAGTGAGATTGAGCGCGTCACAGAGTTTATAAGGAGACAAGGAGAGCCGCGTTATGATAGTGAGGTTCTAAAAGGAACAGATAAGTCAAGGGCTCGCTTTGCCCAGAAAGATGAACTGTTTGATGAGGCTGTAAGGATGGTTATAGAAAGCAACCAGGCCTCTGTCTCAATACTTCAGAGACGAATGCGTTTAGGTTATACGCGGGCAGCACGTTTAATTGATTCTATGGAAGAAGAGGGCATTATAGGGTCTTTCCAAGGCAGCAAACCCAGAGAGATACTTGTGGATAGAGAATCCTGGTTAGAAAAATCTGATACAAAAGAGGAAAAGTATGATTGATGCTCTAGGCAAGATATTTAAGGATGCCCGTAGGGGGAAAGGCCTCTCTATTGGTCAGGTTTGCAAAAAGACCAAGGTCAATCACAATATTATTTCAGCGATTGAAGAAGATAATTTCGAGGCCTTAAATCCTGTTTACATGAAAAGCTTCATAAAGATTTATGCTAGATTTTTAGGCTTGGATGCTGAAGAGGTCATCAGTAAATATTGTGAATATATGCAATTAGAGCCTGAGAAACACCTCTTGCGAGAAAAACTTAAAAAGGACGAGAGCAAGCTTGAACCTTTAGAGAGTAAATCTTTAAGGACGCTCATTGATGAAGGGATTTTAAGGGACATTTCAAAACTGTTTAGAGGAAAGAAAAAATTTTTTATTACTATTTTATTTATTTTAATTAGCGTAGTTTTATTAAATTATTTATTTTTTGCAAGAATTAAAAAAGCTCCGATTAAGTCTGTAGGGCTAAAGGAGAAAATAGTTAAAGATAGCAAGCTTACTAAGCAGAGCATAGTTAAGTTTAAAGATTCTTTAAGGCTATCTGTGCGTGCTAAAAAAGATTGCTGGATGCGAGTTAGGGTTGATGGTAAGTTAATCTTCCAGACTACTCTTAAGAAAGGCGAAGTTGAGAGCTGGCAGGCAAAAGAGAAGATTGAGCTAAAGCTGGGTAATCCGGCTGGCGTAGACCTGGAGTTGAATGGAGAGCTCTTAGAGCAATTTGGCAGGCGTAGCTCCAAATCGCGTTATGCAACAATAACAAAGGAAGGCATAAAAATTGCTAGATGAGTACAAAGACAAAGGTTGGAATCTTAAGTTTAGGTTGCCCGCGAAATATTGTAGATTCGGAAGGTATCACAAGCCGCCTTTATTTAAAAAATTTTCAAATAGTTGATATAAATCAAGCTGAAATAGCAATTATTAATACTTGCGCATTTTTAAAAGAAGCAGTAGAAGAATCAATTGACAAGATCCTAGATTTAGTCGAGCTTAAAAAACAAGGCAGATTACGTAAGATTATAGTTTCCGGTTGCCTTCCGAGTCGTTATAAATCTCAACTGATCCACTCCTTGCCAGAAATAGATGCCTTCATCGGTCCCCAGAAGCTGTCAGAAAAAAATACACCAATCTTAAGACTTACACCCAAGCACTATAGTTATGTTAAGATTACCGAAGGCTGTTTAAATAAATGTAGTTTTTGTATTATCCCCAAGCTAAAGGGGAAATTTGCCAGCCGTTCTATAGAATCAATTCTAGAAGAAATCCAATCCATTGATATAAATGGAAAAAAAGAGATAGATATCATAGGCCAAGATATAAGTCAATACGGACTTGATCTTTATAAAGAATATGCGCTTGATCGCTTATTAGCGAATATTTGCAAAAAACTAAAGTATATAAAATGGATTCGACTTCTCTATTTACATCCATCTCACATAACAGATGAACTTATTAGAGTTGTAGCGGGAGAGAAGGCTATTTGTAAGTATATAGATTTGCCACTACAGCACATTAATGATGTTATCCTTAAAAGAATGAACAGGCAAATTTCCAAGCGCCAAATCATTAATTTGATTGAAAATATTAGAAAAGAGATTCCCGATGTCGCCATTAGGACATCTTTTATTATTGGTTTTCCGGGTGAGACTGATAAACAATTCAAGGAACTTCTGAAATTTATAGAAGAGATGCGTTTTGAACGTTTGGGGGTGTTTCTTTATTCCCGAGAAGAAGACACGCCTGCCTATCATTTCAAAGAACAGATTCCTGAAAAGGTAAAACGCAGGCGTTTTGATGAACTTATGGGTTTACAGCAATCTGTTGCTAGTAGTTTATGTAGAGAATCTCTCAATACGACTTGCGATGTAATAATTGATGAAAAATGCAAGGATGACCCAGATACTTATTTAGGCAGAACCAGTCAGGACGCACCTGAAGTGGACGGTGTTGTTTATGTTAAGGCTAAGGATTTAAAAATCGGTGATATTGTGTCGGTCAGAATTACAGACAGTCTAGAGTATGATTTGATAGGAGAGGTAGTTTGAATATTGCCAATAAACTTACATTAACTCGTATAGGACTTACGTTTGTATTTATGTTTTTTCTTTTTCTGCCGGGTTTAATCTTTAAGTCCTTGGCCTTATCGATTTTTTGCCTTGCATGTCTTTCAGATTATCTAGATGGATTTTTGGCCAGAAGACACAATGTGATTTCAAACTTCGGAATTATTATGGATCCGATTGCTGATAAGATTTTAGTTTTAGCATCATTTTTATCTTTTGTAGAGATGAAGTTGATTCCTGCCTGGATGGTGGTTATTGTGATCTTAAGAGAGTTTTTGATTACGGGCTTGAGAATATTTGCCTTAAGTAAAGGTAGGGCCTTGAAGGCAGAGCGGGCAGGAAAACATAAAACCATGTCTCAGATGTTCACGATATTTGTAATCTTATTGTTTTTAATTGTTAAGGAGATAGGTTTAAAGTACGCTCTCTGGAATGATTTGATTCAGTCTAGGGCAATAGCGTTTATTACATTACTTATGATGCTAACAGTAATTTTTACAGCAACTAGTGGCATAAGCTTTCTTTTGGGCAATAGGCATTTAATCCTAAGGGACAACACTTGATTAGAGAGTATTTAAAAGAATGAATGAAAAATTGATTAAGCTACTTGCAACTTTTTTCGGGGCAGGCCTTCTTCCTCTGATTGAGGGTACCTGGGGTTCATTGGCCGGGATTATAGTTTATTTCTTATTTTTAAAGGGAAATAGCATTATTCATTTATGCTTTTTCTTGATAATCACTGTTGTTGGTTTTGCGGTATGTGCTCCGGCTGAAAGGATTTTTAAAAAAAAGGATGCCGGAGCTATTGTTATTGATGAAGTAGCAGGTATTTCACTTTCACTTCTTTTTATCCCTCCTAAACCATTATATATATTAATAGGTTTTTTTCTCTTTCGCTTATATGATACGATTAAGCCTCCTCCCACGCATTCTATTGAAAAACTTTCCGGCTCATACGGGATAATGGGTGATGATTTAATTGCAGGCGTTTATACCAACATCTCTCTGCATATAATAATCTTTGTTTTGAGTTTTTCAGGAGTGTTATCCTAGTTTGATAGTGGAGAGGACTTCATAATGCGGGCCAGCTGATGAAAGCGCACTTTTAAAAAGGCTCACCGCCTCAGTCATCATTTCTTTCTGGCAAATATCGGTTTTCTCAAACACACCAGATAATTTTTCCCGGTTGCGATTACTCCTTACCCTTCCTAATGTAATGTGAGATTTAAACGTTCGTTTCTCTTTGGGAAATTTTAAACTCACCAAGGCTGCCTCAGTTGAGGCGGCTAGTTTTTCTAGGGCGTTATCGGCTGATACTGCATTAATCCAGATTACTCGAGGATTAGCAATCTTAGGAAATATCCCTAGGCTATTGAGCTTAAGAGAAAATGGCTTAAAGTAAGACAGACAGCCGATGAGTGCATCTTTAATTTTCTCTATTTTTTCCTGCTGGACGTTCCCTAGGAATTTTAAGGTTATATGCAGATTTTCAGGTTTCACCCATTTTACATCAGCCTCACTTGTCTTTAAAATATCCTGAATGCGCAAGATCTCATCCTTGATCTCCGCCTCTAATTCTACTGCAATAAAAGCCCTTATCGTATGCATTCTTTTATCAGATTTAATGCGGCAGTCTTTGCCTCCCGTCGTATCTTTTGACGATTACCCTTGAAATTAAACTTACGACAAATTATTCCTTTCGGGGATGAAACCGCAATATAAACCAAGCCTACAGGCTTATGGGTCTTTGCGCCTGTAGGGCCGGCAACACCGGTAATGCCTACGCCTAAGTTAGTTTTTGCCAGATTTCTGATGTTTTCAGCCATTGCCATAGCAACGTCTTTGCTTACTGCACCTTTAGAATTTATGAGAGAGCGTTTGATTTTCAATATCTCTATTTTGGCCTTATTGCTGTAGGCAACAATTCCCATTACAAAAAATTTAGAACTTCCTGAGATATCGGTTAGAAGGCTAGCGAGTAGCCCTCCCGTGCATGATTCGCAAGTTGCGATAGTGAGTTTTTTCTTGATAAGCAGATTATATAGCTGTAGCTGGGCTTTCATACAATCCATTATAGAGACTTTTAATACTATTGACAATAGGATAAAATTTGCTATAATAAGTTTCTAATCTTCGGGGAGAGGTGTGATTCCTTACCGGCGGTTAAGCCCGCGAATCTCCACCGTTTTGTTTCGATAAAACGAAACAGTGGGGATGGATCTGGTAAGATTCCAGAGCCGATGGTAAAAGTCCAGATGAGAGAAGATTAAGTGTATACCCGAAGATTCCTCTTCGGGTTTTTTTATTTATGTTTAATTCCATATCAGAGATAATCAGAGACCTTAAGGCCGGCAAGATGGCCATAGTAGTTGATGATGAAGGCCGCGAAAACGAAGGCGATCTGCTTATAGCTGCACAGAAGGTTAAGTCAGCAGATATCAATTTTATGGCTAGATTTGGACGAGGTCTAATTTGTGTTCCAATGTCTAAGGAAAGATCGGATTATTTAGGTCTTCATCCTATGCTGGATAAGGCATACGCTAGGCCTTTGTTCAGAGATAGATTTAATACGGCCTGGATGATCTCTGTGGATGCGCGCAGCGGTATTACTACAGGCATCTCTGCTTATGATCGTGCAAAGACAATCAAGATTTTGGCTGATAAGCAAACAGGACTTCAGGATTTAGTGCGGCCTGGTCATATCTTTCCCTTGGTAGCTCAGGAGGGAGGGGTATTAGTCAGGGCAGGTCATACTGAGGCCTGTATTGATTTATTGAAACTTGCTAAGATGCGGCCGACGGGAGTAATCTGTGAGATAATGAATGCAGACGGTTCCATGGCCAGGACCAAAGATTTAATTAAATTTTCCAAGAAATTTAAATTAAAAATCTGTACGATCGCAAGTCTAATAGAATACAGAAGAAAAAAAGAGTCGTTGATTAAGAGAATAACCAAGGTCAAGCTACCAACAGAATTCGGTAGATTTAAATTATGGATATACGAATCCAGTATTGATAAATCGCATCATCTTGCTTTGATCAAAGGGCGTATTGATAGCAAAAAGACTATCCTAGTAAGAGTGCATTCTCAGTGTTTGACGGGAGATGTCTTTTCATCTTTACGTTGCGATTGCGGGGCGCAACTTAGAAAGGCATTAGAAATGATTTCGCGCCATCGGGAAGGCATACTTTTATATATGCATCAGGAGGGTCGTGGTATAGGCCTGCTTAACAAATTGCACGCCTATGCACTTCAGGATAAGGGCATGGATACCGTAGAGGCTAATAAGGCCTTAGGATTCGCGCCTGACCTGCGTGATTACGGTATTGGTGCACAGATCCTTTTTGATTTGGGTGTAAGAAAAATAAGACTGCTTACTAATAATCCCAAAAAGATTATAGGCCTTGAGGGTTACGGGCTAGAAGTGAAAGAGAGAGTGTCAATTGAGATTCCAGCCTCAAAGCTAAATCTAGGATACCTGCGTACGAAGAAAAAGAAATTAGGTCATATGTTGAACGTTTAAAAAAAGGAGGGAAGAAGAATGGTAAAAGTAATATCAGGATCATTGTTGGCAAAGGGTAAGAAGTTTGCTATTGTAGCTTCGCGCTTTAATGAGTTTATAACTGCAAAGTTAATAGAGGGAGCAATTGACACATTAACTCGTCATGAAGTCCTAGATAATGACATCTCTTTAGTTTGGGTACCGGGTTCGTTTGAGATACCTACTGTAGTTAGCAAGTTACTAAAGTCAAAAAAGTTTGATGCGGTTATCTGCTTAGGGACTTTAATACGCGGCTCAACTAGTCATTTTGAGTATATTGCGAGTCAGCTTTCCCGCGGCATATCCCAGCTTTCAGTTGACTCTGGAATTCCAGTAATCTTTGGAGTTATTACTGCTGATACAATTGAGCAGTCGATAGAGCGAGCTGGTACTAAAGAAGGCAACAGGGGCCGTGATGCTGCAGTTAGTGCAATAGAGATGGTAAACGTAACAGAGAAGATATAAGGAAATCACAAAATAATCGCAAAGGTTCAAAAGATTTTTGTGTTTTTGCGGTTATAAATTATTTTTTAGCTATGCGTAAACGTACAAAGGCAAGGGAATTAGCCCTGCAGGTTCTTTTCCAGATTGATATAACTGGTGAGGATCCTGATAGCGCCCTTAAGGTTTTCCTGCAAAATCAGATACGGCCTATAGAGGCAAGTGTAAGCGAATTCTGCCAGTGTCTAATTCAAGGTACAACTTCTAATATGAAGAAAATTGATGAGGTTGTAAGTCGTTATGCAATGAATTGGCTCATCAAACGCATGGCTGTTATCGATCGCAATATCTTGCGAATGGCAACATACGAGATTATTTATTTATCTGATATACCGGTGAATGTGTCAATAAATGAGGCCGTTGATTTAGCTAAAAAATTCGGTGATATTGATTCAGGAAAATTTGTCAACGGCATATTAGATAAGATCTCTAAATCAGAAAAGGTTAATAAAAACTCCGCTAAAGATTAAATAGCAGGGCTTGTATTTTATTCTAAGAGTTTGAACACTGGATTCTGTTTATGTCCGTTAAGGAGTCAAGGAGCCAAAGATATGTGGCGGACTATTTCTAATGAGGTAATAATGCCCGAAGCTAAGTTTGCAGATTTACACCTACATACCTATTATTCAGATGGCACATTCTCTCCCCAAGAGTTAATGCATAGAGCCTTAGAATCCGGCATCAGCTGCATTTCAATTAATGATCATGATACAGTCAGTGCCTTAGTACCTGCCTTTTCCCAGAGGCCTGAGGATTTAGAATTAATACCAGGGATTGAAGTATCCTGTGATTGGCAGGATAAAGAAGTCCACCTCTTGGGATATTACATTGATTATGAAAATAAAGAATTATTGTCTAAGCTAGAGGAAATTGGCAAACAACGCATTGAGAGGATTCGTATTATGGTAGATAGATTGAAGCAGATGAAGGTTGATATACCTGTCGAGGAAGTATTCGGCCTAGCTAAATATGGCACAGTCGGAAGGCTGCATTTAGCCAGAGTCCTTTTAAAAAGAAATATAGTCTCAAACATCCGCGAGGCCTTTATAAGATTTATAGGCGAAGGTTGCCCTGCATATGTTTCAAGATTCAGGATGAGCGTGAAAGAAGCGATAGAGATGATTGCTAACTACGGTGGCATTCCAGTTCTGGCCCATCCTTTCACTGTTGGCGGCGATGATTTTATTGAAGGATTAGTACCCTTTGGCCTTAAAGGTATAGAGGTTTATTATCCTGAGCATTCTCGAGGCCAGGTTGAGCATTATAAGGCTCTTAGCGAACATCTTGGTCTTGTGACAACGGGTGGTTCTGACTGTCATGGTGAGGTTAAAAAGAATATTAAGGTAGGCTTAGTTCGCATTCCCTACGAGATAGTAAATAGACTAAAAAAAATAAAAGAAGCCCTCTAAAAGAATGAGAAAATCGCAGCATGAATATTTTACGAGAAAGGCATTAGAGCTTGCCATAAAGGCCAAAGGCAAGACTTCCCCAAACCCTCTTGTGGGTGCTGTGGTAGTAAAAAATAATCGTATAATAGGTAGCGGATATCATAAAAAGGCTGGCTTGGTTCATGCTGAAGTTGAGGCGCTTAGACAAGCTGGCAGGAGAGCTCAAGGAAGCACCCTCTATGTTAGCCTAGAGCCTTGCTGTTTTTTTGGAAGAACTCCACCTTGTACAGATGCAATTATAAATTCCGGAATAAAAAAGGTTATTATTGGAATGTGTGATCCGAATCCAAAGAACAATGGAAGAGGGATTAAGATTCTGCGCCATGAAGGAATATCAGTTAAGGAAGGTTATTTGCAAAATGAGTTAAAAAAGATAAACGAGCATTTTATAAAATATATTTCTAAAAAAATTCCCTTTGTTACGATAAAGGTTGGTCAGAGTCTTGATGGTAAGATTGCGACTAAGACAGGTGATTCTGAGTGGATAACCTCTTATTCAGCCAGAAGTTATGCTAAGAGTCTGCGTGCTGACTACGACGCAATAATGCTAGGAATAAATACTGTAATTAATGATGATCCAGAATTGGCAGCGCCAGAGAAGAAGCGATTTTTTAAAATTGTTGTTGATCCGCATTTAAGGATACCTTTAAAATCACAAATCATACGCAAAAATAGCAAATCTGTTATTATTGCCACAGGACTAAATAGTTCTACCTATAAAAAAAAGGCATTGGAAAAATTGGGCGTTAAGATTATAAAGGTACCAAGCAGGCTTAAGAATTTAAATCTAAGATATCTATTGAGCAAGTTAGCCAGCTTAGAGATAACCAGTGTTTTAGTTGAAGGCGGCGGCAGAATGATTGGTTCGCTCCTGGAACAGCATCTTGTAGATAAGGTTCTTTTTTTTATCGCACCAAAGATTATTGGCGGTGAATCTGCAATAAGTTCAGTGATGGGTAAAGGGATTAGGAAGATAAAGAATGCTATTAAGCTCGATAATATTAAACTGAAACAGATTGGCAGTGATTATTTGTTTGAGGCCTATATTAAGTCCATAGCATAAATTTAGGATTTTAGTTATGTTCACAGGTATTATAGAAGAATTAGGAAAGGTTAAGGCACTAGAAAGAAGAGGCAGACTTTTTCGTCTTGGAATCGAAGCAGAAAAGATCACCCAAGATATTAAAATCGGTGATAGCATCTCTGTAAATGGCGTATGCCTGACCTTGGTTGCTGTAGAGAATAATTTAATTAGCTTTGATGTTCTCAATGAAACTGTACAGAGGAGCAATATTGGAGGTTTAAGAACGCTTGAGAATGTTAATCTAGAGCGCGCCTTAAAAGTCGGCGACAGACTCAGCGGTCATTTTGTGAATGGTCACATTGATTGTATGGGTATTATCCGTAAAAAGACCTATAAAGACAACAACCTCTGTTATGAGATTAGTTTTCCTAGCGAGTTTTCAAGTTACGCGGTAGAGAAAGGCTCAATTGCTGTTGATGGTATAAGCCTAACAATTTCACAGATACGCGGTGGTTCTTTTAGTGTAAATGTCATACCTCACACCCTCGTGAATACCACTCTTAAATTCAAAGGCCCTTCCAGCAAAGTCAATCTCGAATTTGATATCCTTCTGAAACGCAAATAATCACAGATAATGCATCTTTAACACATTGCCTTTATTGCCTTTAGCTTTATTTTCTGCTATACTAAAGCGTTAAACAGTAATATTCCGGGGAGTAGCGCAGTTTGGCTAGCGCGCTTGCTTCGGGAGCAAGAGGTCGACGGTTCAAGTCCGTCCTCCCCGATTTCTCAAAGCACGTTATTATGGCTAAAAGGAGAATTCATATATATTTTTCAGGAAGGGTGCAGGGGGTAGGTTTTCGCTTCACTGCTGAACGCCTAGCTCGTAATTTAAAGATAGCTGGCTGGGCAAAGAATCTCTTTGATGGCCAGGTAGAGGTGGTGGCTGAGGCCGAGGAAAACACCTTAAATGATTTCTTGCAGCAGATGAAGGATAATTTCCATAATTATATTGAAGATATTGAGATTGATTGGAAAGATAATTGTGAAGGCCTAGTTGATTTTCAAATAAGGTTTTAATTAAAATATGAAGATAGACCTGAATAAAATTACCGCAGAATGTAATGGTTGCCGTAGCGGCGCATGCTGTACTGATGGGGTTGAGCTAAGCAAACAGGAGATGGCAAGAATTCAAGCTTTCAATCCCAATCTAAAGAAACCTTGGTTTAGAAAAACACCCAAGATTCATGAGTCAGCGCCAGGCTTTGAGTACGAAACAAGGATACGTCAAGGCAGATGTGTATTTTTATCTAGCGATAGACTTTGTGCGATATATCCTGTAAGGCCTTCTAACTGTAGGGAATTCCCGCTTGAGGACGGCGAGATAGCTGAATTTTATAAATTATTGTGCGACAAAGCTCCAAAATTCATCAATTCAAAAAATAAACGAGGGCTAGTATGATTGTATTAATTATTCTTATCTTGAGCATTCTTATCTTATCAGGCTTATGTTCGATGACCGAGGCTGCTATTTTGAGTTTGCCATTTGCACGTGCTAGAATTTTTCGCGAGGAAAAGAGAAAAGGCGCAGATGATCTCCTTTTTGTTAAAGAGCACATCCATACAGCGATTGCAACAGTTGTTATTTTAAATAACAGCATTAATATTATTGGTGCTATTTTTGTTGGTCAGAAAGTTGCTGGTCTATTTGGCAATCAATGGCTGGGGATCACCTCAGCTGTCTTTACCTTTGCCATTATTATAGTGGCTGAAATTATCCCCAAGACTATTGGCGAGACATATAAGACGAGGATTTCGCTCTCAAGTGCTAAGATTCTGAAGATCGTTATGCATATATTTCGACCTCTGGTATCTGCTTTGATCTTTATGATAAGACCCTTGAAAAAGAAAAAAGGACAATTTAGGATAACAGAACAAGAGATAAAGATGATGTTAAGGCTTGGTAAGGATATGGGTACAGTAGAGGTTGACGAAGAAGCCCTTATCAATAGAGTTTTTAAATTAAATGATTTAACTGCCTTGCAAATGATGAAGCCGATTGAGCAAATCTACTCTTTGCCATATGGGATGACACTTTCAGAATTAAAAGATAAAATCATAAATTCTCCTTATAGTCGGATTGCTGTATATAAAAAGGATATCTCTGATATAGTTGGTATTGTCCAGCAAAGAATACTCCTGCGTGAGATTGCAAAAGATAATTATGGGGTATTGGTTGATGAGTTCATTGCTATGCCTGTTTTTATTTACGAGAATGAAAAGGCAGATACCCTGCTTGAAAAATTTCGCTCCTATCATCAGCACCTTTTTATTGTTAAGAGCATGAAGGAGGCTAATATTGGAATTATTACAATGGAAGATTGCCTAGAGGAGCTTTTTGGTGAAATTTATGATGAGAAGGACTTATCGCGCAGGAGCAGATAGGTTTTTGTTTTGGCTATTTGTATATAAATCCTTGAAAGTATCTTAAGTCTTAGAGGGGCTGATATGCGCTACGGGATTTTTGCAGATATACATTCTAATATAGAGGCCCTAGAGGCAGTATTGACTGCCCTTGAATCTGAAAATATTGATAAGTATCTGTGTGTAGGTGATGTTATTGGCTATGCTGCAAATCCTTGTGAGTGTATAAAAAGGGTTAAGGAGATAGCGTCGGTTTGTGTTGCCGGGAATCACGATTGGGCAGCAATAGGAAAATTTAATCTAGATTTTTTTAATCCCCTTGCGAAGACAGCTATTGTCAAGAATAGCCTAAAACTATCTGAAGAAGATAAAAAGTTTCTGGATAGCTTAAAACTAACTTATGAGAATGAAGATTTGACGTTGGTACACGGCACCTTGCAGGATGCGGCAAGCTTTCATTATCTTAGGGGAGAATTTGAGGCAGTGTGGACATGCAGGTTGATGGAGACGCCTGTTTGTTTTGTCGGTCACACCCATATCCCGCAAATTTTCGAGTTTAGAAATTACTCATCAATCTCTGAATTGTTTACCTCAGAGCTAAGAATAGAGGCCAATAATAAATATATAGTTAATGTAGGTAGCGTTGGTCAGCCTCGCGATAATGATTCAAGGGCCTGTTATTGCGTTTTTGATGCAGAAAAAGGTGAGATTTCATTAAAACGCAGCGGTTATGATATAAAAGGAGCGCAAGGTGAGATGCTCAAAGCAGGTATGCCTGAATTTTTGGCTAGACGACTTACCTTTGGACAATAAGCTTAGGTTAAAAATGGATAAGAAAAAGATCAAAGAGAAAATCGAAAAATTAAAAAAGGAGATTCGCCACCATGATTATCTCTACTATGGTTTAGGTGAAGTCGAAGTCGCTGACAAGGAATATGATTTGTTAATGAAACAACTCAAAGACTTAGAAGTTGCCTACCCTGAATATAAAAGTGATGATTCTCCTACGCAGCGAGTCTCAGGTGTGGTATTAGAGAAATTCACTACAGTAAGACACAAACAGAAAATGCTCTCTTTAGATAATACATATTCGCAAGAGGAATTGAGACAGTGGGATGAGCGCATCAGGAAGGGTCTTGGAGGCAGTAGATTTGAATATGTCGCTGAATTAAAAATTGACGGCGTAAGCGCCAATCTCTTATATGAAAATGGAAAGTTAAAAATGGCAGCTACCAGGGGCGATGGCCAGAGCGGTGAAGACGTAACCTTAAATATCAAGACAATTCGCGCAATTCCCCTGCTGCTTAATGGGGCAGAGAATTTTAAGTCTTTTGAGATTCGGGGCGAAGTATATATGGAAATAGCGGATTTTAAAAAGTTAAATAAGGAAAGACAAGAACAAGGACTTAGTCTTTTTGCCAATCCCAGGAATGCGACCAGCGGTTCTTTGAAATTACTGGATTCAGGGATTGTAGCAGGGCGAAGATTGAGTTTCTTTGCCCATTCCTTAGGCGCCTCTACTAAAGAAGTCGCCAAGGGGCAGTGGGAATTTTTACAGACAATAAAAGAATGCGGTATGCGCATAAATCCAGAAAGTAAAAAATTCTCTAAGCTAGAGGATGTTTTAGCATTTTATCGACTCTGGCAGAAAAAAAGGGATAAATTGCCTTATGAGGCAGATGGATTGGTCATTAAGATTAATTCATTTAAACAACAGAAAGACTTAGGTACAACACTTAAAAGTCCTCGTTGGGCAGTGGCCTATAAATTTCCCGCACATCAAGCCACTACCAAGGTATTAGATATAAATGTCAATGTGGGAAGGACCGGAGTCATAACTCCTGTAGCTGTACTTAGGCCTGTAGAATGCGGCGGAGTTATTATCCGTAATTCTACCCTGCATAATTTTGATGAAATTAAACGTTTAGATGTAAAGATCGGCGATCAGGTGTTGATAGAGCGTGCTGGAGACGTAATCCCTAAGGTTATCAAGGTAATCAAGTCTCTGCGTAGAGGAGGCGAAAAAGTATTTAAAGTACCTAAGACCTGCCCTGCTTGTAAAGGAGCTATAGTTAAAGAAAAGGAGGAGGATGTTGCTTATGTCTGCACTAATCCTTCTTGTCCGGCCCAGCTGGAAAGAGGCCTAGAGCATTTTGCCTCGCGTAGTACCATGGATATCGAAGGTATGGGTGAGTCTGTAGTAAAACAGTTGATAGATAAAAAGATCGTTAGAAGTTTTGCTGATATATACAAACTAAAGGCAGACGATTTATCTAAATTGGAACTTTTCAAAGATAGAAAGATTGATAACCTTCTGAATGCTATTTCCAAAAGTAAGAATCAACCCCTTTCGCGTCTGATCTTTGCTTTAGGAATCAGAGGAGTAGGAGAAAAGTGCGCTATTACTCTGGCTGAAAAATTCAAGGCCCTAGATAATATTGTGGCTGCCAACAGGGAGACCCTAGAGGGGATTCCAGAAGTAGGACCAGTAATGACAGGCTCGATATTTGAGTTTTTCCGCAAGGATGAAACAAAGCGGCTTATTGCCGAGTTAAAGCAGGCTGGATTAAATATGCAAGAGGAGGCATCAAAAAGAGAGTCTAAGATTAGCGGTAAACGCATTGTCTTTACTGGTACTTTCTCTGGCCTTGACCGCAGAGGAGCGCAAGAACTAGCAAGAAGTTATGGCGCAGAGGTATCTTCTAGTGTATCTAGCAATACAGATTATGTTGTGGCAGGCCAAAGCCCTGGTTCGAAGTTTAAAGAGGCAGAGGAGCTTTCGATAAAGATTATTAATGAAAAAGAGTTTTTGGCCTTGCTCGGGAGGCAGAAGAGATGATTGAAAAAGTCAGGAAATTATTTTTATGGATGATAGTCATACTGTTAATTAGTAATAGCTTTGGTTGTGATGCCTTTAGGAGAAAGATCACTCGCAAGAATAAAAAAGAAATAATCGAACCAGTCCTGCGGCCTGAGGAAGATGCCGGACTTTTTTATGACAATGAGACTAGGTATAGAAACTATTTTGCTTATTGGCGCGGCTGGCATGATGAGTTGATTCAGGCTATACCAGGAAAAAGCAAAAAGCGTAAAAAATATTCCTTTGGCCAGACAATGGATAATCTCTATCTCATGCAGGACTTACTTAGAGAAGGTGAAAAGAAGAAGGAATTGACAGAATATATGGATAAGTTAGAAAAAATTCAAAGGCAGATAGATACAAATCAGGCGTTTAATGAGAGGACGCTGATCCAGCAGCTTTCCAGTATTAGATTAGCCATAAATAAGAAGCTGCATTATAGTAAGGTGAAGGATTGGATAAAAGAATAGCCATAGAAAGAATCATCGTCGGTCCCCTAGGGTCCAATTGTTATCTGTTTGCAAACAGAGAAAACAAGAAGGCAGTTCTTATTGATGTAGGTGATGAGGCAGAGCTAATCAAGCGAAAGGTGAAGGGTCTAAGGCTAGAGGCGATATTCTTGACACACGGACACATTGATCATATCGGAGCGGTTAATTTTTTTGATGTACCAATTTTTATCCATCAAGATGAACTAGAATTCTTAAATGATCAAGAGAAGAATATGTCTTCTTTTTTAGGCTCTTCCTTCTCACTCTCAAAAGACAAGGATATCCGGACTGTGCATGATGGCCAGATTATTAATATCTGCGATTTTAACTTGCGGATTATTCATACCCCTGGACATACGCCTGGCTCGATTACGATTCAATTTGAGGATATTCTTTTTACTGGCGATGCCCTTTTTGCCGGAAGCATTGGCCGCACTGATTTGCCTTATGGTTCTACAGAGGATTTGATCAAGGCTATTAAGAATAAATTGTTGGTTTTACCTCCTGACACGAAAGTCTATCCCGGGCACGGAGAGCAAACGACTATCGCAGACGAGAAAAATAATAATCCTTTTTTAAGTTTGCAGGTTTAATTTTATATGGAAGAGTTAATTAATATCTTTCTGGATTATTTAGCGGCTGAACGCGGCCTGGCAATTAATACTATAGCTGCCTATCGCAGTGACCTCCTTAATTTTTTAAATTATCTAAAAAAAAGAGGCATAAAGTCTATTAACGATGTTAAGCGGGATAATATTCGTCAATTTATGCTCGCCTCTAGAGATAAAGGCCTAACAGCAAACTCTGTAAGTAGGGCATTAGTGGCAATTAAGGTATTCTATAGATTTCTTATGCGGGAAAAGATTATTAATAAAGATCCTTCTAATCTTATAGATTCTCCCAAATTATGGAGTCGGCTTCCAGAGGTCTTGAATCTTAAAGAAGTGGAGCGTTTACTTTCCGTGCCAAATTTAAGGGATTCTGCCGGGATTCGTAATAAGGCTATACTGGAATTAATGTATGGTACTGGCATTCGTGTTTCCGAGGCAAGTAATTTACGTCAGGATGGCTTGAATCTTGATGTTGGCTTCTTGCGTTGCATTGGTAAAGGCTCTAAGGAGAGAGTCGTTCCCTTAGGCGAGAAGGCTATCATTGCCGTAAAAAGATATTTAAATTCAGCAAGAACAAGATTAAGTAAAAATAAGGATAATGAATACCTTTTTTTAAATCGTTCTGGCAATAGATTGAGTCGTCAGAGTATTTGGAAGATAATTAGCCGTTGCGCCAGAGAGGCAAAGATAAAAAAGAAGATAAAGCCACATACACTTAGGCATTCCTTTGCTACACATCTTTTGGAACGCGGTGCAGATTTAAGAAGTGTACAGGAGATGCTGGGACATGCCGATATCTCCACAACCCAGATTTATACACATATTGATAAAGATAGACTAAAGGCAATTCATCAGAAGTTTCATCCGCGTCCATAAAAAGAGAAAAGTATGAATATTAAAAAACGTATTTACGTACTCGATGCTAGATTGCTTAAATATATTAAGGCAATAGGTGCACTTGCCGACAAAAAAGGCATTCGGGCTTGCCTTGTAGGCGGATTCGTCAGAGATATGTTCCTAAATTTAGATAATTTTGACGTTGATATTATCTTAGAGCGTGACGGCATTAAATTTGCCAATCTAGTTAGTAAGACATTAAAGTTAAATATGATTTCTCATGAGCGTTTTGGCACTGCTGTTCTTGCCAATAACAGCATAAAGATTGATATAGCTACTTTTAGAAAGGAAAGATATCCTTATCCTGGAAGTCTACCTGTTGTATCAAGAGGTTCTTTAATTGAGGATTTAGCCCGTCGCGACTTTACTATTAACGCAATGGCAGTGAGTATAAACAAAAATGATTTTGGTCTTGTTTTCGATTATATTAATGGCCTGACCGATCTTAAACAAAGACGGCTGCGCATCCTGCATAAGAAGAGCTTCCTTGATGATCCTACGAGAATTTTGCGTCTGGTGAGATTTAAGGCCAGGTTTAACTTTTCTGTTGAAAACAAGACCCTAGGCTATATTAGGCAGGCAAAGAAGAGTAAGGCCTTAGAGAAGATGCAGAGACATCGTATTCGCGATGAACTCATACTTATATTTAAAGAGGCAAAACCTGAAAATGCGATTAAAGATTTAAGTAAGGTTTATGGTTTAGATTTCATTCATAAAAAGCTACAGTTTAAAAAATCCGATTCTAAAAAATTCTTGCAAGTACGGCGTATCATTGTCTGGTTTGAGGCTAATTTTAAAGAGCGCAGACAGCTTGATGTCTGGCTCATATAT
Source organism: Candidatus Omnitrophota bacterium (assembly GCA_018830005.1). Lineage (NCBI taxonomy): Bacteria > Pseudomonadati > Candidatus Omnitrophota > Candidatus Omnitrophota bacterium. Next base: position 691,299 of record JAHJTE010000001.1, read on the forward strand.
TTTATTGTCTTTTTGTCTAGATTGAACCTTAAGCAAATAAGGCAGGTGGCTACTACTTTTGGTTTTAAGCGAGGAGAATCAATAAGGCTTCTTTCCTGCCAGAAGAGTCTTAATAAGGTTAGCCGCCTCTTAAATAATTCGGGTCTTTCGCCAAGCTATGTTTATAAGATTTTGAATCCTTTAAGTTATGAAGTAATTCTTATTTTATTATGCACCTTAACCAATAGCGGCCCAAAGAAATATATAAAGAATTTTCTTAGATTCTATAACCTTATACGTATAAAATCAGGTGGAGATGACCTGAAGAAATTAGGCATTAAGCCAGGACCGAATTTTAAGATTTTACTTGAAAAGGTGAAAGAGGAAAAATTGAATCTGGGTTTTTCTTCTAAGAGAGAAGAGCTTACACTTTTAAAGAAATTAATAAAGAAATGACTGTAGGCATATTAACGCTTTCGCTTTTTATACCTGGGTCCAACTCCCTTAAACAAAAGCGCTCGGTTTTGAAGGCACTGAAGTCGAGACTAATTCTTAAATTTAATGTCTGCGTTGCTGAAATTGATCTTCATGAGAAATGGCAGAGAGCAGTCTTGGCTGTAGGATTTATTAATACTGATAGAGGAGTCATCGATGCCTTATTTAGTAAGATTTTAAAATTCATGGAAAAATCTGCTGGTTGTGATCTAGTTGATTTTCATCAGCAGTTAATATGAGAGTTTAAAAAATGAGACTAGAACGAGTTGCAAGTGAAATAAAGAAGGAAATAAGTCTAATCCTTTCTCAGGAATTAAGAGATCCTAGGTTAGGATTTGTCACCATTACCAGAGTAAAAATGAGTCCTGATCTAAGAGAGGCCTGGGTCTACTTTAGCGTGCTCGCAGATAAGGCCAAACAAGAGGATTCTCTTAAGGTTTTAAGCGGAGCTGCAGGATATATAAGAAGGTTGATTGGGCAGCGTCTAAGATTACGTTTTAACCCCGAAATTAAATTTAAATTCGATAAATCTATAGCCTATAGTATAGAGATCGAAGAAAGGATTAGGGAATTAAAAGATGAAAAAGAACAATAGATTGCTAAATCTAAAGAATTTAATAGAGAACAGCAGTCGATTCCTATTAACGACACACATAAATCCTGAGCCCGACGCCTTGGGGAGTGAACTGGCCTTTGCTAGGCTTCTTAAAATGTTCGGCAAGCAGGTAAAAATAATAAATAATGATAAGGTACCTCAAAGGTTTAAGTTCATGCCGGGGGTTAATGAGGTGAGCGTAACTGGAACTTCAAAGATTGATTTTGACGTTTCGGTTGTTCTTGATTGTTCTGATTTAGGTCGCATTGGTAAGGTGCGTGATTTCTTGCATGAGAATAAGCCAATCGTTAATATAGATCACCATATAAGTAATACCAGATTTGGTAGATTGAACTTGATTGATACGCAGGCCTCTTCTGCCTGCGAGATAATCTATGAGATATTTAAAAATTTTGAATTAAAAATAGATAAACAGACCGCAATGAATTTATATTGCGGTATACTTACAGATACTGGCTCTTTTCGTTATTCTAATGCAGGTTCTAAAAGCTTTAAAATTGCATCAGAATTGGTTAGTTTGGGTCTTGATGTAAATGAGATATATCGAAAGGTATATAGGATAGATGATGTAGAGAGCGCAAAGATTATCGGCAGGCTCTTGCAGTGTGCCAAGACTGCCTTTGACGGAAAGGTCGTGTATCTGGCCATTCCAGAGGACATCTATATAGAGGAGACGCTCCTAAAGGATTTAGGCGAACAGGCGCTTAATACTTTACGTTTAATCTATGGGGCAAAGGTTTTTCTTCTCTTGAGAAAATCAATAAATAACAATTATGTTCGTATAAACTTGCGTTCTAATTGTAATGTTGATGTGAATAAGATTGCATCTTATTTTGATGGCGGAGGGCATGCGCGTGCAGCAAGTGCTAAAATCGAAGGCAACTTAAGTTATGCCAAGAAAACTATACTTAAAGAGATAGGAAAGAGGTTATAGAATGGATGGTTTTTTAATTATTGATAAACCAACAGGAATAACAAGTCATGATGTTGTGAATTTTGTAAGGGGAAGATTCAAGATGAGGCGTGTTGGTCATGCCGGCACACTTGATCCTATGGCCACAGGTGTATTAATAATTTTGGTTGGTAAATGGACTAAATTTTTCTCTCATTTTTCTAATTTCGATAAGGAATATTTAGTAACGGCAAGTTTTGCAGCTGTTACCAGCACAGGAGACGCCGAAGGCAAGATCTTAAAAGAGTTTGATTATTCGCATGTGAGTATTGTTGATGTCAAGGCGACATTTAGTAAATTCAAAGGCAATATCGAACAGGTTCCTCCTATGGTTTCGGCAATAAAGAAAGGAGGCAAGCGATTATACGAATTGGCCAGAAACGGAATAGAGTTAAAGAGACAGGCGCGTCCAATCTTTATCAAAGAAATAGAATTGCTTAAATTCTACCCGCCCTTGATAGATTTTAAAGTTAACTGTTCAAAGGGAACATATATTAGAAGCCTGTGTGAGGATGTTGGCAGGAGTCTTGGCTGCGGTGGATATGAGACATCTTTAAGAAGAACACGTGTCGGTGAATTTAGTATTGAACAGGCCCTGCATTTAGAAAAGATAAATGAAAGTCATATACGTCAATAAGAAAAACACCTCCCTTGCCAATGCCTGTATACTTTGTTTGGGAAACTTTGATGGCTTGCATTTAGGCCACCAATATATTATTAAAAAAGTAATAGAAGAGGCAAGGTCCTCTAAATATCCTGCCGCAGTTCTTACCTTTAGACCTCACCCCGGCAATGTATTAAATATAAAGCAGCCAATTAAGATGTTGATGAGATTCCAGGAACGCCTGAAATTATTAGAAAGACTGGGAGTTGATTTATGCTATGTAATTAACTTTGATAAACAATTTTCTAAATTGACTCCTAAATGCTTCATAAGAGATATCCTCATCGCTAAGATAAATCCAGGGAAAGTAATTGTCGGCAGGAATTTTCGCTTTGGCAAAAATGGCGCAGGGGATATTAGGCTGTTAGCCAATTATGGATTTAGATTAAAGGTTATTAATGCACGCAAGATCTCAAGACAGAAAATCTCAAGCTCTCTTATCCGAAGATTATTAGAGCATTCAAGGATAGAAGAGGCAAATAGATTTTTAGGTCGGTCTTATTCGATACAAGGAGAGATTGTAAGCGGCAGGCGCTTCGGTAGGAGAATCGGTTTTCCCACGCTAAACATAAATTACGATTCGGGAGTAGTTTTGCCCCTGGGTATCTTTAGTGGTTTTATTAATATCGCAGGCAGATTCCATAGGGCGGCTATAAATATTGGATTCCAGCCTACTTTAAACAAGAGAAGAACTAGGCCTGTATTAGAGGTGCACGTGCTTAGGTTTAAAAAAAATATTTTTAATAAAAAAGTAGAAGTTTTTCTGACAAAAAAGATCCGCAGTGAAAAGAAATTTAGCTCGATTTTAGGTTTAAAAAGAGCAATAAAACAAGATTTGAAAAAGATAAGTGCCTCAAAGATTATTGTTCCTGCCTTGATTAAAAAGCTTAAAAAAGGCTAAAAATTCAATCTTGACTCTAAGTTAAATATTTCCCTCCACATTTTTTTTAAGCTTCCACCACTACATTTAGTTAATAACTGACAAATTACCCCCAATAAGTTGTATCTTATTGAAAAATCAATAATTTACACTTGACAAAGAATATCTGATAGTTTATACTTGTAGGCAAGTGGAAGAGAGTGGAGGATAGTGGAATGTTCTATGGAGAGTTTGAACATCAGCTGGATAGGAAGAGCAGATTAATACTTCCCGCTAAAATCAGAGAAACCGCAAAAAATAATTACGTTGAGAAATTCTTCCTTACGCGTGGTCTGGATAAGTGTCTTTTTATGTTACCAGAAGAAGAATGGAAGAACCAAGAACGCAAATTTAAATCCATGCCATTTACCAAACAGGAGGTCAGAAGTTTTAACCGCCTGTTTTTTTCTGGGGCACAGGAGGTAATACCTGACAAGCAGGGAAGGGTTCACATACCGCAATATCTAAAAGAATTTGCAGGGATTAAGAAGGATGTAGTAGTGATAGGTATTTCCAATAGAATCGAAATTTGGGATAGAGAAACTTGGCGTGATTTTTATTCGAACTCAAAAGACGCCTTTGAAGAGATTGCACAAAATTTATTGGATAAATCAGAGTAAGTGCACAAGCCAATTATGCGCAAAGAGATTTTAGAATATCTAAAGATAAAGCAAGGCGATTGTATTCTTGATGCAACTATTGGAACAGGAGGCCATGCCGAGGTGATATTAGATGCAGTTGGAACCAAGGGCAGGCTTATCGGAATTGACAGGGATTTAGATTCGTTGCTTTTTGCCAAAAATAGACTCTCAAAATATAGTGAGAATTTTTCATTGGTTCACGATGATTTTCGCAATCTTGATAAGGTCTTGAGAGATGCCAAGATTAAAAGGGTGGATGGGATCCTTTTTGATTTAGGCATATCAAGTTTTCAGCTTGATAACCCTGAGCGGGGTTTTAGTTTTCGCTTTGACTCTCCCTTAGATATGCGCATGGATAGGTCAAGCTACATTTCAGCATATGATTTAATAAATTATCTCTCAGAAGAAGAGCTCTCTTCGATTTTAAAAACATTTGGTGAGGAAAGATGGCATAATCGCATTGCCCATGTCCTGGTAGAGGAAAGGCATAAGTCGCCAATTACTAGCACAGGACAACTGGCACAGCTAGTCACCAAGGCCCTACCTTATAGAAGCCAGTTTATGAAGATTCATCCTGCAACACGCACATTTCAGGCAATCCGGATTGCTGTTAATCGAGAATTAGAATCGCTTGACGAGGCCCTGGATAGATCTTTTGAATTTATAAAGCCGGCAGGAAGAATTTGTGTTATTGCCTTTCATTCTTTGGAGGATAGGATTGTCAAACGAAAATTTAAATTGTTATTTCAAGAGGGGATAGTAAACATAATTACCCCCAAGCCTGTCTATCCTGCTGAAAGCGAGATCGAGGATAATCCTCGCTCACGCAGCGCCAAACTAAGGGTAGCCGAGAGGTTGCAATGAGGCTAAACAAGGTTTTTTCAATAATTGTATTTTTGAACCTTTTCGCCTTACTTCTTGTATTTCAGAGAACTGAAATTACAAAATTTAGCTATAAAAACAAAGAGCAGCAAGATTACTTCAAAGAGCTTTCCGATGAGCGCAGCCGATTGAAAGATAAGCTCGAATACTGTAAATCTTTAGAAAATATAAATGAGCAGCTACTTGTTCAGGCAGGAAATTTTGAGTTGCCGAATGAATCTCAAATTATGCTGATAAGTTCAGCCGCTGTAGTCTCTGGAGGCGCTGCAGTCCCGATAAGCTCTTTTAAAGAACGTAATTTCTTCTCCAAGGTCCTTTTCTGGCTTGAGCATGAGGCTCAGGCTAAATCTAAAGAATAGATTTATTTTTTTCCATTGTGTACAAAAGGATAAAATCTCGCCGGGAAGTTTTCGTCTACATTTCTTTCGCCGTCCTTTTATTATCGCTTTTAATTCGTCTTGCCTACATCCATTTTTACCGCTCAGATTTCCTAAGAGAAATTGCCAAGAAGCAACATAGTATCTTTGTTGAGATTGAGCCAAAAAGAGGCGCGATACTGGATCGCAACTTATCATCCCTTGCTTTAAATATTTGCGTTGATTCACTCTATGCAGTGCCTTATGAGATAAATGATAAAGAGGCCACTGCTCAATACCTAGCAGATATCTTAAGGTTAGATTATTCGTCAACTCTAGAAAGGCTAAAAAGAGACAAATCCTTTGTCTGGATAGCAAGAAAGATTTCCCAACAGGATAGCCAAACAATAAAAAAGGCTAATATTAAAGGATTGGGTTTTATAAAGGAGAGTAAGCGTTCTTATCCTAAAGGGGTTTTATCTTCGCATGTTATCGGATTCGCTGGTTTGGACAATTATGGCCTAGAGGGATTAGAGCTGTTTTATAATGAACAGCTTAGCGGTAAGAAGGGTTGGTCGGTATTTCTGCGAGACGCGCGGCAGAGAAAGCTAATTGAGACAAGCGTCTTGCCTGCCAAAGATGGATTTTCACTCCTTTTAAATATTGATGAGGTAATTCAGTTTATTGCTGAGACAGAATTAGATAAGGCATTTAAGAAAACCAAGGCAAAAGGTGCTAGCATTATCATAATAGAGCCTTCCAGTGGACGCATACTTGCTATGGCAAACCGCCCTACATATGATCCTAATGATTTCGCAAATAGCTCTCATGATGAACGTAGAAACAGGGCTATCTGTAACTTTTTTGAACCAGGCTCTGTCTTTAAAATAGTAACAGCCTCTGCAGCGTTGGCTGAAAATAAGGTATCTGAGGAAGATAAATTTTTCTGTGAAAATGGTGAATATAGAGTTGCCAATAATATTTTGCATGATCATAGGCCACATGGCTGGTTGACATTCCGCGGCATAATACGTGAGTCAAGTAATATCGGCGTAACAAAAATCGCCCAAATCTTAGGACCGGAATTGATATATAGGTATATAAAACTTTATGGTTTTGGTGATCTATTGGGAATAGATTTGAATGGCGAGGTAGAAGGCATCATCAGGCCTTCCAGGACATGGTCGAAGACATCAATTGGCGCTATACCCATAGGCCATGAGGTCTGTGTATCAGCGCTTCAACTCGTGAGTGCTGTGGCAGCGATTGCAAACGGTGGCTTGCTTATGCAGCCGTTTTTAGTTGACTCTGTAGTTGATGAGAATAATAATAAGATAAAGGAGAATCAGCCTTGGGTCATTAGAAGGGTTATGAGTCAGGATACGGCAAGGCGCGTTAAAGATATGCTTGTTGAAGTTGTTGAGTCTGGGACCGGAAGAATGGGCAAGATTGCCTCTGTCAAGGTTGCGGGAAAAACAGGCACAGCCCAGAAGATTGATAAGGCGGGTGGATATTCCCATTCTAAATTTATTGCTTCTTTTATTGGATTCGCGCCTGCGGATGAGCCTGAGATTGCTATGGTGGTGACACTTGATGAGCCGTATCCTTACTATGGTGGCGTAGTAGCAGCTCCCGTATTTAAAGAAGTTACGACTGAGGTATTAAAATATTTAAAGAGTCGGCATTTTAACAGTAAATTATTCTATGAAGCTAAGAGAACTACTCCATAACATAAACACAAAGCAGATTGACAATTTTAAAAATATAGACATAAAAGGTGTTTCTTGCGATTCGAGGTTTATACGCAAGGGTGAAATTTTTATTGCCCTGAAAGGTTCATTAACTGATGGCCATCAATATTTAAATGAGGCAATAGAGGCCGGAGCAATTTGTCTAGTCATAGATTACAAAAGATCACCTCTTTTTAAGTCCCTGTCAAAAGAAATAATCCTCGTCAGAGTAAATGATACCAAACGCGCGCTTATCTTGATAGCCCATAATTTTTATAAACGCAAAATTAAAGATCTTAAATTGATCGGGGTTACTGGCACTAATGGTAAGACAACAATCACCTATCTTGTTGAAAGTATCTTGCAAACGTCAGGCTTCAAGACAGGCCTTATAGGCACAATAGAATATTGTCTGCCAAATCATAAACAGATCTCAATTAATACTACGCCCGGATTAATTGAGCTTTACAGATATTTTCTTGAGATGGAAAAGGAGAATATCGACTATTGCATCATGGAGGTTTCTTCACATGCCTTAGATCAGGGCAGACTTGGAAATTTAGGATTTCAGCGTGCAATATTTACAAACATTAGCCGTGATCACTTGGATTATCATAAGAATTTCAAAGATTACTTTATGGCTAAATCTAAGCTGTTTTCAATGCTTGCACCTGATAAAGGCTGCGGTATCATTAATGTTGATGATAGCTATGGCAGAAGATTATTGAGAAAGAAAATGCCCCATAAGCTTAGTTATGCTATTTCAAGGAAAGCTAATGTCCTAGCAAGTGATATAAAACTAGATATAGATAAGACAAAATTCTTAATTAAATACAAAGATGTAATCTTGCCTATTAAGAGCAAATTATTGGGCCTGCATAATGTTTATAATATATTGGCAGCAACGGCATTAGCCTTAAGCATGAATATTAAACCAGGACACATAATTAAAGGCATCAATAATTTAAAAGAAGTCGTGGGCAGACTCCAATTGGCAGGCAGGAAAGGAGATGTCAAAATATTTATTGATTATGCCCATACACCAGTAGCCTTAAAAATGGCACTTAAGTCCTTTTCTGTATTAAAGAATAGAGAAAGAAAATGTAAAATAATCCTAGTCTTTGGTTGTGGCGGAGAACGAGATAGGGCCAAGAGACCTCAAATGGGGAGGATTGCATCTTGTTTTTCTGATTTGACATTTATTACGACAGATAATCCGCGCAGCGAGAATCCGGATGACATAATTGCCGATATAAGAAGAGGATTTTTAAGGAAAAATTATATAGTTGTTAAGGATAGATATAAGGCGATAAAAAAGGCTATCCATAAGGCCAAAGAGAATGATGTTGTTCTGATTGCTGGTAAAGGCCATGAGTGTGTTCAGATTTTTGACAGCAGGGTTGTGGACTTTGATGATAAAAAGGCTGTTTATCGCGCATTAGATGAGGCATGAGGTTCGAATGTTTAGGCTAGAGGATATAGCTAGAGAAACTAAAGGAAGAATCATTCAAGGCGCAAGGACTGCTAATATAGGCGTTATTTGTACTGATTCCAGAAAAATAAAAAAAAGGGAAGCCTTTCTTGCCTTAAGAGGTGAACGTTTTAATGGACATGACTTCATATCTAGCGCTATCAAAAAAGAGGCCAAGGCCCTGATAATAGAGGAGAGATATTTTAAAAAAGAGCCGAATATAGTTAAGGGATTAAGGGCTGATATTAGCTGTATAATTGTGGCTGATACCTTGCGCGCCTTGGGTGATTTAGCGCATGCCAACCGTAATAAATTTCGAATACCAATCATTGCTGTTACAGGAAGCAGCGGAAAAACTACGACAAAGGAAATGATCGCTAAGGTGTTGAGCGCGCGATATCGAACCTTAAAGAATGAAGGGACGCAAAACAATCTCATCGGTGTTCCGCTTAATTTGTTAAGATTAAATACCAATCATCAGCTTGCCTGTTTGGAATTCGGCATGAGTCTCCCGGGTGAGATTTCAAGGCTTACGCAAATCACAAAACCTACGCTGGGAGTGATCACGAATATCGGCCAAGCACATTTAGAAAACTTAAAAAGCAAAAGGGGAGTTTTTAAGGAGAAGGGTAGTCTCTTAAAAGGACTCAAAGCTCCTGCCGCAGGGCTAATTAATTACGATGACCCTTATTTAAGGACGTTAGCCACTAAATATAGGAAAGTATTTTCATTCGGCCTTAAGAAATCTTGCGATTTTTCTGCACGCACTGTTTCTTTTGATAGATACGGCGTTTCCTTTAAATTAGCCAAAACTAAACAAAGATTTGCAATTAAGAGCTTTGGGGTGCATAATATTTATAATGCACTTGCAGCAATAGCTGTAGGAACTATCTTTGGCATTAGTCAGAGCTCAATAGCAAAAAGACTAAAATATTTTAAATTTCCACGTGGCAGATTTGTTTATTCAAAGAAAGGCAGATTAGAAATCATAGATGACACTTATAATGCCAATCCACTTTCTTTAAAATATGCCCTGCAGTCTTTTAGCGCGATTAAAAGAGGCGGTAGAAAGATTTTAGTGCTGGCTGATATGCTGGAATTAGGCAGTCAAGCCGCTTGCCTGCATCGGCAGGCAGGCAGACTTCTAAATGATTCAGATATTGATTATATCTTAACTATTGGAGGCCTAGCTCATATTGCGGCTAGCTCTAGCATAAAATATGGTTTTAAAAAAAATAAGGTTTATCAGAGTCAGGACTTTACTGATTTAAAGATTAAGCTTTCTTCGCTTTTAAGAGGTGGGGATTTGATTTTGGTTAAAGGTTCGCATGCCATGCGCATGGAACGTATCGTAATTTTTTTGCGCAATATGAGCAAGGAATAGAAGAAGATGCTATATTCATTTCTTTATTATCTCAGAGATGTCTTTTCTGGATTCAATGTATTTAGGTATATTACATTTCGTGCAATTTTAGCGGTTGTTACCTCATTTAGTCTAACTGTGTTTCTGGGTCCCTTTCTGATTGCCAAACTAAAAAACCTAAAGATAGGAGAAATTATAAAGAGAGACGAGTGCATTTCACTTTATGAGATTCAACATCATAAACAAGGCACACCAACAATGGGAGGAATCCTTATTGTAGTTTCCGTGCTTTTCTCTACTATGCTTTGGGCAGATTTAAGTAATAAATTTATTAGTATGGTTATATTTGCTTGTTTTTGGTTAAGTCTTTTAGGTTTCCTTGATGATTATCTAAAGATAAAAAGGAATTCATCAAGCGGTTTAAGCGCAAATCTCATTTTCTTCGGTCAGGTCTCCTTGGCGTTACTTTTGGCCTGTATGCTCTTTTTAGATAAAGGATTTAATTCCAGCATTTATTTTCCTTTTTTGAAAGGCGCTGTATTTAACATGGGTACATTTTTTATTATCTTTGTAATTTTAGTCATTGTGGGTAGTTCCAATGCAGTGAATTTAACCGATGGTTTGGATGGATTGGCTTGCGGTTGTATGATTATGGTTGCCCTTGCCTATGGCGCCCTAAGTTATATTGTGGGTCACAAATTATTCAGTAGTTATTTGTTTATACATTATGTTGAAGGAGCAGGGGAGCTGGCTGTATTCTGCGCAAGTATCTTTGGTGCGGTCTTGGGCTTTTTGTGGTTTAATTGCTATCCGGCAAGTATCTTTATGGGTAATGTTGGTTCGCTAGCGCTGGGAGGAGCGATTGGTCTGGTTGCGGTGTTAATAAAACAGGAGTTTCTCTTGTTTGTTGTTGGCGGAGTATTTGTAATAGAGGTGATCTCAGTAATATTGCAGGTTTTATTTTTCCGCTTTAAGGGTAAACGAATTTTCAAGATGACACCCCTGCACCATCATTTTCAGTTGTTAGGATGGTCGGAATCCAAGATTATAGTTCGTTTCTGGATTGTCGCTGTCATATTTGCCCTCCTCGCATTAGCCACACTGAAGTTAAGATGATCTATAATTTTAAAGGTTTGAAGGTAACAGTAGTAGGCATGGCACGAAGTGGTTTGCCTGCCGGTCTATTATTAAAACAGCTGGAGGCTTATGTAAGTGTTGTTGATTCTGGTGATTCCGCTGATTTAAGCCAGAATCGCGAGAGGCTTTTAAGGCAGGGTGTTAAAGCAGAGGTTAATGCAGATGAAAGGGACTTTATTAAGGTAAGTGATCTTGTAGTAGTAAGTCCGGGCGTAGATGAATCATCGGAGCCTATCAAGTTTGCCAAGGAAAAGAATATTCCCGTAATCAGTGAATTAGAACTTGCCTTCCAAAATTGCTCTGCACCTATTATTGCTGTAACCGGGACAAATGGCAAGACAACCGTTAGTACTTTAATCGCCGAGGTCTTAAAGGCAAATGGAAAAAAAGTATTCCTCTGCGGCAATATTGGAACTGCATTTAGTTCCCAGGTGTTAAAAGCGGATAAAGATGATTTTGTTGTTTTAGAAGTCAGCTCCTTTCAATTGGAAAAGATTGAGGAATTCAGACCCAAGATCTCTTTGTTTCTTAATTTTAGTCCGGATCATTTAGACCGCTATAAAACCATAGATGAATATTTAGAGGCTAAAAAGAGAATCTACCTAAATCAGAAGGATACAGATTGGGTGGTTTTAAATTTTGCTGATAAAATAGTAGGGGGCCTGGAATCTTCGATCAAGGCCAACGTTAGATTCTTTAATAAACCTACGAATAGAGATTATCCTAGCAATCTTGATTCAAATCAACAGGCAGTTATGGCTATTGTGTCTATACTTAGTCTTAACAGGCAGACTTCTCTGGCGGTATTGTCTGATTTTAAAGGTATTGCGCATCGTTTGGAATTTGTGCGTAGGCTTTCCGACATAGATTTTATTAATGATTCAAAGGCGACGAATATCTCCTCAACCAGATGGGCGCTGGAGCGAATTCAGCAGGCGGTTATCTTAATTGCCGGCGGCAGAAATAAAGGCGCTGATTTTTCACAACTAAAAGATATTGTCAGAAAAAAGATTAAACTCATGTTCGTAATCGGTGAGAGCAAAGATGAGCTCTTCGATACATTCGCCAATGTGACCAGCGTCTCTAAAGCTGATTCCCTAGAGGCAGCCCTCAAGAATGCCTTCAAGAGCGCAGAATCAGGCGATTGTATTTTACTTTCTCCTATGTGTGCAAGTTTTGATATGTTTGGGGATTACCAAGAGCGGGGGGAGAAATTCAAGCAATTCGTGAGGAGTCTTAATGAAGCAGATAAGAAATAGACTGGCGATAATAACACTTTTATTATTAAGCTTTGGTCTGGTTATGGTCTACAGCGCAAGTTCAATCTATGCCTGGGAGAACATTGGTGACAGCGCTTATTTTTTAAAACGTCACATATTTTTTCTTATCATCGGGTTTTTGCTTACCTCGCTTATTATGAGTTGGGATTATAACAGATTGCGTAAATTCATAAAACCACTTTTGATTTTATCGATTATTTTGCTTTTTTTGGTTCTTGTCCCGGGCATCGGCAAACAGGTGGGGGGTGCCCGGAGATGGTTTAGAATTTTAGGGGTAGGCTTTCAGCCTTCAGAATTAGCCGGGTTTATGTTAATTCTTTACTTAGCTGACTTTCTTTCCCGAAAAGGAAAGTCAATAGATAATTTCAAGAAGGGAGTCTTTCCCGGGCTTCTGGTTTTAGCTGTTATGGTCATATTACTATTATTGCAGCCGGATTTGGGAACACCTATTTCCTTTATTCTCATTTGGCTGATTATGTTCTTTGTTGCTGGTATGAAATTGGGACATTTGTTTTTGCTTTTTGCTTCAGGTATTCCCTTTCTTTATTTATTAATATTTAGCGTTCCATATCGCAGGAAACGTATACTGACTTTTTTAAATCCATGGGCTGACCCCCGCGGCAATGGGTTCCAAATTATTCAGGCACAGATTGCCTTGGGTTCAGGTGGGATTTTTGGTTTAGGCTTAGGACAAAGCAAACAAAAACTTTTCTATTTACCTGCGGCCCATACTGATTTTATTTTTTCCATAATCTCTGAGGAATTAGGAATCTTAGGCGCAGCAGCATTGATAATTCTATTTTTTCTTTTCCTTTGGCAAGGCATTATCATTACTATAAACGCAAAGAGTGATTTTGCAAAAATGCTTAGTTTCGGCCTGACCCTGAAGATTGTCTTAGAGGTAATTATTAATATTGGTGTAAATTTAGGCCTTTTTCCTACCAAGGGCATGCCTTTACCGTTTGTCGGATACGGCGGATCATCCCTGGTTTTTGATATGCTTTCTGTCGGGCTCTTACTAAATATCGCTAAGCACGAGGAAGATAATGAAGATATTATTCGCCCTTAGTGGTTCTGGCGGCCATATATTTCCTGCCTTGAGCACAGCAGAAAAACTTGCTAAAGGAAGCAGTCAGGCGGATATAGTTTTTTTAACAGAAAAAAACAAGATAAGCCTTGAGATATTAGGTAATAGCGAATTTAAGGTATTTTTTCTAGACTCTAAACTCGCACGCCGCCTTCCTTTACAAGCATTCTCATCCATTGTAAAATTATTAATGACATCTTTCGAGAGCTTGCGCATTGTAAGAGAAATCCGGCCTGACGTCGTTGTTGGCTTTGGAGGCTATATAAGTATAATACCTATATTTTTGGCAAAATTATTCAGGCTTAAAAGCATTATCCATGAACAGAATGTTTCTTTAGGTAGGGCAAATTATCTTCTATCCTTAATTTGCAATTGTCTGGCAGTAAGTTTTAAGGCCACAGAAGGCAGATTTAAAAACTCAAGACTTAATAAAAAAATTATTTATACGGGATTACCACTTCGGGAGGGTCTAAAAGAGGTAAGTTCATCGGAGGCTATTCGTTTTTTTGATTTTGATTCCAATATTTTTACAATCCTTGTTCTGGGTGGTTCGCAAGGCTCACAACATATAAATAAAGACTTTATTGATTGTTTAGAAGATTTACCCTTTAAGGATAAATTACAGATTATCCATATCTCTGGATTTAAGGATGAGGCTTGGATTAAATCTTTTTATGATAAGTCTCCTCAACTGAAGGTGAAAACCTTCCCGTTTTTAAGCCAGATGAGTTTTGCCTTTAGCGCTGCAGATCTTTGTATCTGTCGCAGCGGAGCCTCAACTATTAATGAGCTAAGCTTATTTAAACTTCCGGCAATGCTTATCCCTTACCCGGGAACACATGTTCATCAGCGTGAGAATGCCCAAATTCTAGTAAAGGCTGGGGCAGCAGTTCTTCTTGAGGAAAGAAAATTAGCATTTTCTCTAAAGGAGAATTTAAAACGCCTATATAACCAGAGAGAAATAATTAAGGATATGAAGGAGTCTTTTCCTAAGGATGTGATATTTAATGCCAGCGATCGATTGTCGGAGGTAATTATAAACATATGATGAGACTAATTAAGATTTCTATTATCCTGAATTTGGCTGCTTTATTATTAGTGTCTTCCTTAGGAAGGTGCGAAGAGGAATGGTCTGTTACGAGAAGCAGACATTTTATTCTATATTATCATGAAGATATCAATAAAGGTTTTCTTTCAAAGGCTGTTTCTTCTGCGGAAAGGTATTATGATGAAATTACTGACAGATTAGGCTTTAAGCGATATGAATATTGGCTCTGGGATAATAGGGCTAAGCTTTATATTTATAAGGATAGAGAATCTTATATTAAGGCTACAGGAATGCCTAGCTGGTCAGGAGGCCGGGCTATTTATAAAGACAAGATTATTGAATCCTTTCCTTGGTCTAAAGGTTTTTTTGAATATCTGCTTCCGCATGAACTTGGCCATATAATATTCAGAGAGTTTATTGGCTTTGATATAGTAGTGCCGCTCTGGTTTGAAGAGGGTGTTGCCTGTAGCCAGGAAGATAAAAGGTATCAATCAAAGCGGCGCAGCCAATTATATAAAGCCCTCAAGGCATCTTCTTTAATCCCTGTAACTGAATTGAATACCATAGATGTTCGTCAGGTTACTGATGAGGTTAGGGCAAATCTTTTTTATGCACAGGCTGAAAGCCTGGTTAATTTCTTGCTTGAGAAATACGGCAGATATGATTTTGTAAGATTGTGTAGATTGATTCGTGATTATAAGGATTTTGAGGTTGCATTAAGTAAGATTTTTTACAGATATAAGACTCTAGAAGATTTAGACAAGGATTGGCGCTATTACCTAAATATTAAATTTGATCTGGAGTAGGGTATGAAAAATTATCATCTCGTAGGTATTGGCGGAGTCGGAATGAGCGCCATTGCCACATTGCTCATGAAGCGGGATCTAAAATTAAGCGGTTCAGATATACGCGAAAATCAGATTATTCGCGATTTAAAGGAGAAGGGAGTAGATATCAACATCGGTCATCGTAGGAAAAATCTGAGTAAAAATGTAGAGGCGCTTGTCCTATCTTCGGCAATTGGTGATGATAATCCAGAGATTATTGAGGCCAAGAGGAGAGGTATACCTATTTATGGGCGCGCACAAGTTTTGTCCTGGCTTATGAAGGGAAAGAAGATCATCACCGTAACCGGTGCACATGGTAAGACAACGACAGCTTCTCTTATTGCTTATATCCTTTCCCACGCGGGTTTAAATCCTACTGTGGCTATCGGCGGAGTTGCCAAGAACTTTTCCATTAATGCCTGGCAGGGCGATGGCGATTATTTTGTAGCTGAGGCTGATGAGAGCGATGGTTCTTTCCTAAATTTTAAACCCGATTTTTCAATTATTACCAATATTGACAATGAACACTTGGATTATTATGGTAGCTTCGATTCTCTGCTTGACTCCTTTGCTAAATTTATTGATGGAACAAGAGATGGTGGAACAATTCTGATAGACTACTGTGATAAGAATTTACAGACCTTAGTAAACAATTCCGGAAAACACTATAAGACCTTTGGTCTGGATAGGAATGCAGATATCCGGGCAGAAAATATTAAGACCTTATCATTCGGCTTGCAATTTGACTGCCTTCTAGCTTCAAAAAGATTAGCTAGAATTTCCCTACCGCTGATTGGTGAGCATAATATAATAAATTGCCTGGCTGCTATTCTTTTAAGTTTAGAGTTAAATATTGACTTGAATAGAATAATCCAGGCTATTAAGGATTATCAGGGAACATGGCGCCGCCTAGATTTAAAATTTAGGAGCCCGAAGATTATGCTCATCGATGACTATGCGCACCATCCTACTGAAATCAAGGCTACCTTGAAGGCTGTGAAAGAATTGATAACCGCAAATAAATCTTACCAAAAGATTATTACTGTATTTCAGCCACATCGTTTTTCACGCACAAAGCTTTTACTTGGTGAGTTTATAGGTGCCTTTGATTTATGCGATGATTTAATTATCACTGATATCTACTCGGCAACTGAGAAGCCAATTAAAGGAATCAACGCCAAGATTCTTTATGAGGAGATTAAAAAGGCAAAGAAAGATAATGTCTATTATTTAGAAAAACAGGATATCATTGATCATGTTCTCAAACATCTATCCGGATCTGATGTTGTTCTTTTTCTGGGAGCAGGTGATATCACCAAATTAGCTGATGAATTTAGGGAAGTCCTTGAAAGGATTTAAGGGAGAGATTAAATTTAAAGAGCCACTTTCTTTGCATACTACTTTTAGGATTGGCGGCGCGATAAATTTATGGGCAGAGCCAGGGGATATCCCTTCTTTAAGAATGTTGCTTAAGTTTGCAAGGGAGGAAGACCTTGCAGTTTTAGTTGTAGGAGGAGGTTCTAATCTACTCTGCAAAGATAAATTCCTTAATGCCCTTGCCATTAATCTATGTAGCCCCTTTTTTTCTAAGATTAGGATAAATTCAAAAGGTATTATTGCCGGCGCTGGCGCAAAAACGCCCCATCTGATCAAAGAGGCCTTAAAGGCTGGAAGAGGCGGCCTTGAATTCTTAGCAGGTATTCCAGCAACCTTAGGTGGTGCAATCTGGATGAATGCTGCAGCAGGCCCTGGTGGCTCTACGGCAGATATAGTTGAGTCAGTTCAGATAATGAATGCTGCTGGGAGAATTCGCAATATAAGAAGGGCTGATTTAGAATTTAAGTATCGAGGTCTAAATCTTTCTCGTTGTATAATTCTAAAAGCGCAATTGAAATTAACAAGGCAGCCCCGAGGCAATATAAAAGAATTATTAACCACTAATCTTAAAAGACGAAAAAGGTCCCAAGAATTAAATGCCTCCTCAGCTGGATGCGTTTTTAAAAATCCCTCGCAAGAAGTAGGCAAGGGGATTACTGCTGGTTATTTAATCCAGAAGGCCAAACTTAAAGGCACTAGCTGTGGCAGGGCTTATGTCTCGAAGCGTCATGCAAATTTTATTATTAATAAAGGAGATGCAAAGGCTAAGGATGTGATCGCGCTCATGAATAAAGTCAAAACAAAGGTCAAGGATAAATTCGCAATTAGACTCGAGCCTGAGATCAACATCATTGGAAACACAAGAAGAGCAGCCTCAGACATTAATGGCCTTAGGTTTTTATGAGAGTTAAGAATTTAGAGAGTCTTAAAATTGCCGTTTTTATGGGTGGGGTATCGCAAGAGCGTGAGATTTCCATTAAATCAGGCAATGCTGTATTTCTAGCACTAAAAGATGCGGGTCTTAATGTAATAAAGGTTGATATCACTTCCGATAACAGGCAAAAAATCAAGGAAAAGATAAAAGATTTGAAGATAGATTTGGTTTTCATCGCTCTTCACGGAAGGTTTGGGGAGGACGGCACATTACAGGAAATACTAGAGGATGAGGCAGTCGCCTATACAGGTTCAGGCCCTGCTGCCAGTAGATTGGCAATGGATAAGATTGCCTCAAAAAAAATGTTTTTAGAGGCGCATCTGAATGTGCCGCCATTTTCTGTAGTAGGTTTATCCAAGGATGATGAGCTTTGTAATATTATTGAAAAAATAGGATTTCCTTTGGTAGTAAAACCTGCAAGCTCAGGTTCAAGCATTGGTCTTTCCATTATCCAGAGAGAAGAGGATATTCTTAAGGCGCTTAGCCTGGCTAGGAAATCTAGCGATTCGGTTATTATCGAAAAATTTATTAAAGGCAGAGAAATAACTGTAGGGATTTTAGATAAGCAGTCTTTGCCGCCAATTGAGATTGTACCGGATGAGCAATTTTTCAATTTTCAGGCTAAATATAAAAGCGAAGGCACGCAATATATTGTTCCGGCAAGGTTAGATAAAACTTTATTAGAGCAGTTTAGGCATGCTGCGTTCTCTGCGCATAAATGCCTATCTTGTAGTGGATTTTCTCGTGTGGATATGCTTCTTGGCGCTGGTGATAATAAGATTTATGTGCTTGAAGTGAATACGATTCCTGGTTTAACCGAAAGGAGTCTACTCCCTAAAGCGGCTAAGTATATCGGCCTTGATTTTCCAAGGCTGTGTCAGGAAATACTAGGATTGGCTAGAGGCTTATGAAATATCAAAAGAGAAATATCAAGATTAAGCAAAAAAAGATTTTTAAAATAAGGTATATAAGGAAGTTTGCGATATTTTCTATTTTAGTTATTTTAGCAATTCTGACTCTAAATCCCTCTTTTAAGAAGATACAAAAAAGCGCCTTTTTCGAAGTCAGGACAGTTGTAATAAAAGGCAATCCCGGCTGGCTTGAGCACTCTGTGAGATTTCTTATTGGTAAGAATCTTTTTAGCATTGATTTAGACAAGGTCAGAAACAGATTAAAATATGAGCATTCTGAAATAGAAGAGATCTCATTAAGTAGACTTTGGCCAGATGCAATATATATTAAGTTTACTCTTAGAAAGGCTGTGGCGACATTGGCAGCAAGGGAAGATTTATTAGTTGACAAATACGGATTCTTTTTAGAAAGAGGCAAATATAAAGAGGCTGTCCTTGATTTACCTCTGATTCAAGGCATCTCTCTTAGGGGATCAGAGAGAAAAAAGCGCATAAATTTAGATGCTAAAGTCACAGCAGCATTCGAACTTATCCAGCTATATTCAAAGTCAGGGATCTTAGATGATTACAGGCTGATTGAGGTAGATGTCGGACATATCTCCAAAAACGCACTCTCTATTAGCAAAAAAGAATCTGGCAAAGATCAGCATCGAATAATTGTAAAGGTTGGCGAAGGTTCATATAAGAGGAAGTTAGAGATGCTAGAGGTCTTCTTAAACAAGGCAGATTTTAACTGGGCTAATATAAATTATGTTGATTTGCGTTTTAACGAGCCGATCGTTGGTTTAAAAGATGGGCAATAGTCAAATTTTTGTTGTGGATATCGGAGGCAGTAAGGTAAGTGCAGCCTTGGCATTCTGCTCAAGGGACAATAGAATTTTTGAGATTTTTACTGAGTCCGCAAAAAGAAGAGCTGTATCTAGAAATAGCACAGAGTACATGAGCGATTTGAGTGATATAATTTCAAACATCAAGACATCCTTAGAGAGGAAGACCGATACCAGATTAAAAGATGTCTTTGCCAATATTGATTCCGAATTTGTAAGTTGTCGCCTAAGTAAGGCGGCAATGGCCTTGACCCAAGGCGTTGCAAAGACTGTTTCGCATTCAGAGTTGAAGAGGGTCCAGAGTCAAGCCCGGCATTTGGGGCTTAAGCTTGATGAAGAAATACTGCATGAATTTCCTAGCCGCTATATAGTCGACTCAAACGTGGCTGTAGGCAATCCCTTGGGATTAGCAGCCAGAAAATTAGAAGTGGACCTATTCCTTATAGTCGCAAAGGCTATTGGTGTTGATTCTATGACTAAGATCCTAAGTCGCTCTGGACTAAAACTCAAATCAGTTTCCTTTTCAGGGATTGCATCTGCTGCGGCAATATTAAAGAGCAGGGAAGAATTGCAAAATGCAGTTGTAATTGATATTGGAGCCCTAAATACAAAGATTGCGATTTTTTCTGATGGCATCTTAAATGATGTAAAGGTGATACATTTTGCTGGAAATAATATTAGCGAGGCTATTTCAAGTTCCCTAAATCTATCTTATGCACTTGCTGAGGAATTGAAAGAAACCTATAGCAGCGTAGCAGTTGATGTTGCTTTATCCGACGACGACATCATGATCAAGACCAAAAACTCTTATAAGACAATTAAACGCTCCAAGGTTTCTAAAGCGGCATTGCCAGAGGTAAAGAGATTGATTTCTTTGATAAAAGATTGCCTGGGTCAAGCCTTATCGAATGAGCCGCGTATTTTTGTCTGTGGAGGTACTGCGCTTTTAGATGGTCTCTTGGAGGCATTGGAGGCTGAGCTATCAGTACCAGTTGTTCTTGGCCGTCCAAACGTAGACTATTTCCCGGCCCAAAAACGTAATAATTTTTTCAAAAATCCTAGCCAGGCAACGATGGTCGGCCTTATTGCACTGGCTTTAAAAAAAGCAGATGTGATACCCGCCTCACCCAAGCCTAAAGGAAAAGAATTATTCGGTCAATTTCTTGAGAAAGTAAAGCAGGCCTATACTGATTATTTTTAGTCACCTTCCTCAACGTCCTCATATGAGTCCTTTTCCATTGACACTCATTTAGTTTTATGTTAAGTTATTCCGTTAGCATTCTTAAAAAGTCAAAAGAGATGATTCAAGAAAATATTTTGCGCTTAAAGGAGCGCATAACCGCAGTCTGTAACCGCCTAGGCAGAAACCCGCAAGAAATTAAGATTGTCGCTATTACAAAAAATACCACACCCCCAATGATTAAGCAGGCTATTGATTACGGTATTAATGATATTGGCGAAAATCGTGTTCAGGATGCTATTTCAAAGTTTGCCAGTTTAGAGAGCGAGAAGATAAAATTTAGCAAACATATGGTTGGCCATCTACAGACTAACAAGGCCAAAAAGTGCGTTGAAATATTTGATCTTATACAGTCTGTAGACAGCCTAAAACTAGCCTCAGAGATTAATGAGCAGGCTGAAAAAATCAACAAAATCCAGAATATATTGATCCAGGTCAATACCTCTAGCGAAGTAACTAAATTCGGTCTGAAGTGCGAAGAGCTCAAAGGTTTTATAAGAGAGATTCCCAAATTTGAAAATTTAAAGGTTCAGGGTCTCATGACCATAGCGCCTTTAGTAGAGAATCCTCAAGAAGTACGTATCTTTTTTAAGAGATTAAGTGAATTAAAAGATAAGATTAACGAGCAGAGAGAGCAGGCTGAAAATATAGGAATCCTCTCAATGGGCATGACTGATGATTTTGAGGTAGCAATTGAGGAAGGCTCAAATATGATTAGGGTTGGCAGGGCTATTTTTGGAGACTAGATGCAAAAAGGAATCGGGATTATAGGCTTTGGTAATATGGGTTCGGCGATTGCTGAACAATTAAAAGATAAATATCAAATTTTTGTTTTTGATAAGGATGAAAATAAGACCAGAGATTTAAGCTCTATTTATGTTAGTAGAGATATTGATAGTTTATTAGCTAGAGTCGATACAGTTATATTGGCAGTAAAGCCGCAGGACTTTGATGCCTTAGTTAGCAAGATAAAAGATTTGCTCGCAAATAAACTTGTGGTTTCGATTGCTGCTGGTATTTCTACAGAATATATCCAGAAGGAATTAGGCAAGGTGCGTATTATTCGCAGCATGCCTAATCTTCCTGCTAAAATAGGCCGTGGCATGATTTGTATATGTAGGGGCCAATATGCTACTGGCAATGATTTGAAATTTGCAAGAGAACTGTTTCTAAATTTGGGAACTATACTAGAGGTAGATGAGTCTATGATGGATTCTGCAACAGCAATCTCTGGCAGCGGCCCGGGTTTTCTCTATGCATTTCTTGAAAATAGAGAAAAAAGCCAATGGCCTGATTTTTTAAAAGAGAAATTCATACCTAAGCTCTCTGAGTCAGCCCTGAAGGCAGGCTTCAGGCAAGAAGAGGCCAAAATCTTGGCTAATCACACTGCTTGCGGTAGCCTTGCGTTACTAGAGCAGACTGGGCTAGGCCCGCAAGATTTACGAATGCAGGTTACTTCTAAAGGAGGCACTACAGAAGCTGGCTTAAAGAAATTAGACGTTAATAATGTTGAGTCTTTACTTGCGGCATGTGAAGCAGCTTTATTAAAAGTAAAGTCATTGTCGCGCTAGGGGAGTAATTATGTCAGGAAAAATCGGAATCATGGGTGGAAGCGGCTTACAAAAATTAGAAGGGATAAAGGATGTGAGAAAAGAAGAGGTTAAGACACCTTTCGGAGATGCGTCGGATAAATTTGTAATTGGGAAGCTAGAAGGCAAAGAGGTTGTTTTTCTGCCGCGGCATGGCCTGGGCCATAGGATAGCTCCGAGTGAAATAAATTATCGGGCTAATATTTATGGAATGAAAAAACTTGGCGTTGAAAGAATAATCTCTGTAACTGCCTGCGGTAGTTTAAAAGAGGATATCAGGCCTTTAGATTTTGTGGCTGTTGATCAGTTTGTTGACAGGACTAATCATGCAAGGGATATGACCTTTTTTGATAAGGATATTGTTGTCCATGTAGTTTTTGCACATCCAGTATGCGCAGGGCTTTCTAATTCGATATGTGAGGCTGCTAAGCTAGGAGATGTCAGTATTCACAAGGGTGGTACCTACATAAACATGGAAGGACCCGCATTTTCAACTCTAGCAGAGTCGAATCTTTACCGGTCTTGGGGAATGGATATAATTGGCATGACTAATATGGCTGAGGCAAAATTAGCACGAGAGGCAGAGATATGTTATGCGACATTGGCTGCTGTAACGGATTATGACTGTTGGCATCTTGAACATGAAAGCGTAACTATAGATTTAGTAATTGCCAACTTACAAAAGAATATTGATAACGCAAAGAAGATCATATCTAATCTTGTTAAAATCCTACCGGACAAAAGAGATTGCGGCTGTCGCGATGCGCTTAAGTTTGCAATTATTACAGATAAAAACCTAATACCGAATAGGGTAAAGAAAGATCTAGATATTATCATCGGAAAGTATATAAAATGAGCCAGGATTATCGCAACACATTAAATCTACCAAAGACGTCTTTTAACATGCGGGCAAATCTGCCGAAGAATGAGCCTAAGATTTTAGATTCTTGGCAGGCTAGGAAGATTTACGATAAAATCAAGCTCAAGTATTCTAAAAGTAAATCTTATATCCTGCATGATGGGCCTCCTTATGCCAATGGTCATATCCACATCGGCCATGTCTTGAATAAGACCTTAAAGGATATCGTCGTAAAATACAAGACAATGAAAGGTTATAATTCTCCCTTTGTGCCTGGTTGGGATTGTCACGGTCTTCCCGTAGAACATCAGTTATTCAAGGAATTGGGAATAAATAAGGACCAGATAGATCAGTTGAAATTTAGACGTAAGGCTTATGATTATGCAGTTAAATTTGTTAAAGTGCAGAAGCAGGAGTTTGAGCGTTTAGGGGTTTTTGCAGATTGGGACAAGCCTTATTTGACATTAGATAATGACTATGAAGAAAGCATTATTGATTCATTTGCAAAATTAGTAAAAAAAGGATATATCTATCGCGGCCTAAAACCTGTTAACTGGTGTGCAAGGTGCGAAACTGCTTTAGCTGAAGCAGAGGTCGAATATGAAAAGCATACTTCACCTTCAGTATTCATTAAATTAAAAATTGATGAATCTAATCAGATTCTTAAGGATAGCTATTTCGTGATTTGGACAACCACTCCCTGGACATTAATTGCGAATGTGGCAGTAGCAGCTCATCCTGATTTCAATTATGCATACATTAAAACAGAGAAGGGCAATTTAATTTTATTAAAGGAATTATCCTCGCAACTTTTAGCGGCATTTGGCATAGAAAAATACGAGCTTATCAAAGAGATAAAAGGCAGAGATCTAGAAGGTCTAGGTTATACGCATGCTTTTGAGTTTAGGAAGGGTAAGGTTGTTTTAGCTGATTATGTATCTAAAGAGGAAGGCAGTGGTCTTGTTCATATAGCCCCGGGGCATGGTAGCGAAGATTATTTAACAGGCTTAAAATATAAGCTGGATATCGTGATGCCTGTAGATGCAAAAGGAGTTTTTGATAAAACTGCGCATGAATTTAATGGCCTGAATGTGTTTAAGGCCAATGACATCATTATTGATAAACTAAAGATGAGAGGTTCACTGCTGCGTACTGATAATATTGATCACTCTTATCCGCATTGCTGGAGATGCAAGAGCCCGGTAATATTCAGGGCAACAAAGCAGTGGTTTTTGAGAGTTGATCATAAGGAAAATATTTTTGCTAAGACCTTAAGGAGAAGACTCCAGGATGTAATCAAAAAGATTAGATGGATACCTGCAACCGGCAGGGAAAGGATTGCGACAATGGTGCAGTTAAGACCAGATTGGTGCTTGTCGCGTCAGCGCTATTGGGGCGTGCCTGTTCCAGCATTGGTGTGTAACAGCTGTCAGGAGGAATTCCTAGAGCCTAAGGTTATTGAGAGATTCAGCCGATTTATTAGCGAAGATGGTTCAGATGCGTGGTTAAAAAGAGACTTAGGAGATTTCCTTCCACCTGGCCTGAGTTGTCCGCATTGCGCAGGGAAGGATTTTTCGAAAGGAACTGATATCTTAGATGTCTGGTTTGATTCAGGCGTAAGCCATCAAGCAGTATTAAAGAGAAGAGCCGATTTAACCTTTCCTTGTGAATTATATCTAGAGGGTTCTGATCAGCATCGGGGTTGGTTTCAGTCTTCTTTGATACCTTCAATGTGCATAGACAAACGAGCTCCATTTAAGGCCGTCTTAACTCACGGTTTTGTAGTTGATGGCAATGGAAGAAAGATGTCCAAGTCTTTAGGCAACGTAATTTCTCCCCAGGAGATTATTAAAGATTACGGAGTAGATATCTTAAGATTGTGGGTTGCTTCCAGCGATTATAATTTTGATGTGCGTATATCAGTCCAGATTCTGGCTCGTCTGTCTGAGGCCTACAGAAAAATAAGAAACACGATAAGATTTCTCTTGGGGAACTTATATGATTTTAATCCTAGAGAAATGAAATTAGACCTTAAAGATTTTAGTATATTTGACCGTTGGGCTATTTCAAGGCTATCTGAACTTACTGAACAGGTCGGTAAGTATTATGAGGATTTTGATTACTATAAGGCCTACCAGACTATATATAGTTTTTGCTTAAGCTCTATGAGCACTTTTTATCTTGACGTAATGAAAGATTTACTTTATACTTCTAGGGCTAATTCTAAGGCACGCAGGGCAACCCAAAGCGTTCTTTATCAAATATTACTTGTTCTTTCTAAGCTTATCGCTCCGATTTTAAGTTTTACTGCTGAAGAGGTATGGCAATCAATTCCCGCAGTAGAAGAAGAGAGTGTTTTCTTAAGTCCCTGGCCGAAGCTTAATAAAAAGTGGCGAGATTTAGGACTCGAGAATGATTTTAGAAAGATTTTAGAAATACGCGATTTAGTTTTAAAGGCCTTAGAGACAAAGCGTAGCCAAGGTATTATCGGAAGCCCCCTAGAGGCACGCGTAATCTTAGAAGTTAAGAACGAAAAAGATTTTAGGTTGCTTGATAAATTCCGTCATGATTTACCTGCGGTTTTTATAGTTTCACAAGTAGATTTAAGCAGAGGCAGTACTCTTAGCATAAAGATAGAAAAGGCAAAGGGCACTAAATGTGCGCGTTGCTGGAATTACAACGAAAATGTAGGTCTGGATAAAGTTTATCCTGAGATTTGTCCCAAGTGTATTAAGACATTAGGAGAGTCAGGCGAAGCTGCTAGGTCATAGGTTCATTCAAAAAAGGAGAATCAAAAGTGAAAAGGAAGTTATTGAGGAAGGATTTGAAAAATTTCAAGAATTTAATAATAAAAAGAAAAGAAGAGATCCTTGAGGAATTAAGACACATAAGAGATGACACCTTGCGTCAGTCTCAGCGTGATGCTGCCGGAGATATAAGCGCCTATACCCTACATATGGCAGATATTGCTACTGATAGTTATGATCGTGAATTTTCTTTAGGTATCGCCTCCAACGAACGGAAGATACTTTATGAAATAGATGACTCTTTAAAACGAATAGAAGAGGGAACATTTGGCATATGTGAATGCTGTGATAAGCCGATTGCGAAAACAAGGCTCAAGGTCCTACCCTATACGCGACTGTGCAGAAAGTGTCAGGAAAAACTAGAGAAAAAATAATATTTTTTCTTTCTACCTTCCTTATTGTCCTCTTTGATTTTTTATCCAAGAGACTAATCTTAAATAGACTGTATTTTGGCGAGAGCATTCCTTTGATTCAGGGAGTTTTTCATATTAGCCTCGTAGCGAATCGCGGCAGCGCATTTGGGCTATTCAAGAATCTATCCAGTTTCTTTACTGTATTTTCGATTATCGCAGTCTTGGTAGTTGGCTATTTATTTTTAACATCTAGGCAGACATCGAAGATATATCATCTTTCTCTTTCCTTGATTCTGGGCGGCGCCTTAGGTAATTTGATTGATAGGATCAGCCTTGGTTTTGTTGTCGACTTCCTGGATTTTAGAATCTGGCCGGTATTTAATCTTGCTGATAGTGCAATAACTATCGGAGTCGGATTGTTAATCCTCCAGTTATTACATAAAAAGAAGTAAGCGATTAAGTTATAAGGACTAGGTTTAATGTATCCAGTCATTTGTAGAATAGGCCCATTTACTTTGTATTCTTATGGCTTGATGTTTGCCTTTGCCTCTTTAGTATGTCTTTTCTTCGTAGTCAAAGAAGGTAAGACAAAAGGTATCCAGAGTACTATATTTTTTGATATTTTCTTCTGGACGCTTATAAGCGCAATAGTGGGCGCGCGCCTTCTTTATATCCTGACAAATCTCAATCTTTATCTAGCAGAGCCTAAGGAAATCTTGAATATACACCATGGCGGCCAATCATGGTTTGGCGGTTTTGTCTTTGGCATGTTAGCTGCCATAATTTTTATCAGAAGAAAAGGACTATCCTTTTTTTATATTGCAGATATCTTTGCGCCTTATCTTGCCTTGGCTCAAGGTATTGGTAGAATAGGTTGTTTTCTAAACGGCTGTTGTTATGGAAGGTTGAGTAATTCAATCTTTGCAATAGAATCCTTCTCGCATTCCGGCGCCAGACATCCTACGCAACTATATGCCTTTTTTAACCTGATATTAATTTTTGTTCTTTTATCCGCCTATAAAAAAAGGCGAAAAGAGATCATCCCTGGTGAGGTCTTCTGTCTATATCTCATCCTTTATGGTATCAATCGCTTCATAGTTGAGTTTTTCCGCGCTGATACCATTTCTACGCCCATCCTTACTTTAAGTCTTTTTCAGATATTTTCAATTATATGGATACTCAGCGCAGTTATTGCCTACTTAATTTTAAAAACAAAACATTATAATGGAAAAGCGCGAGTTTAACGTAGAAGAAGAGGCCTCTAGTATGCGTCTGGACATCTTCTTGACGCATAAGCTATCGGGATCTGTTTCTCGCAATACAGTAAAAAAGCTTATTAGCCAAGGCCATGTTTTCCTAAACTCTAAAGTTAGGAAACCATCTTGTAAGTTAAATTATCAGGATAAGGTTTGCGTTGAAATACCGCAAAAAGAGAAGTCTTGTTTAGAGGCATATTATATGCCTCTAAACATTATCTATGAGGATGATTCTTTATTGGTTGTTGATAAGCCAACAGGATTGAGTGTTCATCCCGGAGCGGGAAATCGCAACCGCACCTTGGTCAACGTCCTGCTTTCCTATACCCAGAGGCTTTCTGATGTTGATCCCAAACGGCCAGGCATTGTGCATAGGTTGGATAAGGACACCTCAGGGCTGTTAATTATTGCCAGGAATAATCAAGTCCATCTTAATTTGACACGCCAGTTTAAAGACCGCAGCGTAAAAAAAACCTACCTTGCCATTGTCGAAGGCAAGGTCCAGTTTGATGAGGGATTAGTCGATGCACCTGTTGGGCCTGATCCACGCAGGCGTAAATTTATGAAAGTTAATTTTGCTCATAAGCGCCAGGCACAGACAACATATAAAGTGCTTAAACGCCTGCGAAATTTTAGCGTAGTTGAATTGTCTCCGATTACTGGCCGGACGCATCAGTTGAGAGTGCATATGAAATATCTCGGACATCCAATCTTGGGTGATGAAAAATATTCTGGCCGTTTTAAATTTAGTCGCCTCGCACTTCATGCAAAATTTATAAGATTACGCCACCCAGAAACAGGCAAGATAATGGAATTTAGCTCTTCCATTCCAAGAGAGATCTCAGAATTTATAAAACAGCAGGAGAAAATTTAATATTTGAGTTCGATGCTATATTTGTTATAATAGCAATGTTGGATTGATTCTGTTAGTTTTAGGGAGAACAATTGAAGGAGGTTTTAATATGTCTGATTCAGTTAATATCTTTCGTGTAGGTTTGATTATCATTGTAATTTTGTTGCTTATCCTTGTGAGTGCTGCTGGTTTTTTTCTTCAACAGGAAATCAAAAAGAACACTAATCTGGGAGAGCAGCTAATCAAGGCGCAGGAACAGGAGAATTTATTGAAGTCTTCTTTTGAAAATTCAGACGAGAAGATATCGCGCCTAAATATCTTAATAGGAGAATCTCAAGAGGAGATTAAGTCGCTGACTTCAAAGATCTCTGTTTTAGAAAATGATAACATGAGGCTAAGCGAAGAACTTTCTAGCCTCAAAGGGCACATGCATACTACTAATAATCAAAATATAGAGTTTTTAAAGAAAGTAGATGATTTAGAGAATGAACTGAGACGCAAAGAGGGAGAGTTAGGGATTGCAGTTAAGGAGAAGGAGGATTTGCTTGCTAAGTTAGAAGTTTTAGAGCAAAAGCGCTCTTCTATTGATTTGGAGAAGATTGTAGTAAAACCTCTCCTGGAGGGAAAGATTGTAAATATTGATAGAAAATATAAGTTTTTAATAATTGATCGTGGAGAGCAAAATAATGTTGAGGTTGGAGATATATTTATCTGTTTTCTCGATGATAGAGAAATTGGGCAGGTTAAGGTAGAGAAGGTTTATGAATCGCTCTCAGCAGCAAATTTCTTACCCGATCTGCAGTTTCAATATCTGAAACAAGGAGCAAAGGTGGTAAGAAGATAGATATGAGGAAAATCAGTCCTGCGAGTTCCCTATCCGGCAGCCTGACCTTAGGCGGCGACAAATCGATTTCTCACCGGGCAATAATTTTAAGCTCTATCAGCGCCTCGCATGTTAGGATAAAAAATTTTTATCCATCTCAAGATTGCCTTTATACCCTGAGGGCCATGCGTAGCTTAGGCGTAGAGATTCGCCAGCTAAAAAAAGGACTATTGGATATATCAGGCGTGGGTTTAGGTGGGTTATCTGCCTCTGGGAGTATTTTTTTAGGTGATTCCGGCACAACCTATAGGTTGTTAGCAGGATTGCTATCTGGCCTGAGATGCTCAATTAGTTTGAAGGCGGGAAAAAGCCTTTCTAAAAGACCGATGCGAAGAATCATTGTCCCCTTAACAAAGATGGGGGCAGTTATTAAAGGCCGGCAAGGGAAAAAATTTGAAAGTTATCCTCCTTTAAATATTAAAGGTGGCAATTTGAAAGGGATTATTTATAAACTGCCAGTAGCAAGTGCCCAGGTAAAATCTGCGATTCTTCTGGCTGGCTTAAATGCTAAGGGTAAGACTTGTATAAATGAAAAGGTCAGCTCGCGTGATCACACTGAAAGAATGCTAAAGACCTTTGGTGTTTCTGTTTCTGTTAAGGCAGGCAACATTAGGTTGCAGCCTCCCAAAAAAGAACTAAAAGGGCCGCCTCAGATCACGATCCCGGGTGATTTTTCTTCTGCGGCATTTTTTATTGTAGCTGCACTCCTGCTAAACGGCTCAAGGCTTACTATAAAAGGCGTAGGCGTGAATCCTACGCGTACGGGTTTGTTGAAGGTATTAAGAAGGATGAAGGCAAATATTAAAGTCATTCCGCTTGCTAAAAATAGGCCAGATCTTGAGCCTATAGCTGAGGTAATTATAAGGAGTTCAGCATTGAAGGCGACCAAGGTGAGCCCAAAAGAGATTCCTTCTTTGATTGATGAGATACCAATCCTTATGGTAGCGGCAAGCTTTGCAAATGGCACTACTAGAATTCCTGCTGTAGATGAATTAAGAGTCAAAGAGACTGATAGGATTTTCTCAATGCTTTATAATCTGAAGCGAATGGGTGTTAATATCAGGATTAAGAAAGAATCAGGCAAAGAGACCATCTACATCAAAGGCCTTAAGCGATTAAAGGCTGTCAGGCTCAGGAGCTTTTCAGATCATCGTAGCGCAATGGCCTTGGTTGTTGCTGCTTGCTGCGCAGAAGGAGTGAGTTTCTTAGATGATACTTCTTGCA
This sequence comes from Candidatus Omnitrophota bacterium, assembly GCA_018830005.1. Taxonomy (NCBI): domain Bacteria; kingdom Pseudomonadati; phylum Candidatus Omnitrophota; species Candidatus Omnitrophota bacterium. Next base: position 721,859 of record JAHJTE010000001.1, read on the forward strand.
TCCGCAAGTCCTTTCCTGATTTTTTTAAAGCGTTGGAGTCAGTCAAAGTTACTTAAATTTTAATTGACACAAGTAACTGATTTTGATATAGTTAAGTATGCTAAAATTGATAAAATTCAAATTTGAAGGTTTATTATGAAAAAGATTTGGCCACTAGTAAAACAGATTTGGCGGCTCGTTTTTAATTATGTGCGTAGTCTATTCTCAAATGATATGGGTATAGATTTAGGCACAGCGACCACGCTCGTTTACGTTAAGAATGAGGGTGTTGTTTTATGTGAACCTTCAGTCGTTGCCATAGAAAAAGGGACTTCTCATGTTTTGGCAGTAGGCGAGGAGGCCAAGCGAATGCTAGGCAGAACTCCTGGCAATATTGTTGCTGTGCGGCCAATGAGAGATGGCGTTATCTCTGATTTTGAGGTCACAGAGGCGATGCTTAGATACTTTATCCGCAAGGTTCAGAGTAGAAGGGTATTATTTGGGCCGCGGCTTATTGTAGCTATTCCTTCTGGGATTACTGAGGTAGAAAAGCGGGCTGTGAGGGATTCTGCTGTGAGGGCGGGCGCCAGAGAGATATTCCTAATTGAAGAGCCTATGGCAGCAGCAATTGGAGTGGGATTACCAATCCAGGAGCCTACGGCCAATATGATTGTTGATATTGGCGGAGGCACAACAGAGATAGCCATTATCTCTTTAGCCGGTATTGTTTTTTCTAAATCCATTCGTATCGGCGGAGATGAAATGGATCAGGCAATTATCGAATATATAAAGAAAAATTATAATTTATTGATTGGTGAACGCACTTCCGAAGATATAAAGATAAAGATAGGTTCTGCCTATCCTTTAGAAGAGGAGCTTTCATTAGAAGTAAGAGGAAGAGACTTGGTAGCTGGTTTACCAAAGATGATTAATATAACCAGCGAAGAGGTCAGGGATGCATTAAAAGAGCCAGTACGCGCCATTCTTGATGTTGTCAAAATTAGCTTAGAGCGTATACCCCCCGAATTAGCCGCAGACTTGATAGAAAAAGGAATTATGCTTGCTGGCGGAGGTGCATTGTTACGGGGAATAGATAGCCTAATTGCTGAGGAGATGGGCTTGGTTGTTCATATTGCTGATGATCCTATGACCGCTGTTGCCTTAGGCACAGGCAAGGCATTGAGCGAGATTAAATACCTAAGGCGCGTTATGGTTAGTGTTAAATCAGAGCTTTAGTTTCCAAAAGATATTTTAACTTCAAATTTCCTCACTCTCGACCCCAAAGTGTGATAAGAATAAAAAAATTCATTCCTTTAATTACTTTTTTCTTTTTCCTTTTTATAATTCTTTCCTTTTCGCATCTTTCTTCCGGATTTAATCTTGCATTTGATTTTTTGAAATTACCGCTTAAGATTTTCCTCTACCCCGGAAATATTATCAAAGAAATCCTCTTGCTGCAGGAGACCTATGATGAAAACTCACGCCTGAAACAAGAAAACGCCATTCTTAATTATAAAATGTCCCGTATCTTGAATATGAAACATGAAAATATTCGCCTAGAGGAACTCTTGGGACTAAAGAGTCAATCAAGTTTTAATCTTGTTGCAGCCACTGTAATTGCTCGCGACCCGGATAACTGGACTTCAACACTTATTATCGACAAGGGTCAGGAGGCGAACATAAGAGAGGACTCTGTTGTTATAGGCCAAAAAGGCCTGGTGGGGATAGTAAGTGATATAGGCCTGACGACATCTAGAATAGTTCTGATCAACGATCCTAATTTTAATTGCGCAGCGCTGTTACGAGACTCACGAGTGCATGGCCTGCTATCTGGTTCGATCTTTGGCGGATGTCGACTGCGTTTTCTTTCTCAGGAAGATGATGTAGCTATTGGCGATGTTGTAATCACAAGCGGCTTGACACTTGAGGTAAGTAGCAGCCTTTTTCCAAAAGGGATTGTAATTGGCAAGGTAAAGTTCATAGCTGAAGAGTCTTCCGGACTTGGTAAATATTGCTTGGTTGAGACCATTGAAAGATTAGAGAAATTGGAAGAGGTATTGGTAATTATTCCTTAAGTTCATACCAAAACAAATTACAAATAAAAATTAATTTGTGATTTCGGTCATTTTTTTCTATGATCAATTTTATCCTTAGTATCGCAAGTTTAATATTGCTTCATCTACAGGTTCTATATCCTGCTGGCCTTTTATTATTTGGTGCAAAACCAGATTTTCTGCTCATCCTCATTATATTTTTAAGCCTCTATAGTAAGAACGAGCGTACTTTTTTTTGGGCCGCACTTTTAGGAGGCTTGAAGGATCTTTTATCAGCTGATCTATTTGGAGTAAGCATTTTGAGTTTTGCGCTAATAAGTATGATTATGGCTAAAGTCGAAGCAAGATTTTTCTTTCGGAATAGATTTAAGACCTTATTTATTTTTGTATTTTGTATTTCTTTTCTGAACGGATTACTTTCTTATATGCTGCATATATTTTTTAGTACTGGAATCTATCCCATCTTTGCTGGTTTTAAGATCTCAATTTTGCAGGCGATATTAACCGCATGTTGGTCAATACCTCTAATTTCCTTGTTAAAAAAATGCGTTTCAAGATTTTTTATATCTCAATCCTGATAGCCTTTATATCTGTAGCTTCGCGTCTTTTCTTTCTGCAGATTATACAGGGTAATTATTATCGCCTCCAGAGTGCGCGCAATACAATCAGGGTGATTCCCGAGAAAGCGATTCGTGGCAAAATCCTCGACAGAAATGGCGTCATCTTAGCGCAAGATCGACTTGCACTTGACGTGGCCATTATTCCTCAGGATTTGAAAGATATGCGCACAGTCTTTAGTGAGCTTTCAAAGATCTTTGCTATAAAAGAAGAGGAGCTAGAGGCAAGATTTAGAGGAAACATTAGCACTCCATTTGCGCCAGTAGTTGTACTCGGAGATATCGATAAGGAAAAGGCGTTAATAGTTGCTGAGAAGACAAATAAATTTCCCGGGGTAATAATAGAGTCTAGACCAACGCGGGTCTATCCCTATAAATACGTAGCTTCTCATATATTAGGTTATATGGGTATGCCCGAGGTGGTCAAGGAGAGTCTGGGGGATTATGGTTTTACTGCTGTCAATCAGGTAGGGATAAGCGGCATTGAGAAGTATCTAGAGAGATTCTTACGCGGTGAAAATGGAGGTATGCAGATTGAGGTTGACAATCGGGGCAGACAAACCAGCTTGCTTGGTTTGCGAGTTCCCAAAAAAGGCGTTGATATAAGATTGACAATTGATATCAGGGTACAGGAGATCCTGGATGATTTGTTTAGCGAAAATAAGGGAGCAGCAATTTTAATACATCCGTTTAATGGTGAAATATTAGCCATGGTTAGCTCTCCCGCATTTGATCCTAATGTTTTTGTGGAAAAAGAACACAACAAATTGCGCTTGAGATATCTTCTTGATAAGGATGCGTCTCTTTTTAACCGTGCAACGCTAGGTCAGTATCCTGCTGGTTCGGTATTTAAGATAATTACTGCCTTGGCAGCCCTTACTAATAACGCGATTAATACTGATACGCGTTTCTTTTGTCCAGGAGGGAAACTCATTGGCAGGCGAGAATTTAAATGCTGGTCAAGACATGGAGAAGAGGATTTAAAAGATGCGATTGTTCATTCTTGCAACGTGTATTTTTATAATGCGGCTATACTGCTGGGTGCCCAGAGGCTAAGCGAGTACGCAAAGATATTTAATTTAGGAAGACCTACGGGTATTGATTTACCTATGGAGGAGTCAGGATTTGTTCCTTCTCCATCCTTGCGTAGAGAGATCTATCATCAAGGCTGGTATAAAGGTGACACTGCTAATCTTGCGATTGGTCAGGGAGGTTTGCTGGTTACGCCGATTCAGATTGCATCAATGATTAGCGTTATTGCTAATTCAGGTCAGCTATTAAAACCGCATTTGGTTGCTGAGGTCGGCGGCAAGAAGGTAATATACGAAGCTCCTTCAAAGGTTAATATTGAATCTAATTATCTATCTTTCCTAAGAGGAGCCTTGCGCAGCGTAGTTGAGGATTCTAGCGGCACCGCCCATATGCTCCAGATGTACGATATGGAGATTAGTGCTAAAACTGGCACTGCCCAGGCAGGGGCAGGTCGCAAACATGGATGGGTTGTCGGATTTCTTCCCTTTGATAAACCAGAGGTAGCATTTGTTATATTTTTAGAGGATTCGCAAGGCAGTTCCTCTGCGAATGCCTTAGCGATAAAGTTATTTAGACGCCTGTATAAAGAAAAGTTACTAGTTTTTAAACAAGACAAATAAGTATGACTAGAGAATTTGACTGGACGCTATTAGGAGTGGCTTTTGCAATAAGTATTATTGGGGTTATCTCCATTTATAGCGCAACACATTATACAGGAGGAGCTAGTCTAACTCTGCCAACGCAGATGCAAAGTAACATCTGGATTAAGCAGTTAATTTGGATGTTGCTTGGCGTAATCCTTGCAGTGTTGGTTTCTAATATCAATTATCATCGCTTCTGGGATTTTGCCTGGCTTTTTTATATTGCTAGCATTATTTTGCTAGTTTTAGTTCTTTTTCGTGGCGCTGAAAGATCAGGCGCCAAGCGTTGGCTTGAATTTGGATATCTATCATTTCAACCAGTTGAATTAGTGAAGATTTCGATAATAATTATTCTTGCACGCTATTTTACCAAGCAGATATCTTATCATTTTTCACAAAATCTTTATCATTCAAACCCCCTTATTTTATTAAGGACAGCATTTATTCCTTTGGGTCTTGTGCTTTGTCCATTTTTTCTCATCATCCTGCAGCCGGATTTAGGATCAAGCGTAGTATTGTTTCCAATTTTATTTGCTGTACTTTTTTGTACTCATGTTTCTAGAAAGTTTCTCATTACTTTGATTAGCCTAGGCCTGGCATCTTTGCCTTTCCTTTGGCAAATCTTGAAAGATTATCAAAAGCAGAGATTATTAGTTTTTTTGAATCCTGATCTTGATCCTCTGGGTGCAGGCTATACTATTGCTCAATCTAAGATAGCAATTGGTTCAGGTAAATTGTTAGGTAAAGGATGGCTCTCGGGTACTCAGAACCAACTCAATTTTTTACCTGAACGCCACACAGATTTTATTTTTTCCATTATCGCAGAAGAATGGGGTTTTTTTGGTTCAATGCTCATCCTTTCACTTTTCTTTCTGTTGGTTTGGCGGATTATAAAAGTTATCTTAAAGACAAATGATATCTTTGGCCGTATTATATGCATTGGCATTGTTGCTCTTCTTTCATTTCAAATTTTGGTTAATATTGCTATGAGCAGCGGAATGATGCCGGTGGTAGGTCTGCCATTGCCCTTTATTAGTTATGGAGGTTCATCTTTATTACTTTCATATCTATGCATTGGTATAGTATTGAATATTTCTAAGCAACGCATAATCTTTTAATTTTTTAATAAAGACATATCATGCAAGATTTATTATTGAGCGTAAAAAAGCCAGCTCGTTATATTGGCACTGAGTTTAATGGCAATCATGGCCTAAAACAAGATGTGGCTGTAAAATTCGCCATCTGTTTTCCGGGTCTATACGAGATAGGCATGAGTAATTTGGGTTTGAGAATAATATATGGTCTTCTGAATAGTCAGCAAGATTGTTTATGCGAGAGATTCTTTCTGCCGGCACCTGATATGCTTGGATTGATAAAGAGCAAAAAGGCTAAATTTACATCCCTTGAGTCAGGACGTAGTTTAAGTGATTTTGATATTGTTGGTTTTTCACTCCAGCATGAGTTAGATTATACAAATGTATTGCACATGCTAGAGCTTGCTGGATTGCCTTTTTTTTCGAGGCAACGCCATGAAAATCATCCTTTGATAATTGCAGGAGGTCCTGCCTTAGCTAATCCTGAGCCAATAGCTGATTTTTTTGACTTATTTATTATCGGCGAGGCAGAAGAGGCCCTTCTAGAATTGACTGCTGAATATAAAAAGTTCCCTAGCAGGCTTAATCGCAAAGAATTGCTGGCGCGGCTTTCAAAGATAGACGGCATATATGTTCCAATGCTTAAAGGCAGAGTTGGTTTTTCTGTTAGGCGCCGATTCATTAAAGACCTAAATTCATCTTTTTTTCCGCAAGACTGGATTGTTCCTTATATCCCTATTGTTCATGATAAGATAATGCTTGAGGTAATGCGCGGCTGTCCACATTCTTGTCGCTTTTGCCAGGCGAGAATGTTTTATTCTCCTTTTAGGATAAAGAGCAAAGAAAGGATTGTTCAACTAGGTTTAGCAGCACAGGAGAAAAGCGGCTACGAAGAGATATCGTTGTTAGGTCTATCTTCCTTGGATCATCCCCAGATAAAAGAAATCTATAGCTGTTTGACTGATGCCTTGCGTAGTCAATGTGTCGGCGTCTCTTTAGGTTCGCTGCGACCAAGCTCTAGGGTTTTGAATCTGCTGGAGATGACAGCCAAGATAAAAAAGGTCGGACTTACTTTGGCCATAGAAAGCGGCTCAAACTGGCTGCGGCAGCTTATAAACAAGCAAATAGATATGGATTCATTAAAAGAATTGATTCAAGCTTGTTATTCTAAAGGCCTAAGACGGATTAAGCTCTATTTTATGTTCGGCCTGCCTTTTGAGAGAGAGGATGATCTGGAATCAATTGCCGATATAATCTACGAATTAGCTCATATAGGAGGCAGGCTTAGAAAGAATCTATTGTTTTCAGTAAGCATTAATCCTTTTATTCCTAAACCACATACTGTTTTTCAATGGCATCCTATGGATGATTTGAAGACCTTAGATAGAAAAAAGAGGTTTTTGATTTCAGCAATTTATAAGCGGATCAAGAATGTAAAGATTAGTTTTCATTCTCCTGGTATGAGTTATGTAGAGGCGCTTCTTGCTCGTGGCGACAGAAAGATGTCTGGACTTATTATCGAGGCATTTAAAAGAGGTGCGCTAATGGACTCTTACGGTGATTATTTTAATTTTGACTTATGGCAGGAGGCTGAAAAAGCAGCTGGGATTGACGCCGGGAGTTATCTTTATCGTGAAACTATAGATGAGCAAAAATTGTGCTGGGACTATATAGATATGGGCTACGATAAAGAAAGGCTTAAAATAGAATACGAAGATGTTATTAAACTCGGGCGTATGAGGCCAGGCCAGGGGTCCTAAGATGATTTTGGCGAGTGATAATCTTTTAAGTTTTTTGAGTTCCTTTTAAAAGACATTGACATTTAAAAAATAATCCGTTATAGTAAATTAAAATGAAGTTTATTCGTTGAGGTTCTCTGGCGAAAAATGCTTAATTTATCCTGTAAGTTACTTGCTGGTAGCTTAGCAAGTAAAGGGATTCATTAAAGGAGATGTATAAATGAAAAAAAATAATAAAAAATCCAATTTATCCTCGAGAAGCTTAAAGGTAAAGCTTAAGTTGGCGTTTGCGCTATCTTCGGTTATCCCTATTTTGATTTTACTTAATATGCTAAACCCTAGCTTGTTTAGTTTTACTTTCAGGCTTAACGAGATACAGCCGATAACTATTAAGTTCTGGCCAATATTTATAATTACTACAGTGATTGTAAGTCTGGGTTATTATATCTTGAAGCTGATAATCGATCCGGTAATTTCAATAAGTCGTGATGCCAAACATATAGCCCAGGGTGATTTCGAACGCGTAATTAAGGTCGGTGCTGACAGAGGGGATGAAATCGGAGATTTGAGCTTTGCCTTAGATAAGTTAACAACGCGAATTCGTAGTTCAATGCAAGAATTGAGCCAGTACGGCGAGAAGACCAAGAAGATAAATCTGGAGATTAATAAGCGCGTAGTGGTCTTGAGTAATCTCCTGCAGATAAGCACTTTAATCTCTCAAGGCGCAAACTTAAACGAAATACTACATTTAAGTGTAGATAGGATTATGGAGGTGGGTCAGTCAGAGATAGGTTTCCTGATGGTTAAAGAGCAGATGAAAAATGTATTGACGATGAGGTCTTTACGCGGCGTAGGCGCAGGGAGATTTGAAAATCTCGAAATCGCAATTGGCGAAAATCCTCTGGCGGATTTAATCTATAGAAAAGAGGTTATAATCCTTGATCAAAACAACAAAGATACATCAAGAGAGGTTAACGCCTGGCAGGAAAAGTTTGCAATGCGCAATGCCGTCATAATACCTTTGTTTGTACGCGGCGATCCCTTGGGTATTATCTGTATTGCCAATAATAAAGAGAACTTTTCTTATACTTCTGACGATTTAGAAGTGATTGAAATCTTCGTTAAACAGATAGCGATTGCGCTTGAGACAGATTTCTTACATTTCAGAGTCCAAAAATTAGAGGTAAAGGATGCCCTTACCGGACTTTACAATGAAAGATTTGTAAAGGCACGTTTAGATGAAGAGATCAAGAGGGCAATTATTTACCAGAGGCCATGTGCCTTCCTCTTGTTCAATGTTGACAATTTCAAACGTTACTATACACTTTTTGGCGGCCTTGCCTCTGAGGCCGCACTTAAAAGGATTGCTCTCGTTCTGGAAGATAGTATTACTGATGTAGATAGGGTGGGGCGTTTTGGTGATAATGATTTTGCTGTAATTTTACCTGAGCGTAATAAAAAAGAGGCCAATAAGATTGCAGAAGATATAAGAAAGAAACTAGAGTTTGTTTTTAAAGAAGAACCAGACGCCAACAAGAGAATAACCTTAAGCGGTGGCGTAAGCGAAAATCCCATTGATGGCGTTTCTGCACAAGAGCTGGTTGTTAAAGCGCGGCAGATGCTGATGGAAGCAAAGGCAAGAGGCAAGAACCAGATAAAGGGTTAGAGTTTAACTATGAGCGCATTTAAAAAAGTAATGGCAAAACAATTAGGGGAGCTTCTGATTGAACGTGGAGTTATCGGGGCTAAACATCTTGAGAAGGCGCTTGAAGTTCAGAAGGAAAAAGGCGGTCTTATCGGGGAAATCCTTGTAGAATTAGGTTTTGCAAAGGAAGAGGATATAGCTCATGCATTAACTGCCCAGTACGGGTTTCCATACTTACCTTTAAAAAATTATGATATAGATTTAGAAATTGTCCGGATTATCCCTAAGAATGTAGCTATCCAGTACTGTCTTATTCCCATAGATAAGATCGGCACCTCGCTAACAGTTGCTATGTCTAATCCATTAAATGTTCAGGCGATCGAGGATATAGAACTACTTACCAAGTGCAAGGTTCAGACTTTTGTAAGCACCCCTTCAGATATTAGAGAGACAATAAAGAAATATTATAAATAAAACCCAATATTCCTCATCTTTGGTATTTATTTTTAATTTTTAATAACTATGGTTTCTTTAAAAGAACGCCTTACAGAGATCCTGATTAAGAATAAAATCATCACGCGGGAGAACCTGGATAAGGCGATTGCAGTTCAGTCTAAAGAAGGCGGAAGGCTGAGCGATATCCTTGTGCGTTTAGGATATGTAGACCAGAAAGACTTAGTTATTGCCTTAAGTGAAGGTTTGGGCCTGCCCCCGATTGACCTAAACCGTTTCAAGATTGAATCGGAAGTAACTAAACTTATCCCCCAGGAGACCGCAAGGCACTACCAGATAATCCCTGTATCAAAAATGGGTAATACGCTTACCTTGGCTATGGCCGATCCTCTCAACGTCTTTGCTATTGATGCAGTCAAGACCTTGACAGGTTTTGATATAAATCCGATTATCGCAAAGCCGGAAGATGTGATGAATGCAATTACTCAATATTACGGAGAGGACTCTTACCAGGCTATAGAAGATATAATTGATGAAATGGGTAAAGATAGCGAGCTGGAAGTTATTAAGGATGAAAAGATAGATTATGCAGACGTGCAGGAATTGGCTCGTCTTACTCAAGAAGCCCCTGTAATTAAGATTACCAATCTTTTCCTAAAGCAGGGAATTGAAGCCAGGGCCTCGGATATATTAATTGAGCCGTTTGAGAAAAGTGTTCGCGTTAGGCTACGTGTTGATGGCATGTTAAAAGAGATTGAATCCCCGCCTAGATCTTTACATGCTTCCGTAGTCTCTAGGATTAAGGTAATGTCTGGAATGGATATAGCCGAACATAGGCTTCCTCAGGATGGAAGATTTAAGATCAAGCTAGAAGGCAAGGATGTTGATTTTCGTGTTTCAGTTTTGCCTTCTAGCTTTGGAGAAAAGGTTGCTTTGCGTATCCTGGATAAAACTACGGCAAAATTGGATATTACCCAACTTGGATTTGACAAGCATGCCGTGGAGGTTCTAAAAAAAAGTGCCCTTAAGCCGCATGGTATGATTCTTACCTGCGGCCCTACAGGAAGCGGTAAGACAACCACGTTATATTCTTTGCTTAAATTTATCGATGCCCCAGATAAGAACATTATTACAGTCGAAGACCCTGTAGAATACCAACTTCGCGGCATTAATCAGGTCACTGTAAATGTAGATATTGGACTTACATTTGCCAGTTGCCTGCGTTCTATCTTGCGGCAGGATCCTGACATTATTATGGTAGGTGAAATTCGCGATTTTGAAACAGTCGATATTTCAATTAAGGCCGCGTTAACAGGCCATCTTGTTTTGAGTACGTTACATACTACTACAGCTCCTGGTTCTGTGATTCGGCTTGGAGATATGGGCGTAGAACCATTTTTAATTACCTCTAGTGTTATTGCTGTTATGTCCCAGAGGCTACTACGCAAGCTTTGCGAACGCTGTAAAGAAGAGATAGTAGTTAAAGAAGAGGTCTCCAAGAAGGTAGGCATAAAGACAGGGACAAAGGTCTTTGCTGCAACGGCCTGCAAGAATTGTCTTAATACTGGTTATGCTGGCCGTTTAGGAATAATAGAGATTTTAGAATTAACCCCCAAGGTTAAAGAGTTGATACTTGGTCGGGTGCCGGAGGATGTGATTAAGAAAGCTGCTCGCGAGGAAGGGATGAAGACACTTCAGGAGGCTGGTATAGAAAAAGTTATCGAGGGCCTCACTTCTATAGACGAAGTTGTGCGCCTTACAGCGCCTGATAAAGAAATGGCATAAATTAAAATGGCAACTTTAAGCAATAAGATATTAGAGATTTTAGTTAAGACAAAGCGCATCTCCCTTAAGCAGAAGCAGCAGGTTTTGTCTTTAAAGAAGCAAAAGGATTCATCAATCAAAGATATCCTTATTAATGAGGGTTTTATTTCTAATAAGGAGTTGTTAGCAGTTCTTTCAGAAGAATTTAGATTACCGCCTTTAGATCTATCTAAATATAAAATTGATGCGGAGATAATCAAGATTATTCCCGAACGCCTGGCTCGCCAGCATCATCTTATCTGCGTTTCTCAGATTGGCTCTACGATTACTGTGGCAATGAGTGATCCTTTAAATATATTCGCGCTTGATGATTTGCGGATTTTGACAAAAAAGGAAATTGATCCTGTAATATCAACTGAAAGCGATATAAACAAAGCTATTGAAAAATATTATTGCGGGGACGTGGTTGCTATTTCTTCTTTGCTTGATGAGGGAGATAAAACAGCAGAGGTATTAAGTGTTGATGGCGAACAATCAAATATATCAGCTGTTATCGAAGAGAGCCAAAAGGCCCCGATTGTAAAAGTCGTTGATTTGATTATTGCCGAGGCCCTTTATAAACGGGCTTCTGATATTCATGTTGAGCCGGCTGAAGAAGGTTTACGAGTGCGTTACCGCATAGATGGCAATCTGTATGACACTCTTACATTACCGAAAAGCAATCAAAATGCTATTTTAGCGCGACTTAAGATTATGAGCGGTTTAGACATAACCGAATCAAGGCTTCCGCAAGACGGACGCTTTAAGATTAGGTTGGAATCAAAGGAGATAGACTTTCGTGTTTCTGCACTGCCGACGACATTTGGTCAAAAGTTCGTTCTGAGGGCATTGGATAAATCAAGTCTTTCTATGGGGTTGGATAAGCTTGGTTTCTTTCCAGAGAGATTGGCGCTGTTTAAACAGGCGATAGCAAAGCCTTATGGAATGATTTTAGTTACAGGGCCAACAGGAAGCGGGAAATCTACAACCCTTTATTCTATATTGAATCGATTGAATACGATGGAAAAAAACATAATTACTGTTGAAGACCCTGTTGAGTATCAGATTGAGGGCATCACCCAGATACATGTAAAACCTGAGATTGGCCTTACCTTTGCTGCTGGATTACGTTCCATACTGCGTCAAAGTCCGGATATCATTATGATTGGTGAGATTCGCGATTCCGAGACAGCAGATATAGCTGTGCGTGCTTCTCTAATTGGGCAGTTAGTTTTTTCTACCTTGCACACAAATGATGCTGCTGGCGCAATCACACGTTTAATTGATATGGGGGTTGAGCCATTTCTTGTTGCCTCTTCAATTATTATGACCTGTGCACAGAGGCTTTGTCGTAAAATATGTAATGCCTGCAAAGAGCCAGTCGAAATCCCGGACAGTATCCTTAAAAAATTAACTCTAAGGCCAACCAAGACAGATACCTTTTATGCAGGACGCGGCTGTAACCACTGCAACAATACTGGTTATTTTGGCAGATTGGCAGCTTTAGAAGTCTTGATGATTGACGATAATATATGCAGGATGATTTTAAAAAAATCTTCTAGTGATCAGATTAAGGAATATGCAATTAAAAATAATGGCATGCAGACAATCTGGGATGATATGATGCGTAAGCTTAAAATGGGTGCTACTACTTACGAGGAAGTTTTACGCGTAGCGATTGATACATAAATTTTTAAAGGGGAGATAAAATGACAGTTTTCAAATATACGGCGAAAAATAGATCAGGTAAAAAGATCTCAGGCATGCTAGAAGCTGATAATCAGAATCTGGCTATTGAGACTTTGCGTAAGAAAGAATTAATACCTATTAGCCTATCGGAAGAGAAGGCAAAACGGCGTGTTAGTGGGCGCAAGGTTAAATTGGATGATCTTGTTATTTTTTCTCGTCAGCTGGCTACGATGGTTGATTCAGGAATTCCCCTTGTTCAGGCATTAAGCATTCTAGGAGAGCAGGTGCAAAAGGAAAATTTCCGGCAGGTGATTTTAAGGATACGTCAAGATATCGAAGAAGGTGCAGGTTTTTGTGATGCCCTGGCTAAGCACACAGCAGTATTTTCTCCGCTTTACATTAATATGGTAAAGGCAGGAGAAGCAAGTGGTTTATTGAATGAGATATTAGATAGGTTAGCTAATTATTTAGAAAAGGCAAGCGCCTTGCAGAGAAAGGTAAAATCTTCCTTGACCTATCCAATCGTGGTAATTGCCATGGCCTTAATTATTACTATCTTTTTGCTGGTTAAGGTTGTTCCAACATTTAGAGGTATATTTGATATGCTTGGCGGTACCTTGCCTTTACCTACGCGGATCTTGATTGGTTTCAGCGATATGTTGCGGCATTCATTCTTGTATATTGTAATTTTCTTAGTTGGTGTAGTATTCCTGCTTAAGAAATGGTCAAAGACTCCAAGGGGGAGAAGGACCATTGATTATTACCTACTCAAGCTTCCTGTCTTTGGCCCACTTTTAAAGAAAGTAGCAATAGCTAAGTTCAGCCGGACACTTTCTACGTTAGTAAGAAGCGGCGTTCCTATCTTAGGTTCCTTAGAGATTGTAGGCAAGACAGCAGGCAATAAAATAGTTGAAGAGGCATTAGATAACGCGCGCAAGTCTATTAAAGAAGGTGAGCCTATTTCCGGCCCCTTGAGTGAAAGCGATGCGTTTCCGCCTATGGTAGTAAGGATGATTGCTGTAGGCGAACAGACAGGCGAGTTGGAGAAGATGTTAAGCAAGATCGCTGACTTTTATGATGAGCAGGTTGATGCCACAGTAAGTTCTATGACAAGTTTAATTGAGCCAATGGTCATCGCCTTTTTAGGTGTTATTATCGGTGGCATTGTAGTCTCATTATTCTTGCCCATATTTAAGATTACGGAACTATTGGGAAGATGAGGTGTTTTTAGATCAGGGCTACAGGAATAATTTTTTAACCTAACTCTTTCATTATTAATTTGTTAAGAAAATTCTTGACTTTGTAATAGTTAGGTGTCTATAATATATTTTACAGGGCCTAATTTTTATGGTATACTTGAGGTAACATTGAAAAAGGCAAACCAGTCGTAAGGCTGGGACGCAAAGCTAAAGGGCCTTGTGAAAGGGTAGCCAGTTACCAATGAGAATAACCTATTTCAGGTGACTGGAATAGGTTTTATTTTTTTGGCCGGGACTAATAAATGTCAAGCCAGAGGAAAACGAAATTATTATTATTTTTCTAGAAACTGGGTTGATATGATAAGTTCAATCAAGGCCAAGAGAGGAGGTTGTTAATTATGAGAAACAGATCAGGTTTTACCTTGGTTGAAATCATGATTGTTGTTGCTATTATTGCTTTATTGGCAGCCATAGCAATACCTAACCTGTTGCGTGCTCGTCTCAATGCTAACGAGTCTGCATCGATTGCTGCTATGCAGACGCTTTCTACTGCAGCCCAGAGTTATCGTTCAGCTAATCCTAGTTATCCTACTAACTTAGCTGCTTTGTCTAACGCAACTCCACCTTATATTGATTCTGTATTAGCAGGTGGAACAAAATCAGGCTATGCATTTATTTTGACAGGTACCACAAATGCATTTACTGCAACTGCTGCTCCTAGCACTGTGGGCACTACGGGTAATAGATATTTCTTTGTTGATGAAAGTGGTGTTGTCAGGTATGCTAGTGGCGCTGCAGCTACATCTGCAAGCAGCCCAATTGAATAAGGATTCAACTTAAGGATTTACGAGAAAAGGCGCTTCTTTTTAAGAGGCGCCTTTTTTCTAACTAGATATCTTTAAAGGAATGAAAAGATCACAACAAATTATACTTATTATCCTTGTCGGTTTATTGTTTTATTTTAATAGTCTTTTTAATGGGCTTGTTTGGGATGATGAGTTTTTAATCAAGGACAACCCTTATATCAGAAGCATTCCGACTGCTTTTTCTTACGCCTTTTCTAATGATCTATTCCCGGGAGAGCTACTATTTAAGCGGACTAATTATTATCGGCCCCTGCAGACACTAAGTTACTCTCTAGATTTTTTTATCTGGAAAGATACGCCCTTTGGTTTTCATCTCGCTAATTTAATCCTGCATATTATTAATGCCCTTTTAATATATTTAATTATTTCCTGTCTTTATAATCTGCCTTTGGTTTCTTTTGTTTGTGCCTTATTCTTTGTAGCCCATCCTATTCATCATGAGGCAGTGAGCTATATCTCTGGCCGTGCAGATTTATTGGCAGCATTTTTTATCTTGAGCTCTTTTTATTGCTTCCTTAAATATAGACTCGAGAATATAGCTGTGCGGCGCAATTATTTCCTTGTTTTATCATTTATTTGTTTCTTTTTAGCACTTCTTTCTAAGGAGTATGCACTTATCCTGCCTTTCCTATTTTTATCCTTTGATTTTTCTTTTCAAAAATTAAATAGAAAAAATCTAGGCCAATACGTTTTCTTCTTACCCCTGATATTCCTCTTTATCATGTTGCGACTTTCTGCTTTAGGATTGGATAATTCATTGCTGGGCGGCAGATATGCACATTTACTTTGGCAGGAATTGCCGATTCGTTTTTTTGGTTTTATAAAAAGCATACCGCTTTACTTAGGTATTTTAATTTTTCCGGTTGATTTGCATATGCGCAGAGCCTTTCCCAGACCTGCAGGCCTTTTCGATCCTTTAGTATGGATTGGTATTTTTATTTTGCTCAGTTGTTACTTCATTTTTTATAAAAGGAGAAAACAGGAGCCGCTTTATTTATTTTTGTTTCTTTGGTTTTTGATTCCTGTAGTTTCTCAATCACAGCTAACGCTTTCCGGATTTGGCTTTGCCGAGCACTTTTTATACCTTGCCTCAATGGGCGTCTTCTTTGCTTTTGCAAAGGTTTTTGTGGGCCTTTTTCTTAAATTTAAAGCAAGGGCGCAAAAACAGAGATTTATCGTTACTATACTTTTAATCTTACTTAGTTTTTATGGCAGCTTGACGAGTGTCCATAATCTTAACTGGAAGGATAGTCTGACATTCTATAAGTGGACGCTGAAGTTTTCACCCGAGAGCATTAAGTTGCGCATAAATCTAGCCAGAGAGTATATTGCCCTAGGTAGGGATGATCTGGCCTTAGTTGAATTCTTACGTGCTAAAAAGTTATTAGAGCAAGTGGAGGTATCTAAATATAAAGATAAACCAATTTTAGATTGGACTCTGAATGAGGCGATAGTAGTCGGCTATTACAATGTGGCTGTGCTTCATGCCAGCCAGAAAGATTATACAAGGGCGGAGCAGGAATATCGGCTGTCCCTTGCGATTAAGCCAAATTTTAATAAGGCACGTAATAATCTAGCTGCCTTATTGACCAAGCTAGGCAGAGATAAAGAGGCGATAGAGCAATTGTCGCTTGTTTTGAGTTCTGATCCAGAAGATTTAAAGGCATATTATAATCTGGGCGCAATCTTAGCGAATCTAGGCGAAGATGAAAAGGCAAGGCAGGTCTGGCAAGATGGCTTAAAGATAGATCCGGATGATGCCAAGATTGGCGATGCGCTTGCGAGGCTCCTGGAAGAGAAGAAGAGATGAGCAAAAGAAATAAAATAATTTTTATTATAGTACTTGGTTTTCTTGTCTATTCCAATTCTTTTTCTGTTCCCTTTATCTGGGATGACTTTGGTTTGATAATTAACAATCCACTCATAAAGCAGATTCGCCTCCTGCCGCAGTTATTCGTTAATAGACTTATGGTTACAGAGGCAGAGAATAAATTCTTTCGGCCAATACAGGCAGTCTCGAATATGCTTGATTTCCGGATATGGAATGAGAATCCTTTTGGTTTCCACCTGACCAATATCTTATTACATTCACTTTGTGCAATCCTACTCTATTATTTATTCACCATAATCTTTGCGAGAGAACATATTGCTTTTTTAAGCGCCCTAGTTTTTCTTATTCATCCTGTGAACGTAGAGGCTGTAACCTATATTTCAGGAAGGGCTGATTCCTTAGCCCTTGTTTTTCTCCTTGCTTGCTTTATAAATTATGTCAGATTCCGTCTTTATGCAAAGAGGCGTTTATTTTGTTATTCCTGTATTTTATTTGTCCTTGCACTGCTTTGTAAGGAATTAGCTTTAGCGGGCGTATTTTTGTTTGTCTTGTTGGATTACGCTGTTGATAGAAAAATAAACTTCAAATATTATTCTATATTTTTGGGGTTAGCTCTGGGGTATCTACTGTTAAGATATCTTGTTTTTGGTTCACTTTTTATAAAGAGCGAACATTCCTTATCTACGAGATTTCTTACTTCTCTTTTGCATCTATTCGACTACTTAAGGATTTTATTATTTCCAGTTAATCTTCATATGTCTTATGTCCCTAGGATAGTTACATCCTTTAGTCCAGGGCTTTTACTGAGGCTATTCTCTTGTGTTTTCTTATTTTTTATTTTCTCGCTTGTTTTAAGAAAAGAAAAAAAGGTATTTTTATTTTGCTTATGTTGGTTTTTTATTTTTCTTATTCCCCAATCAGGCATCTTTCCAATAAATGTCTTTTTTGCCGAGCATTTTATATACTTATCAGAATATGCCTTGTTTTTTCTTTTCATCTGGACATGCTCTGAAGTATTAAAAACAAGGAAAATACTGCATTATGCTATTCTAGCGACAATGTTTGCCTCTTTGGCTGTTATTACCTTTAGTTATACCCAAGATTGGATTGAGCCAGTTAAATTTTACAGAAGGATTATTTCTTTTACTCCGGGAAACTACATCGCGCATCATAACCTTGGCGTAGAACTTAATGAGCAAGGTAGGACCCATGAGGCAGAAGAACAATATATGACTGCACTTAGAATAAATCAGGATTTTGCACCCGCATATAATAGTTTAGGCATATTGTATTTAGACTCAGGTAAGCTTGATAAGGCAATTGTGTTTTTTAAACAGGCCATTGCAAGAGGCCAGAACAATGCTGCAGTTTATTATTATCTGGGAAGGGCCCTTAGATTAGCAGGAGATTTTTCTGCAGCGAATGAGGCCTTCAAAACAGCCAAAAAGATTGTTCCTTGGGATTCGTCGGTCTATATTGAACTTGCATTACTCTATCGAGACCAGGCAAGGATAGAGGAGGCGATTGAGGTATTGAAAAATGCCATCCGTCTTGAGCCTGAAAATAGCTCCTTGCATCTTGACCTTGGTTTATTCTATAAAGAGACAGGAGAAATCTCTGAGGCAATCACTGAATACGCATTGGCCTTAAAGCTTGATACAGATTCAGTCCAGGCCTATAACAATCTGGGCGTTCTTTACGCCGAGATGGGAGATTTAAAAAAGGCCTCCTACTGCTTATATAAGGCAACGCAGTTAGATGCGGATTTTCATGAGGCACGTTTTAATCTGGGGCTTTTATATTTTCAAATGGATGAAAACATAAAGGCAAGAGAGGAGCTTTTAAAAATACCAGAGGCCTCGCCTATTTTTCCTCTTGCAAAGGAGCAGATTGAAAAATTCAAGTATAGATAAAGAGAATCAAAAAGAATAAGCAGAGAGAAAAATCCTCCATAAAAGCATTGACTTTTTTTATAAGAGAGTTAAAATAAATATAACTGTTTGTAAAGTAATGAGTTAAGATAATATGTTCAGAAAAAAGATAAAGCTAGATTCTTGTTCTGGGTTCACTTTGGCTGAGCTTATGATAGCGGCCTTAGTCTTAGTCACTGTATTGGTAGGCCTGCTTGCTTCTTACGTTGCCTGTCTTGATCTCAACGAGACAAATAGCAATATGACCCTAGCCCTAAATGCAGCCCAGGAGAAATTGGCTGAAATCAGGGACTATTCTTTTTCTAATATCTGCACTGATTTCAATAACACTACGTTCAATCTCGATGGTATTATGCCTACGGGAGAAAGTATGGCTATGATTTATACCTATGTTGATTCGGATTTTAATAGTTGCTCTACTTATAATTGTTCCTGTGATTATGATGTTATAAGGGTAGTAATTTCAGTCTGCTGGCGGCAGAAGAGCGGCAGGGTAATTGGCGAAGACAAAGATTTAGACGGCATCATAGATACAGATGAAGACGTAAATAATAATGGCCAGATTGATTCCCCTGCTCAGATTGTAACATTCTTGACTGCTGAATAGGATGAATAGGAATTTTTTATGGTAATAAAGCATCTTAAAAATAAAGGCATGAGTTTTCTAGAAATAGTGGTGAGCCTTGCAATATTTTCTGTTATTCTTACTGCTATTTTTACTGTTCTCTTTACTGGTCGACTCTACTGGAGGATTGGAACAACTCAGCTTGATGTGCAGCAGCAGGCACGCCAGGCAATCTCATTTATTGCCAAAGAGCTAAGGCAGACGCGTGCTGGAACAGGTAGGGTAGCTGGTGGTCCGGCAGTTGCCATCTTAGAGAACCTGCCTGCAGATGATACTGCCTATACTTCAGTAACTTTTAGGGTGCCACAGGATGGAGATGGTGATGGCATAGTGGTTAATGCAGGCGGTCAGGTTGTGGAGTGGTCTGATAAGATTACTTATTGTTTAAATAGCACTGATGGACAGATTATTCGCCTAATTCAGGATACAACACCTTGTGAGTGCCCCGCGCCATATACAAACTGTAGGGTTTTGGCTAATAACATGAAGCCAGATGATGGCGTGGATCCGGGCTTGAAGTTTATCAGGCCTTCATCTGCGCCTAAGCTTATAGAGGTTATCATTACAGCCAGAAAGATCATAGTTGGTTCAAGTGAGCCTATTGAATTTGTTATTAGGTCCTGGATACGCTTAAGAAACTAGTATTCTACTCATTGTATTTTATCAAATTCTATGTTATACTCTAAATGTAGAGATAGATATATTAACCTATTTGAAAAAGGCAAACCATGTCTAAATAGAGGCATGGGACGCAAAGCTAAAGGGCCCTTTAAGGTTTGGGGCAGCCAGTTGCCAATAGAGAATGAACCTATTCTGTAACTGGTGAATAGGTTTTTTTATGGTATAGGAAAGTATAAAACTTTCCTAACCACTGAAAATCAGCTGAAAGTTATCGCGAAACGATTTTCTTGTGAGGTGAGCTAAGATGTCTGCGAGAACTCAATTCTTGAGACTAAATGATAATAGGGGTATTGCGTTGATCACAACCTATCTTTTGGTAGCAGTGCTTTTTGTGCTGGGTGCGGCATTTTTTCTTCGTACAACCAGTGAGCGAATAATAACTGACGTAGATAGAGATAATCTAATTGCATTTAATGCTGGCGAGGCTGGACTTGCCCGCGCTATTGTGTATATGAGGAACAGGACGGGTGGTTCTGATACAAGTAACAATGATCCCTTTGATCCTTTTTCTTCACCTGTTGAAAAGGGATTAAATCAGGCTGACGTCTTGAATAATATTGAACAGGTCTTTGAGAGTAGTGTTACCTTCCAACAGTTTTGCGCAGAGCCTGATTTAGATGATTGCGCTAGCACTGATACAGCAGGAGGAACATATCAGGCTATTATAGATCCTGATCAATCAAATTTCTCAGGTTCAGTTAAAAATAGGTTTATCATCACTGTTAGAGGAATCGTAGGAGGAATTTCACGCACTTTAATTGCTGCTGTTCAGATAGATAATTTTGCGCGTTTTGCTTATTTTTCTGATGATGAACATTATGGCCGCGGTCGGGATAGGGCTCCAGTATGGTTTATTACCGGAGACGAAATCTGGGGACCAACTCATACAAACGGGCATTTTCACATTTTAGGCAATCCTATCTTCCATGATGCGGTTGTTTCTGTTGATGATTTTATTACTTATTTTACCCCAGCTCCATCTGCAGGTAATGATCCGCAATTTTTAGGAGGTTTGACGTTAGGCATAGATCCTATTCCTATGCCACACCAGGCTATAGAATTGCATACAGCTTCAGTGCAAGGCGGTGAGGTGTTTAATGGTAATACTACTATTGTTTTGAACGCTGATGGTACAATGGATGTAACCAATGGCCAACTTTTGCAGACTGAGGGTTGCAGCCCTTGCAATAGATCATTGCCGGCTAATTACGCCCTTTATGTCTCAGGAGGCGACCTTACTCTTTCTGGCACTTTAGATGGTTCCTTGACTGTAGGTACAAATCGAGATATAATTATTGCAGATGATATTCGCTATAACTGTGAGGATCCACTCATAGCATGTCCTGGGGATCCAAATGAGCTATGTGTTGATGCTGCGCTTCGTGATGCATGTGATGATATGTTAGGTATTATTGCTGAAAAAGAGGTAATCGTGAGCGATTCTATAGCCCATAATCACATAAGGATTGACGGTTCGATTATGGCTATGGATCAGTCTTTTACTGTAGAGAACTATAATACTGGCGACCCTCGGGGAATCTTGACAGTTTTTGGCGGCATAATCCAGGACCAACGCGGACCTGTGGGTACGGGTAGTGTTAATATGGTTAACGGTGAGGCAGAGATAACGCACGGTTATGCCAAAAATTATATATATGACTCGCGTTTTGCCACTAATCCACCAATGTATTTTCCCAGGACAGGAGATTACCTTAACTTAGTCTGGCAGGAAGAATTGGGTTTATGAATATCAATAATAAAAGAATTTTAATACCAGTTATCTTATTTTTAGCTATAGGTTTATTCGTATTCGTACTTTTGAGTCTTCGCGTTAACCGAAAAACTAAATCCATTCTTCAGCCTCCTTCTCAAGTGTCTCATTCCAGAGAAAAACTTAAAACTAAGGATGTTTCAATTTACGGGCTAGATATTCCTTTTAGCGCAACAGGTGAAGTTGTTATGTCAGAAGAAGAGAATAAGACAGAAAAAGAGAAGAAAAGAACTTCTGCAGTTGTACCTAAAGAATCCATTAAGACCTTCCAACAAGAGGAAGCAGAGCTTGCAGCTGGTCTGCAGCCTAAGCGTGATTACTCTGTGCCAAGAACAGGGGACTTCCCTGTACAATTCACGCATCCTGCAAGCAGCGCTGAGGCTGATGATGCCTCTGCTGAAACTGATTCAAGTCGTATAAAGGAGTTAGAGTCATCCCAAGAGGATGATGATTTGCATGATAGGGGAACAATTCTATTTTGAAGCTACCAAATTTTTTTAATAAACTCACAAGAAAATCATCCAAGCCAAAGTTAGGCATTGGTCTGGATATTGGTCAGGCTACTACAAGAGTGATTGCTATCTCTTCGAATAAAGACAAGCCCACAATCTCTTCCTTTAGCTCGGTTCCGCAAGAGAAGACAGTTTTAGAGACTGTTCGTAAGGCGATTAATTCGCTGCCTGTAAGTGATTGCCCTGTAAACATTGGACTATCAGGAGCAGGGGTAATTATTCGCTATATTAATCTTCCCAAGATGACAAAAGAGGAGTTGCGTGGTGCAGTACAGTTTGAGGCTGAAAAACACATTCCTTTCCCAATTAAAGATGTCTTTTTAGATGCCTATATTTTAAATGAAAATTCAGGGAATAATCAAATGCTTGTGTTGCTGGCCGCAGTAAAGAAGGAGTTAGTTAGTGAAAGTATGCAGTTGATGCGATCAGCAAGATTAGAGATTCGCATAATTGATATTAATGCCCTTGCCTTGATGAATGTTTTTTTTCATTGTCGCAAAGCAGGCCATTTCAAACAAGAACAAGAGGATAAATCAATAGCACTTTTGGACATAGGCTTGAAATTCAGCAGTTTAAATATTATTGAAGGTGAAATACCGCGTTTAAGTCGCGATATTTCTCTTGGGACAGGTGCTTTTAATTCTGCTAACAAGGAGACAGTATTTTTAAATATTGCAAATGAGCTTCGGCGTTCTTTTGATTTTTATGAGAGCCAGACTGATAGGTCATTGGAGATAATATATTTAAGTGGCGAGGGTGCTAAGGCTGATAATCTGGATGAGACACTTGCGCAAAACTTGACTTTACCTATTAAGTTTTGGGATCCGAGTCTAAATTGCAATATTGCAGATAGTGTAGATAAAAATCTTTTAAAATCTCAAGCGCATACATTAGCAGTAGCGCTAGGGCTTGCATTAAGATAATTTATGATGATCGAAGTAAATTTCCTACCTCTTGAGGAACGTAAGAAGAAGAACTTGCCAAAGATCCCTGCCGGGTTACCTTTGAAGATATTCTATTTATTTTTAGTCATCTTAGCCAGCATTCATCTTGTGATTTTCTTGGTAACATTTGCCCAAGATTTTTATTTAAATAGACTCACAATCAAGGTTAACGAGAAATTGCCCAAGAGCGCAGAGGCGGCCACAATGAAGCAGACCATAAGCAGCTTGGAAAAAGAGGTCTTGGTGTTTGATGAGTTTTTTGGCAAGAATATAATCTGGGCTGAGAAATTAAACATAATTAGCGATGTGATGCCAATCGGAATATGGCTAAACAGAATTATTATAAATGATAATTTATTTTCAATGGACGGTACAGCCGTCTCTTTAAAAGGGGAAGAGATGAAGATGATTAGCGTTCTTCTGGAGGCCTTGAAGGCAAAGGATAGCTTTTATGATGGCTTCGAGGATTTGACCCTGAAGTCGATTCAGCGGCGTTACATAAAGTCCATAGAGGTAGTAGATTTTATTATCGCAGGATTACTAAAGGAATGAAAAAAATAGATCTCCTTCTTTTCTCTAATAAACAAATCAAGGAAGCGATTATCTTTTTGCTAATAGGTTTGGCTATCTTCATCTTCGATTCTTCCTTTGTTCTCAAAGGCCAGTGGGCAAATTTTTTGTCTGTAAAAGAGAATCTTAAAGAAGTACGAGAGAAGATCACCGCTACTGCCTTAGATGGATTTAGCACAGAGCGTCTCAAAGGACGTCTAGATCAGCTTTCAGAGAGTGTTTCTGATAAGAAGAAGGGGATTTTGAAAGAAGAAGATGTCCCTAACGTCTTGAATGAGATTTCAAGGTTAGCAGACAATGTTAATCTAAAGATTATGAGGTTGACACCGCTGAAGGAAATTCGTGATAGAGATAGATTCACAACCAGTGAGGACAGCGAGTATTATATCTTGCCCATTTCTATTATTGCTCGCGGCGCCTATCATTCCTTAGGAAAATTTTTGGATAGTTTAGAGAAAGTCGTTTTTTCCATTAAGATTCAGGCAATAGATATTATTCCTAAAGCAGCTGGTCTCCTAAATCCGGAGCACGACATAAAATTAACCTTATCTATTTTTGTAGTAGACAAACATGAAGCCCAAAAACCTTAAATTTTCTTTAGCTGTTTTCTTATCAGCATTTTTTTTATTGGCGCCTATTGTTTTTGCTGACGATACTGCTAGAGAAGTAGAGTTTACCTACACAATACATAATGAGCGCGATCCCTTTTTACCATTCGTGACTCCGGATGGCTACATTGTTAATCTCCAGGCCCAGACTGAAATTGCAGATATTAACCTTGAGGGAATAATATTTGATGCGCAGGGTAGATCTCTTGCTGTGATTAACGGAGATGTAATTGCCGAGAATGAATTTGTGGGTGAATTTCAACTTAAAGAGATAAAAAAAGATAAAATTATTTTGCAAAATGGCCAAAAAACATATATAATAGAGTTAACAAAGGAGGGTGCAAGTGAAGATTAAAAAATTAGCAATTTCTATAAGTATTTTCTTTTTCTTATTTTTGATATTACAAAATACTTCAGGTCCTGAGTCATTAGTTATCGCAGAGGAATTAGAGCTGGAGGATTTATCGCAACTCTTTGAGGAAGAGATTGATGTAGAAATTTTTGGCCTTGAGGATGAGGTTTCTTCTGAGATTATGGCTGAAGAGCTTAATGAAGAGGAATTAAAGGCGGTAGAGGCTGAGTTTGAAGAGGCTGAAGAAATCTTTGGCCTAGGTCAAGAAGAGGAGGCCTTGGATATCCCAGAAGAGGTTGCAGCGGAAATTTTGGCAGAAGAGCTCCCTATTGTTACAGAATCTGAGTTGTCGTCTGAATTAGACCAGCTTGAGCCGGCAGGAAAGAAGCTGGCCGAAGAGGTTACTGAGGTGCAAGAGGGGAAGACGCAAGAGGAGGAGTTACCGGTTACCAAGGTATCCCTTGATTTTAAAGAGGCAGATATTAGAAATGTGTTAAGAATCCTTTCTTATAAAAGTGGAGTTAATATTGTTGCAAGCCCTGAAGTAACCGGCTTAGTTACTATAAGACTTACTGATGTTCCTTGGGATAAGGCATTAGATGTGGTGCTTGATACTTATGGTTTCGGACATGAACGCAAGGAAAACATTATTACGGTTTATCCTATGGAAATGCTTACTGCAAGAAAAAGCCAAGAGCAGGCGTTAGCGGCAGTTCAGCCTACAGTAACTAAAGTTATAAAACTAAAGTTTATTGATGCTACTGATATGAAGAAGGCGCTTGATCCACAGCTATCTCCGCGCGGCAGGGTTACTGTTTTGGAGGCAACCGGTCAAGCTGGATGGGAATTTGGCGGCTCAGAGTTAGGTAAAAGAGCGCGCATAGGTGAAAAAACGAGCAGATCGAAAATGCTCATTATCTCTGATATCCCTCCGGTATTAGAAAGGCTAGAGGAGGTTATTGCTGAATTAGATGTGCGGCCAGAGCAGGTGTTAATTGAAGTGAGACTTTTGGAAGTAAATCGCGATAAATTATCTGACTTAGGTATGGAGTGGGGTACAGGCTCTGATGGTACAGGCTTTATCGAGACAAGCGGTAAGGGTTTAGACGGAAGCTCAGAGACTCAACTTAGCGTCCAAGGCGAAACGCTTCAAGTATCGCCTTCGACGTTTTCTTCTAAGTCTGGTTTTTCTGGAATTACACCGTTTAATGCTGGCCTTACTGCTACATTCCAAAAGATTACCGGCAGTCAGTTTCAGGCTATATTACATGCTGTAGCAGAGGACGTAGAAGTAAATACACTTTCAGCACCACGCATCTTGACATTGAGTGATCAGGAGGCGACTATCCTAATAGGAAGCAAATATCCTATTCTTACCTCTGATGTAAGTACAGAGGCAGGGGCGACAGTTACCACAACACTTGATTACTATGAGGATATCGGAATCCAGCTTAATGTTGTGCCTCAGGTTAATGACGATGGCTATATTAATCTAATCGTACATCCTGCGGTAACTTCTATTTCAAGCTACATAGGGGACAATTCCTATCCTGTAATAATAACCCGTGAGGCAGAGACACAGCTTTTGATTAAAGATGGCGAGACAATAGTCATTGGTGGACTGCTTAAGGATGTAAAGGGAGAGTCAGAAATTGGCATTCCATTTTTAAGTAAGATCCCTATTCTAGGTTTTTTATTTAGGCGCACGGTAGTAGATATAGAAAAGATCGATCTTTTAATATTTATAACTGCAAGAGTAGTTAAATCCGAAGGGGACCTGATAACGTTTAAACAAAGCGTAGAAACTCCGGTCAGAAATTTAATACCAGCAGAGCCCGTAATTAAAGAAGAAGAGTAAAACTGTTTAAAATATTTTACAAATTGCTTTAATTAACCCTTGGCAGATTTGTTTGTCAGGGGTTATTTTCTTAAGGCACAATTGGCGAAGTCAATTGAAAGCGAAGGTTATTATCGAAATAAAATTTTCAAAGTGCGGCCTAATGCGTTACATATCTCATTTGGATTTGTTGCGGTTATTTAGGCGTGCAGCAAGCAGGGCAAAGATTGCCCTAGAGTTAACACGCGGCTTTAATCCGCATCCAAAAATAAGTATAAATAGGGCATTGAAATTAGGCGAAGAATCCGATGCGCTTTTTTGTCAATTTGGACTAGAAGCAAAAATGGATACACAGGAGTTTGCAAGCCGTTTGCAGCAGGAGTTACCCGAAGGGATAAGCATAAAGCAAGCCAAACTAATATGACTAAATTTATTTTAATTAATTCTGGAACGCAAGAGAATCGCGTTGCTATGCTTAAGGATGGAAAACTGGAAGAATTTTTCATAGAGAGAGTCAATAAGCGAACTATTGTCGGTAATATTTATAAAGCCAGAATTGATTCAATAGCAACATCTTTAAACGCTGCCTTTGTCGATATCGGATTAGGAAAGAAGGGTTTTCTTTATTTATCCCAGCCTGCTTTTGGTCCTGAATTCAATGATGATGATGTTGATAATTTAACTCTTGCAGCTTCCCCCCAGGTTAAAAAAAACGGGCGTTTAAATGTAGGTCAGGAGATTCTTGTCCAGGTAGTAAAAGAGCAATTTGGCACCAAGGGGCCGCGGCTGACAACCAAAATATCATTGCCCGGCAGATACTTGGTAGTAATACCATATAGCAATAATATCGGTATTTCCCGGCGTATTGACGAGGATGCTGAGAGAAAGCGCTTAAAGGATCTTATGCATTCGATGCGGCTTCCTTCTGATTTTGGATTTGTTATTCGCACAGTAAGCGTAGGCACAGACAAGAGGCAGTTGCATCGAGATGTAAAGTTTTTAATTAAACTCTGGCATAGAATCGCGCAGATCTCTCATCGTAGTAAAACGCCAGCATTAATTCATGAAGAATTCAATCTAATAATGCGCATTGTACGTGATTCATTTACTGAAGATGTTACGAATATATTCATAGATTCTAAGAGAGATTTTCATGCTATTAGAAGATTTGTCCGTATCTATTCTCCTAGTCTATTGCGTAAGGTTCTGTTTTACCGAGGCAAGGAACCATTATTTGAGAAGTTTAAAATAGAAGAAAAGATCGATGAGATTTATGAGCGCAAAGTAAATTTGAAATCAGGTGGTTATCTATATATTGAACCCACAGAAGGTCTAGTGGCTGTTGATGTTAATAGCGGAAGATTCAAAGGCCCTACTGCTGCAAGGGGTGTTAAGGCCCAGGAAGAGATGGCATTTAAGGTCAATATGGAAGCCGCAGATGAGATTGCCAGACAATTGAGACTGAGGGATTTGGGTGGGCTTATTGTAATTGATTTTATTGATATGATAAAGGATGTTCACCGCAAGCGAGTATTTACCCACTTTAAGCAATTACTCAAACATGATAGGGCAAAGACAGATGTAATCAGAATATCTGAGTTTGGAATTCTGGAGATGACACGTCAGAAGCAGCGTTTAAGCGCTGAGAAGGTGTCTTTTCAAATCTGTCCTTATTGTGAGGGTAGGGGTAGAGTTAGAACAGTGGCCACAGTTGCTATCGCAGTTTTACGCATGCTTAATAAAGTCTTAAAAGAGCAAAAAAAGGGAAAACTATTAATTAGTTTACATCCAGATGTCGTTGAATTCTTAAATCTGCAATATAAAGATACCTTAAAGGATTTACAGCAAAGATTCAAATCTTCCTTAATTCTTAATCCTAGTCCACATCTGCACTTAGAGAAAATCATTATAGAATAAGATCAGGCCTTGGTTTAAGTGGCTTGATTTTACTTGATAGTTTTAACTACTTATGTTAACATAGGGTCTCAAATAAGACCCAGACTTGTTGAAACTAAAGGAGATAAAATATGTATGCCATAATCAAGAGCGGTTCAAAACAATACCGCGTAGAAAAGAATTCCGAGATAGATGTCGAGAAGATATCATTGCGTCCTCGCGCCAAGACAATAACCCTGGATGAGGTGTTGTTGTTATCTGCTGCAAAAGAGATAAGCGTTGGCAGGCCATATCTTAAAAATGTAAGTATTAAGGCTGAGGTTATAGCGCCGATTATCAAGGCAGATAAAGTGATTGCTTTTAAATTTCGCAGGAGGAAAGATTCGCATTGGAAGAAGGGACATCGTCAGAAACTAACCCGCCTTAAAATAAAAGAGATCACAGTCAGTTAATAATCTGTGCAATCTATTTAAAAGAGATGTTCATTGATACTGCCAGGATTAAGCTTAAGGCTGGAGACGGCGGCAATGGCTGTCGGAGTTCTAGGCGTAGAAAAAATAGGAGGTTTTCTATACCTGATGGCGGAAGCGGCGGCAAGGGAGCGGATATAAAGTTTTGCGTGGATTCTAAGGTTCAGACGCTTCTGGATTTTCGTTATCGTCAGCATTTTCGCGCGAAAAACGGTACTCAGGGCGGTTCGAATTGTAAGAAAGGAAAAGATGCGCCTGAGTTGATAATCAAGGTTCCTCCTGGTACTATTATTCGCGATGCAGAATTAGGATTGCTCTTGCGGGATTTAACAGGTCCTGAAGAAGAGGTAATTGCGGTAAAGGGAGGCAGTGGCGGCCGCGGTAATAGTTCTAGACGTCACATGGCAGAAGAAGGAGCTAAAGGCGAAGAGAAAGAAGTAACTCTTGAGCTTAAGATTATTGCTGATGTAGCAATCGTCGGACTTCCCAACGCAGGAAAATCCAGTTTAATTACTTGCCTGTCCCATGCTAGGCCAAAAATTGCTGCTTATCCGTTTACGACAAAATCACCTATCTTAGGAGTTTTCGAATCATCTGATTTTTCTTTTGTGCTTATTGATGTCCCCGGACTTATAGAAGGAGCCCATTTGGGTAAAGGCATGGGGGATACATTCTTGAGGCATATAGAAAGAACCAGATTATTATTGCAGGTTATTGATATATCTAACCAAACGTCCTCTGATCCCTTATCAGATTATGAAATTATAAATGAGGAACTGAAGGCCTCTGGCAGGAATCTAGAGAAAAAGCCGCGGATTATCGTTGCTAATAAAATAGATTTAGAGGGTTGGCAGGATAATCTAAAGAGGTTAGAGGAGGGGTTAGGCACTCCCGTAATCGCGATTTCTTGTAAGGAAAAACAAGGTCTAAAGAGGTTGATTGATGAAATTAAGCGAAAATTATAGACGTTTGGTAATTAAAGTCGGAACGAGCATCCTCACAGATAGCGCGAATCATCTCGATATTGGTTTTATTAATAATATTGCTTATCAGGTTTCGGCTCTTGTAGGCGAAGGAAGAGAAGTCGTTGTTGTTTCAAGCGGCGCTATTGCATGTGGCTTGGATAATTTAAGTTTAACAAAGAGGCCTACTAAATTGGACAAGCTTTCTGCCCTAGCCTCTTTAGGTCAAATCAGGCTGATGGAGGCATATCAGAATGCCTTTAGGAAATATCATAATAATTGTGCTCAGGTATTGCTTACTTGGGATGATTTTGATAAAAGGGCCCGATTCTTAAATGCAAAAAAAACGCTAAATCAATTATTCAAATATAAGTCTGTTGCGATTATCAATGAAAATGATTCAGTCTCTACAGAGGAGATAAAATTCGGAGATAATGACAGATTGTCAGCTTTAGTTGCTACTCTTATCTCCAGCGATATCCTTATAATCCTTTCAGATGTTGATGGGCTTTTTGACAGAAAGAACAACAGGTTAATCAACCTTGTTGAGAAAATCGATAATGAGATTATGCGTCTAGCCTGCGGTAGTAAGAAGTTTAGCTGCGTGGGAGGAATGCACACAAAACTTGAGGCTGTAAAGATCGCAAATAATGCTGGCATACCCTGCATCTTAGCTAACGGAAAAACCAAGGATATCCTGATTGATATTGCTAAAGGTGAAAGCCCGGGTACATTTTTTTGTGCAGGTACTAGGCCGAAAGATAAGAAAAACTGGATTGCAACTAGTGCAAAGTGCAAGGGTGCGATTGTGGTTGATGCAGGAGCCAAGGCAGCAATTATTGCCAGGAAAAAGAGCCTCTTGAGTGTAGGTATCATAGAGGCGCAGGGTGAATTTAAAGAGAATG
Source organism: Candidatus Omnitrophota bacterium (assembly GCA_018830005.1). Taxonomy (NCBI): domain Bacteria; kingdom Pseudomonadati; phylum Candidatus Omnitrophota; species Candidatus Omnitrophota bacterium. Next base: position 752,565 of record JAHJTE010000001.1, read on the forward strand.
ATGTTGTGTTTATCGCTGATATGGCCGGCTCTAAATTTGCCAAGGGTATAACAAGATTTTCAGCCCAAAAGATTAACCAGATAAAAGGCAAAAAAGGCCAGCCGGAAGTAGTGCATCGCGATTGCCTTATTGTTATTGAGTAGGTAATTATGAAAGACAGTCTAAAAGGGCAAATACTAGAAATCGCTAAATCTGCCAAGCAGGCCTCTTTTGAGTTAGCGCTTAGCTCAAAACAAGAGAGGAGAGATTGTATTCTCACAATGGCCGATGCCTTACTTGAAAATAAGGCAATAATCCTTAATGAGAATAAAAAAGACATCGAGAAGGCAGGTCAGGACACAAAGACTGAAGCGTTTATTGACAGATTGACGCTGAATGAAGAGCGATTGAAAAAGATGTCTGAATCACTAAAGAGCATTGCAGGTCTCAATGATTCAATGGGAGAGGTGATCAAGGCTCATAAGGTAGCTTCTGGCCTGGAAATCAAAAAGGTTAGAGTTCCAATCGGCGTTGTTAGTATAATCTATGAATCGCGGCCGGATGTTACTAGCGACTGTTTAGGTCTTTGTTTAAAAAGCGCTAATGCACTTATTTTAAGAGGAGGCAGTGCAGCAATTAATTCAAATATAGCAATCTTTAACATACTAAAAGATGTTATTAAAAAGTGCGGCCTTGCTCATGACGGATATCAATTAGTTAAAAATACCGATAGAAAATCAATCGATATCTTACTAAAAATGAATAATTATATTGATTTAGTCATACCCAGAGGCGGAGAAGCGCTTATAAATGAAGTTACTAAAAAATCAACGATTCCGGTGATAAAGCATTATAAAGGAATTTGCACTGTCTATGTAGATGTGGCTGCTAATTTAGATATGGCCTATAAGATTTGTCTTAATGCAAAGGTAGAGCGGCCGGGCGTATGCAATGCAATGGAGACATTACTTGTTCATAAAAAGATTGCCGCAATATTTTTGCCGAAGATGCTTGAACTCTTTTTTCAAGAGAAGGTAGAGGTAAGAGGCACAGCCAGCGTTAGAAAATTCAACTCGAAAGTTATAAAGGCAAAAAGGGGTGATTTTCAGACTGAATTTCTTGATTTGATTTTAGCTGTACGTATAGTTGATGGCTTGGATGAGGCGATTGAGCACATAAATACCTTTGGTTCGCATCATTCTGATAGCATTGTTACTGAGGATCAGATTGCAGCAAGAAAGTTTTTGCAGCAAGTTGACTCTGCCTGCGTATTTTTAAATACCTCAACCCGCTTTAGTGATGGTTATCAATTCGGTATGGGCGCAGAGATGGGGATTTCAACGGATAAGATTCATGCACGCGGTCCAATGGCAGTTGAGGAGTTGACCACCTATAAATATCAGATTATAGGAAACGGCCAGATTAGAGAATAATGAGAATAGGAATATTAGGCGGAACATTTAACCCTGTTCATATTGGTCATTTGATTCTAGCTGAATATGCACGCCAGGCCCTGAGATTAGATAAGCTTTTTTTCGTGCCAGCAAATATATCTCCTCTTAAGTCAAGGTCTCAAGCTGTCTCTAGCTATCATAGATTAGAGATGCTGAAACTTGCGATAAGAGGATGCAGGGATTTTGCGATTTCAGATATGGAGATAAAAAGAGGCGGTAAATCTTATACGCTTGAAACATTGTATGCATTCCTTAAAGAATTCAATAATAAAAAAGATAAAATTTTTTTTATAAGCGGTTCTGATTCTTTGGGCCAGCTTAATAGATGGAAGGATTTTAAGCAGATATTAAAAATTGCTAAATTCGTGGTGGCCGAAAGACCGGGATTTTCTCCATGTAGGCCTTCAGGCCATATTAAGACTATTCAGATACCGCAGATTGATATTTCTTCCTCTCTGATCAGAGCGCGTTTAAGAGCAGGTAAGTCAGTTCAGTATCTGGTTCCTGATAGAGTAGCTGCCTATATTAAAAAGGGGAGACTTTTTAGATAAATGAAAATTCTAGTTGCACCATCAATTCTAGCAGGTGATTTTGGTCGTCTGAATGAAGAAATTAAAAGAATAGAGAAGGCAGGCGCAGATTTAATACACATAGACGTAATGGATGGACATTTTGTTCCCAATATTACTATAGGCCCGAGGCAGGTGTCAGCTATTAAAAAGAGTACTCGCCTACCGCTGGATGTGCATTTAATGATAGAAGAGCCTTTTAAGCTTTTGGATGATTTCGTCAACGCTGGTTCGGATATAATTACTGTTCACATTGAAAACGTCTCTTTAAAGACATTAAAGGCAAGGTTTAAAGAGCTAAGGGCAAAAAATGTAAGATTAGGAGTTGCACTTAAGCCCAAGACAAGTATTAAGGCAATCGCATCTTGCATTGACTATCTTGATTTCATCCTTCTCATGAGCGTTAATCCTGGTTTTTGCGGTCAGAAATTCATGCCTCTAGTTTATCCTAAGATAGAAAATCTAAGAAAGGTATACAATCTTGATATTGAGGTTGATGGCGGCGTAAATAATGAAAATGCACCGCGATTAATCTCTTGCGGAGCAAATGTGTTAGTTGCCGGAAATTATATATTCAAGTCAAAGGATATTTCCCAGGCAGTGAGGAGTCTTAGGGCATGAGGAAAAAGCCAGTGATTAAATTCGGTACAGACGGCTGGAGGGCGGTTATAGCAGGAGATTTTACATTCGAGAATGTTGCGATTCTTTCTCAGGCAGTAAGTGATTACTTTAAGAGTCTTAAGTCAGGCGGGCAAGTTGAGGCAGTCATTGGTTTTGATACACGCTTTCTATCACGCGAGTTTGCGCATTATGCAGCAGAGGTGTTGGTGGCTAATAGGATAAAGGTTATATTATCTGATAGGGCAATATCTACGCCAGCCTTAAGTTTTGCCACTAAATCTAACAGATGCGATTTTGGAATAATGATTACGGCAAGTCATAATCCCCCTGAATTTAACGGGTTCAAGATTAAGGATAGCTTCGGCGGCGCTGCTGATACTGATATAACCAAGGCCGTTGAAAAATTACTTCATAAAAATAAAGTAAAAAAGGCAAGCCTAGCTAATAACAGATATTGCAAGGTCAAAAATTTAATCACTGCTTATGAAGGCTTTCTAAAAAAATATTTAGATTTAAGAAAGATACATTCTAGACGCCTTAATGTTCTCGTTGATGTAATGCATGGCAGTGGCAATGCGATAATACCTGACTGTATTGGAAGCGGCAAGGTAAAGGTTACCTTGATGCGTAGCGACGTGAATCCTTCATTTGACGGAGCAAGGCCTGAACCATTGCCGGAGAATTTGAGTCAGATGATACATCGTATGAAAAATGAGAAATTTGATTTAGGATTGGTGCTTGACGGCGATGCGGACAGAATTGCCGCACTTGATTCAGACGCTAACTTTATCAGCCCCCAGGTTATACTCTGTCTTTTAATCCTTCATTTATTCCAAGACCGCAAAGAAAAAGGTGCGGTAGTTAAGACAGTGGTGGGCACAACATTGCTTGATAAGGTCTGCGCACATTTAAAATTAAAGCTATTCGAGACGCCTGTTGGTTTTAAATATATAAGCAAGCTGATGAAGGAAACTACTGTATTGGTTGGCGGAGAAGAGGCAGGCGGTATTGGTTTTAAAAATTATATCCCTGAACGTGATGGCAGCTTAGCCGGATTGCTGCTTTTGGAGATGTTATCGTTTAGAGGACGTAGCATAAAGCAGCTCATAAAGGAACTGAAATCCAAATTTGGAAGTTTTTATTATACCAAGGATAGCATTGAATTGCATAATGTAGGCCACTTCAATTTAGGAAATGTTAAGGTTCCCAAAAAGATATTAGGAAAGGATGTAGTGCGAATTAACAGAAAAGACGGCCTGAAGCTTATCGGGAGTGACGAAAGCTGGTTAATGTTACGGCCTTCGGGAACCGAGCCGATTGTTAGAGTTTATGCCGAGGCTGCTACAAGAGAGAAGGCAGAGAGGTTGATTTCATTAGGTAAGAAGATGATTAGATCGTGACGACGTTATGTTATCGTCTTTCAAAAGTCCTCTTATTGTTGATTTTAAAGGTAATACTGCGAATCAAAATTAAGGTTAAGGGACTTGAGTTCATACCCAAGAAGGGGGCATTCCTTTTAATTTCCAACCACCTAAGCTATCTGGATCCGCCTATAGTCGGTATAAGCTGTCCACGTCCACTCATATTTTTGGCTCGCAAGGACTTGTTTGATATTCGCTTTCTGGGTCCTTGGATGAGGGCTGTAGGGGTTGTTCCGCTTATGCCTGAGAGTGGGGATATTAAAGCAATCAAAGGGGCGATAAAGGCATTAAAAAAAGGTAATGTTGTGGCTGTTTTTCCTGAGGGCGCTAGGCAGGCAGCTACGGAAAGTTCTTTTCAAAATATAAAGAAAGGCTTTTTGCTTCTTGCAAAGAAGCCCAATGTCCCTATTGTAGTAGCAAAGGTTACAGGCAGCGAGAAGGCATGGCCAAGAGACTCAAAATGCATAAAACGAGGAACAGAGGTAGAGGTTAGTTTTAGTAAGCCATTGATGATAGGTAGCTTTGAGGATTACGAGCAAGAACTTAAAACTCTAAAGGCAGTCTTTGCCAAGTTGTAATATGTTAAAAGAGCATACCAATTCTTCTTGACTTTTAGTTAGATTTAGGCTAACTTATTAAGATTATGATGCAAAAATCTATATATAGAGGTGAAAGGGAATGAAGAGTCAGAATGATACGCTAGAAAGTCTGTATGGTGGCAGTTTCAAAAATTTTAAAGATGGACAAATTGTAAAAGGCAAGGTAGTCAATATCAGCTCAAAAGAAGCAATGATAGATATTGGCTATAAATCAGAGGGTATGATTCCTTTGATAGAGTTTGATAGCAATGAATTAGTCATAGGAGCTGAAGTTGAGGTTTTGATTGAATCTTTGGAGGCAGACGATGGGACGATTGTTCTTTCCAAAGAAAAAGTTAGAAGAATGAAAGGCTGGGATGAGATTTGTGCGGCTGCAGAGGAAGGAGGACAACTTTTGGAAGGCAAGGTAAAGGCCAAGATTAAAGGAGGCTATACATTGGATGTTATGGGGGTCGATGCCTTTTTGCCTGAATCCCTATCTACCTTTAGGGGAAAGCCCCAGAGAGAAATCATTAATAATGTATTTAAGTTTCAGGTTATTAAGATGAATAATCAGCGTCGAAGTTTGATAGTTTCTCGCAAAGATGCCCTTGCCAAGGAGAGGGATTCTGTTAAAAAGCAACTCTGGCAAGAGCTGAAGATTGGAGATATTCGTCAAGGCCAGGTTAAGGCCATTACTGATTTTGGTGCATTTGTAGATTTAGGCGGCGTAGACGGCCTTCTTCATATAACAGATATGAGCTGGTCACGAATTTCTCATCCATCGGAGATAGTGGCGATTGGAGATAAAATAGAGGTAATGATTTTAAATTTAGACAAGGATAATTCTCGTGTGTCCTTAGGCCTAAAACAGCGCACGCCTGATCCTTGGGAGAATGTAGAAGAGAGGTTTCCGCCTGAGACAAAAGTAAAAGGCAAGATTGTTAATATATTAAATTACGGCCTGTTTGTAGAGTTAGAAAAGGGCATAGAAGGTCTTGTGCATATTTCCGAGATTTCCTGGAGTAAGAGGACGGCTGATCTGAAGGATACTTTTGCCATTGGAGATATGATCGAGGCCAAGGTCTTGAATGTTGAACCGCAGACAAAAAGGATTTCCTTAAGCATAAAACAACTTGAGCCAAATCCCTGGGAAACAGCCAGTGATAAATATACAAGGGATATGAAGGTTACTGGCGCTGTTAGGGGATTTAGTGAGTATGGTGCATTTGTTGAGTTGAGCGATAATCTAGAGGGAATGATCCATGTTTCAGATATGTCTTGGACAAAGAAGATCAGTCACCCTCAAGAGGTGTTGAGAAAAGGACAGCGCGTAGAGGTTATAGTTTTGTCTGTTGATGCTCAGAATCAGAAAATATCACTCGGGCTAAAACAGTTAACAGAAAATCCCTGGCCGAAGATTGCACAGGAATATGAGCTGGATAAGATAGTCGAGGCAGAGGTGTCCTCCCTGACAAATTTTGGTGTTTTTGTAAAATTATCAGATGAATTGGAAGGTTTAATCTACACCGGAGAAATTGAGCCCAGCGTTAAAGAGACATTAAAGCCAGGTGATAAGATAAAGGCAAAAATAATTAAGGTCGATGTAGATGCCGCCAAGATTGGCTTAAGTGCTAAATTAGAATGACTAAGATAGGAATCGGAGAACAGCTTACTAAAATAAAGAGAGGTATCGTTGAGATAATCAGCGAGCCAGAGTTAATTGCAAAGCTTGAAAGCTCATTGCGGCAGAAAGCACGGCCTCTAAGGGTAAAGGCAGGTTTTGATCCTACTACAAGCGATATCCACCTTGGACATACAGTCCTCTTGAAGAAATTGCGCGCCTTTCAAGATTCAGGACACAAGGTAGTCCTCCTGATTGGCGATTATACTGCACTTATTGGTGATCCTTCTGGGCAGTCTCAGACAAGAAAAATGCTCACGCCCGAAGTGGTTAACCGCAATGCCAAAACTTACTTAGGGCAAGTTTCTAAAATACTGCTTATGGGTAAAAAACATCTTGAGGTAAGATATAATTCTGAGTGGTTTGGTAAGGGATGGAATGGAAAGGATAAAGTAGACCTAGATAAGTTCTTGGAAATCACCTCTAGATATAATGTTGCCAGGATTATAGAACGCGATGATTTTTCAAATAGGTTAAAAGATGGCAAGCCTATCAGTGTCCTGGAGTTTTTATATCCTTTAATGCAGGGCTATGATTCGGTCGTGCTTAATGCTGATATTGAATTAGGGGGTACAGATCAAAAGTTCAATCTCTTGATCGGCCGTGATATACAGCGTATCTATGGCAAACAGCCTCAGGTAGTGATTACTCTGCCTTTACTTGAAGGCCTAGACGGCAAGCTAAAGATGTCCAAGACCTATAATAATTATATCGGCATTGCCGAGAAACCAGATGAGATTTTTGGTAAGATTATGTCCACATCAGATGAGCTTATGTTGCGTTTTTACGATGTGCTTACAGAGGATAATCTAGGCGTCGTCAAGAAAATGCACCCAAAAGAGGCAAAGCTGAATCTAGCCGAAGGTATAGTTTCCAGATTCTATTCACAAAAGCTTGCGGCTAAGGCAAGAAGTGATTTCGAGGCTGTATTTAGTCAAGGCAAAGAGCCAAAGAAGACTTCCAACTACCGCCTTAAAGACAAAAACGGCGAGACAATTTTTAGTGTGCTTACTAATAGTGGACTTGTCTCCTCAGGCAATGAGGCGCGGCGTCTGTTGCGCGATGGCGCAGTACGCCTTGCTAATAAAGTAATAAAGGATGAAAAATTCCTCGTTGACTCACCTGCTATGCTTAAAGTCGGAAAGACACGCTTCTTAAAGATTACTCTTTAGACCCACCTTTTTAAAAACCAAAATCAAAATAACTGCTTCTGTTAGCGCAAAGAAGCTTTAGATTTTGTAATCTCAAGGATTTATTTAGTAGGAGGCCTTTCTGGTATGAGGAAAACACACACCTTGTTTCTACCTGTCTCTTTGGCTTTATAAAGCGCCTTGTCAGCGAAAGAGATTAATTCTTTAGGGGTCTGGGCATCTGTCTCAGTTAAGGATGCGATTCCTATACTGATTGTTACCTTTAGAGGCTGGTTCCCTTTATAAGGGAAGTTAAATTCTTCAATAGATTTTCTTAGACGTTCAGCGTAGATACTGGCGCCTTTTGCAGTTGTATTAGGCAAAATACAGCAGAATTCTTCACCGCCGTAACGGGCCACGACATCCACTCTGCGGCTGCTCTCCTGGATGATCCTAGCAACATTCTTTAAGATTACATTTCCTTCTTCATGCCCGTAAGTGTCGTTTACTTTTTTAAAGTGGTCAACATCCATTATCAAAAATGTAAGTTGAGTATTTTCCTCTTTTGCGTGTGCAAATTCAGAATCAAGTTTAAGTATTAGATAGCGATGTACAAAGAGTCCTGTGAGCCCATCAGTAATCGCCATAGTTTTTAAGATTGCTGCCTCAACCAATAAGCGCATATATTTGTATGTCTCCGTGCCCAGATACAAAAATGCGGCAATAAATATCGGACCAAAGTAGTCAAAGGATAAGTTTTGATAGGAAAGCAGAAAGGAAACAAGCATAAGCCCTAAAAGCTCTAGCGCCAAAAGAAGGGAACCTTTAAGGATTGAGAGTTTATAGGTGAATATTGCGGTGCAAATTGCAACTATTAGAATCAACAGGATTGAGAAAATCTCAGGCGTCTCTTTTAGAAAATTTCCTGATAAGTACATTAGGATTTCATTGGCATTGATTACTACCCCTGGCATCAGGCCCAGGGGGGTAGGGTAGACATCGTGAAAGATTTCAGCAGTCGTGCCGACGAGAATAATCTTTTTGTGGATACTTGCTTTACTAGCAGTTTTATTGATTATTTTATGAAAGGGGATGATTTCAAAGTCTTTATTTTTTGCCTGGTAATTAATCAATGCTGTGCCTTTTTCTGAAAGAGGAATGATTACTTGCTTTGTTGTTTTTGCCACATCTTTTAGATTGATAAGCATTCTGCGATTATTAAGTGAGACGTCGTTTTTAATATCGCTTTCGTGATAGCGCAAAAAGGTCTTTAGTCCGAAAGAGGTTTTTAGTATTCCCGGAAGGTCTTTTCTTGGAAACAGGAGGCGGCAATTACGCACGGTTAAATCTTTATCGCGTGTCTTGTTAACAAAGCCAAAGCCTAAGGCTGCTTTTTGCAAAGGCAGATAAGGTTCATTATAACTTTTATCCGGGGCAATGTAACTTGCAAGAATTACATTGCCTGCATTTTTAATTGCCTCAGCCAGTGCCGAATCATCATCCTTATTATTGCTTTCTCCTGTAAATACCATATCCAGACTAATGATCTTTGGTCTGTATTCATTTAGGTTATCAATAAATTCACTCAAGAAACTTCGTGACCAGGGCCATTTTTTCTGCAAGACCATGAATGATTCGTCATCAATAACAACAAGGCTGATCTCTTTTAATTCTTTGGGTTTAGGTTTTAACTGATAAGTAAGGCGATTAAACAAATCAGCAGTTTTTAACGAAAGGATATTTAAAAAAGTAATTTTATGGGAGGAAAAAGAATAAGCCAGGCTTATAATCATCGCCACACAGATTACCTTTATCAGATTCTTATCCCAGGATATCTTTTTCTTTTTCATTGTAAAATTAGTCTAGCATAAAAGTGGGGTTTAGGCAAGGCTAAAATCTCTGAGTATGTTTTTATAACTTTAACATTAGCAATAGGTTGCATTAAGGATATCTTTTGTTTTCAGCTTGAAATCATGCATTGTCTATGTTATACTTAAATTGTTAGGAAATAAGCTCGAAAAAACCCTGAATCTAGTGTTCTGTATAGGGCATTAGTCGGAAAAGGCAAACCATTTGAAAGAATGGGGCGGATTGAAGTGTCTGGCTTGATAAGAGCCGCAAAGCTAAAAGAGCCTACGTCCTGAATTTTTAGGATAGGGTAGTCAGCTGCCGAGATTAAGGTTTGTAACCCTATTCTTTTGTAAAAAAATAGGGTTTTTTATTTTTATGAGGCCTTAAGATGAAAAGAAAAGGTTTTAGTTCATTAGAGTTAATAATTGGCTTAGCCCTTACGGCTATTATGGCTACTATGGGCATTGTTAATTTCAGTAGCCAGGATGCGTTATTGCTTGATGCTGCAGCCCAAAAAGTTGTCTCTGACTTAAATTACGCCAGGATGTTGGCTATTGACATGGGAGAGCAAAGCGAATATACTTATTCTGGAGGCGAAGCAGGCGAGGAGGCAGGCAACTTTGTGGTTATGGATTTTAGTGATGAGGCTTCAACTCTTCCTAGTTCTTATCGCGCTGTTCCTGCGTTACAGCTGCCTGCAGAAACTGGAGATCCTGTTGGCACAAGAATTAGTGTGTTATATGAACCGGTAGTGAGAAATATTACAGAAAAAGTTGAACTTTTTTTTCCTAGTGAAGATGATTTTAAACAAGTCAAGATACAATCTGTAGACTTTGGCGATGACGGATCAGGCGGCGCTTATAACGCTGTTCGTTTTGAAGGACCTACAGGCAGACCAATGAACGGTACCTGGGTTATGGGGAATGATGAAAATGCTTATTTTTCAACTGATACAGGATTGGGAAGTTCAGGTGGCATTATTGTTGTAGAGTATAATGGCAGAACTAAGATAGTCAGGATTTCTCGTATCGGAAGGATTACTATTGAAAATTAATAATATTAGTAACAGATTGCATAAACTGTTAATTTTAAAAGCTCCATCAGGTCTATCACTGATGGAGCTTTTGGTTGTTATTGTCATTATCGCAGTATCCTTATTGCCTCTCTATGCCTTATTCAATCAAGCAATACTAGCCCATGTAACTGCTCAAGTTATGACTACTTCTTCTTATCTTGGCCAGTATGCTATGGAAAGTATGTTGTCCAAGGATTTTTTTGAGCTTCTTAACGAACTTGATAGTGATGTGCATTCTTATGGCAACGATACTGTCTTTGCTGGCCCTTTTTCTAAGTATAAATACACAATAGAGGTTGATGCTATTGATCCTGAATACGGTGGCGCTGGAGGGGATTTAGCTGATATAAGTGCGAGAGTTAGTTCAGCTGATGGCGTTGCAAGCGGCAGTTATCTGCGTATCTATGTAAGGATAACAAATGATATTCAGCCCGGTAAGCAATTAGAACTCTACAGTATAGTCACACCAGCAGGAGACGGGTATTGATATGAAAACAAAAGGGTTTACTCTTATAGAAATGGTTATTAGCATTGCGGTTTTAGCTATTATTGCTGTAGTGCTTACCCCTATTGTATTACAATCAATAGATTTATTTTTGATGTCCAGAACTCAAGAGGTACTTGCTAATGAATCAAGATTTGCCATGAATTGGATGTCAGAAGAAATAAAAACAGAATGCGCAAGTTTCAATACTATTGACGGTATGAGTTTGACATTTACAACCTGTGCAACGTGTGATCCTCCCAATACACCGATTTCCTATGATTGGGATAGTGCTAATAATAGATTGATTCGAACAGTTGGCGGAGGAGACGACAACGACGATATTTTAGCTGAAAGAGTAAGTTTTGCAGAGTTTCGGGTTTTTGATACAGTTGATTTAGATATGTCGGCAGGACAGACTAACGTGAGTGATTTCAGTACGTTTGATGTAAGATTTGTGCAGATAAGATTAGCGATAACAGATGATACTGGAACAAAGGCCTATAGCCTTGTAACTCGGATTATGCCGCGTTATCTGCAATAGCCAGTGTTGATGATGCTAAGTTTTAAATTTAACAGAAAATCCTTTGCCTTAATTCTGGCGCTGTGGATTCTGGTTGCCTTTAGCGTTATTGCCATGACAGCGATGTATGTGGTAAGCCGCAAACTTGATGAATATGTAAACCAGATAAATTCGCTTAAAGGTCAGTATTTAGCAGAATCAGCCAAGAATTACTTTTTAGAATATGTCACACCTTTTGATAATGATTTGATGGGCAACCCCCAGATAAACAAGGAATTAGGAGGAGAAAACTTTCAATTTAGTATAAATTATGACACTGACCCTGCTCCTACAGCACGAACTGCAAGTATGACCCTTACCGGAAGCTCTCCTGGAGTTAACCGCTTTATAAGCTTGAATATAATTGAAGATGAAAATCAGAATGATGAAATAATTAAAAAAGTTAAGAAATACAATGCGGTTATTAAGAATCAGAACCCGATTACCTTAGAGGATGTGTGTATCACCAGAGGTTGTACTGAGTGGTATACTGCGGCTGATTGTGTTGACAACTGTCCTTCAACCAGTGGCGCTACTCCCGACGGTTGTTGTGAAGTATGTTATAGCTCGAGTAACTGCACTGATGCCTGTCCTTCAACCAGTGGTGGTAGTCCGAGTGGTTGTTGTGAGGGCTGTTATAGCTCAAGCAACTGCACTGATGCCTGTCCTTCAACCAACTACTGTTGCGAAGGATGCTACAACTCAAGCAACTGCACTGACTCCTGCCCTTCAACTAGTTCCTGTTGCGAAGGATGCTACAACTCAAGCAACTGCACTGACTCCTGCCCTTCAACTAGTTCCTGTTGCGAAGGATGCTACAACTCAAGCAACTGCACTGATACCTGTCCTTCTACTAGTTCCTGTTGTGAAGGCTGTTATAGCTCAAGCAACTGCACTGACTCCTGCCCTTCAACTAGTTCCTGTTGCGAGGCATGTTATAGCTCAAGCAACTGCACTGACTCCTGCCCTTCAACTAGTTCCTGTTGTGAAGGCTGTTATAGTTCTTGTTTTAGTGCTGTTACTAATAATTATTATAATGGGGATTGCAGCCAAGACACTGCTGCTAGTTGCTGTCTTTCTTCTGTGCCTTCAGGCTATGAATACTGTTGTGAGGCAGTTTCCTGTCAATGTCAGACAGCAGCATATCCGTGTAAAACTGTGTGTTGTCCAGAGTCAGACTATCCAACTTGGAGTACGACTTGTGATGCTAGTTATAGCTGCGATTCAAATTGGGAGCAGTCTTGCATTGAGACGGGATGGTGTGCTTGCTCATTAGAAAGAGAGACTGGTTTTATTCTAGCAGGCGGGGAACCACAATGTCCGTGTTGTCTAGAATATGGGGATTGGACTTGTAAGACTATAAAGTTAGCATGTCCAGGCGGATGGAAGACCTCCTGCAGTAACTACGAATGTAGTAATTATGATTGTAGTGATTACGAATGTAGTAATTATGAGTGTAGTAATTATGAATGTAGTAATTATGAGTGCAGAAACTACGACTGCAAAAACTATAAATGTAAGACAGAAGATTGCACAGCATGGCGTTCGCCAACATTTCATAGCACTACCTACTTTGACGTATCAAGCGTCCAAGTAACTACAAACTATTCTCCCACTGCGAATCAGGCAATATGGGGAGAGTCCACTGACGCTAAGAACCTCTATGTAAATGGTAGCCTAGACCTTGATAATATCAGTGATATTACAAAATATGGTGTCTGGGGTGATGCCTATGCAAAGGATGCAATAACTGATACTATTGGTGCAATACATGGTAGTGAGTTTGAGAATTGTAACTCAGTCGCAAATCCTGATGAATGTAGCTGGTCAGTTACAAAACCCGCAATAGATACAGCTTATTATGATAGGTTATTTGTTAAGGCGCAGGCTATGACTGCAGGCGATTTGCCAGATATAACCACTACCTCTTCAGGCTCCTCTGATCGACAACTAAAAGGAAAGAATATTTTTGTAAATGGCAATGTTACTATTAGTACTGATAGCGATAATCCCTTGGAAGGCCCAGGGAATATTATTGCTATTGGAACAATTACAATTAGTAATAGTGCTCATATTGAAGAGAATATTGGCCTTATCAGTAAAACCGCAGTTAATATTGGTCAGTCAGCGCGTGTTGGTAGGGCCAAGACCGGGGATACAAGTGGTGAATTTATTCAAGGAAAAGGCGTATTTATCTATGTTGCTAGAGATGCAGGCACAACTGTAGTAGATTTAGGATATTATTCCAAGACAAAGGCCTATATCTTAGTAGTGCCGCATACATCTGGTACCACAGAAAATACAATAAAGGTTAGTGACTACCATGATGATGCCTCTCCTGATGATAATCGTTATGCCCGGCTTCAGGGTTTAATCTATACTGAAGGTCTTCATGATGAGACTGGTGAGGTTTACGGCTATATTTATACAGACAATCTAACCAATGACCAGATAGTAATGTTGCGGCTGCTTGAGGATGATGTTTCTGGAACTCCTGTTGAATCACAGCGGCCCATAAAAATCAGAGGCCTTTATAACATTGGCATAGCCAACCTTACTTATAAATAGCCTTCCTAGATAGACCCCAAATTTCAAACCAACTACTAATCTTTCAATGGCTGCGCTGTTGGTTTTTGGATTTATTTGTTTCTGTATTTGTAACTTTAATATAGCAATATGTTGTATAAGATAAAAAAATATTGCTTAGCCTTGAAATATAACAGGAGGTATGTTATATTTTATGTTGACAATTTAGAAATGAAGCGAAAAGTCCCGAATCTAGTAGTTTAGGTGTCGGGATCCCTTCTAAAATGCTAAATATTTTAGAAGGGGGCAAACCATTTGAAAGAATGGGGCGGGCCGAGTGCCTGGTCCTAATAAGGACCGCAAAGCTAAAGAGCCTAAGTCCTGAATTTTCAGGATATGGTAGTCAGTTGCCGAAGTCAAAACAGCAATTTACTACCCTATTCTTTTAAGTGGAATAGGGTTTTTTTATGTGAGGATAAGACTAAAGATGGACAAGAAAGGTTTTACACTAGTTGAGATTATGATTGTAGTCGGGGTTCTTGCGCTGCTAATGGCTATTTCATTGCCGATATTATCAAGAATGCGCCAAAATGCAAATGAGGCAAAAACCCAGGCTGAACTTAATTCACTGTATAAGGCAGTTAACATGTATTATGCCTATAATGGCAGATACCCTAGCGAGTTGAGCGAATTAAGTGATTATATTACAATAGCTAACATTGATAATAAATACGAGTTGAATTCGGATCTACCTTAAGAGGACTTGGTGAAGAGAAGATGATTAAGAATTGTTTAGTCTCCATATTTAGTTTGATCTTGCTGCTAGGCTTATCCTTAAGTTCTGCAGAGGCAGCTTCTAATAATACCTGGTTGATTAAATCAAAGGCCACTGGTTCAGAACAGGTATTTGCTGTGTGGATGGATGGTCGGTTGAGTTCTGGCACACCTGTCTCAGAGGACGGGATTATTAGTAGTGTAACCTTTAGTGGCAGTCAATATCTTTCTGCCAAGGAATGGGTTACAAATGAGCAGACTGGTGCAGTCCGCACTTATTGGAGCAATAAACCTATTGTCTATGGAATGGAATCAGAAGGAGGTACATACAGGATTGTCTTATCGGCAAAGAATTATGTTGGTAGCACTGGTTGGAGCCTGCCAAAGGGATATAAGAATTTTAATGTCGTTGTTAAAGTAGCTAATAAGAAGGTTGGTACAATTCTCCTAGAGGCAAGTGATACAGAGGTAAAGACAGGGTATCTGGTCCTAAATGATATCGAATCAGGCGTTCATCAGGTCAAACTAATCTGGAATAATGATAGCTACAAGCCAGCAAAGAAGTGGGATGCAAATATAGAAATCCAAAGTGTAGCATTTGAGAAGATTGAATAAGGTTTATTTGAGTGTACCCGCCCTTAGATATAACTTGCTGTATAGCAATGAGTTATGAAAATAATAATTATTGGCAGATTATTGAAATAAGCCTTTATTTGTGTTATACTTTAGTTGACAATTAGTTAAGTACGAAAAGGGCAAACTATTCGAGAGAATAGGACGCAAAGCCAAGAGTCCTTAGCATCTTTAGATGTCAAGGATTGTCTGGTTACCGAAATTAAAAATGTGGACCTATTCTTTTCGAAGAATAGGTTTTTTATTTATATAAAGAAAATTGCTTGAAGCTTATGTTTTATTGCGGTATACTATTAAGCGGTATATTACTAGGAGGATCTAAAAATGAACAGGAATCTTAGAAAGGGATTTAGTAGTATCGAATTTATCGGTGTGCTTACGGTAATTGTTGTAATTTTGGCATTTTCTATCCCTAAAATTGTATCTACAAAAATAGCAGCAAACGAAACTGCCGCAATCAGCGATCTCTACAAATTGGGATCAGCGTTTGAAGCGTATCGCTCAATATACAGTACTTACCCAAGAGATTTTTCCGACCTTAACAACCTTGCTCCGGATTTAATCGGGCAGGAGTTTGTCTCAGTCTCTGGGGCAGAATACGCTAAAGGCGGATATGCCTTTAAGATTGATTCTGTTGATACTGATATTGTGCCTACATATGCCTTTAGAATCTATGCTGAGCCAAAGGTTTCTTCGTTCAGGGTTACTGCTGGTCTTGTTAGCGGTATTCCTACTGGTAGACGCGTATTTAAGTATGGTGTGAATAAGGCAGACGCTAGTGTTGGTTATTATGCTAAGAATCCTGGAACGAGTCAGCCTGAGGCAATCTCCGACTGGATTCCTCTTACAGGAGTTGAAGGACGGGGTTTTATGGGCACATCAACAACTACACCACCTCCACCACCTCCACCACCAACTTCACCTCCTACTACAACAACTACAACAACTACTACTACAACGTCCGATACTGCACTTACATTTACAACGCAGACTATTACAACTACTATAGCCACTATAACCACTACAACAACTACAACTAGCACAACGACTACTACACTAGGGCTAATCGGAACTACTACCACTGTACAGACAACAACAACCACAGATGTAACAGAAACACTTCCTGGTCTTCTTAGTTGTCCTTATGTTCATGTTTGGGATGGAAGTCAGTTTATAAAAGACAATGATATTATTCCGGGTGGAAATACTCATGAATATACTGATTACTATAAATTAACCAAACAGGTTAGTGCGGATAAAAATGGTGACTTATTATTTAAGATTATTGAACCTTTGGATGAAAAATCTTATCTTGATAAGGCACATCTAATAGAGGTTAGACATCCTAAGTTTGTTAATATTGCTCCTTCGCCAGAGGGTGAGATGTTCACTTATAAACAAAGGGCCTTAAGGCGACCAAGAAAGGCCATTGATACAAATGGTGAAGATATTCTAAGTCTTGTTTCTAGCAAGGGCAAAGGTGATTATCATGGTCTTCCTGGAGATTTTGTTACATTTGATTTTGGTAAGATTAAAAAAGCACCTAATGGCATGCGACTTATCTTAAGCTCTGACTTAGAATATGCCTATGCTGCTAAAAGCACGAAGTCGCTGCATATTGAGGTGTTTCTTGAGGATAGCTATTGGCAGGAGATCTCTATAGTTCATCCTCATGAGGCCTGGGATATCTGGGCAATAGATCTAGCTTCATTTAAAGACAAGATTGCTGGTGAGCTTAGGGTAAAGATCAACTGGAAAAATGAACACAAGCTAGATTTTGCACTTTTAGATATGTCAGCCCAGGTTCCGATTAAGATTAGAGACCTAGCCTTGGTTGAGGCAAAACACAATAAGAGATTCTTCAGTAATGTAATGTCTCTACTTAAGAAGTCTGATAATAGATATGCCAAGATGGTTAAAGGCGATGAGATATCTCTTAGATTTAGAGGTTCTAGCAAGGGCTTAGAGCCTAAAGAGGTGTTAAGTTATATCTTTGTCAGCGAGGGCTTTTATAAGCCGCTCATTAAGAAATGATAGGCTAGATATAGGCGAATATGTTTAGAAACAATAGTCCCGTTAGAGAGCCTAACAAAGCAAAGAGGACTCTGACGGGACTTACTTTATTTGAGGCCCTATTAGTTACGGCGGTAATCGGGATTGTTCTTGTCTTGAGTATTCCACACCTATCCAGGATGAAAATCCAGGCCAATGAGACTGATGCAATAGCCTCTTTGGGCAAGATAGCCGCAGCCATGGAGGTTTACCGTATCCTCTATAAAACATATCCAGACAATTTAAATAAGCTCTCAATAGTCAATCCTACTCTTTCAGCAGGACCATTGTTGAGTAGTGGCTCAAAAAGTGGCTATAATTACCGGATTGAAATTGAAGATGAGAGTTTTGATCCGAATAGCTTTACTGTGATTGCAGAACCAAAACAGCCGCTTAAAACTGGTGAACATAGGTTTAAAGTTGACCAGAATGGAATCATATATTCTACAGACTCTCAGACCTCAATAGTCTGGATGCCTCTGGGCGGTGCAATCTAAAAGGCCCTCCTCGAGATAATCTCTTCCTTAAGTCTAATCCACTCTTTTTTAAAGGTCTAATAAAGAAAACTTGGTAGGATCCTTGAGCTTTATAGAAAGGCCTATTTTATGAAATCAATAAATAGCCGCAATTCTCTAGGCAGGGTTCTAATGTTAATTCCAGATATTCTCTTGGCGAGATAACCTGGCCTTAGATAAAAGGAGTAATATGCGTTTCTAGTAATCGTTGTCAGTTCTTTTAGCGAGTAATTTCCACCCGGGCAGCTTTGGGGGAAATCAAGCGTTTTTCTATTTCCTTTTATACTTTCATAGAATTTAGTCCCAGGATAGGGCGTTGCAATATGGAAGGAGGCATAGGTGGGATTTAGTTGCTTAGCCAGCTCTATAGTTTTTTTGAAATCCTCTTTTATTTCTTCTGGAAATCCGAACATAAAGAAACAAGCTGTCTGGATCCCTGCTGATTTTGTTAATTCAATACCATTTCTTATTTGTTCTAAGGTTAATTGTTTTTCTATTCTTTCTAGAATCCTTTGCGAGCCTGATTCAATTCCAAAATGAATGAGGACACAGCCTGCTTCTTTCATCATCTTTAGCATCTCAAGGCTTAGTGCATCTGGCCTAGTCTGGCAAGTCCAGCGGAAACCATGTTTGTTTTTAATCAGATAATTGCATAGTTCTTTCACCAGCTTCTTGTTGAAGGTAAAGGTCTCATCATAAAAATAGGCGTTTTTTATGCCGAACTTTGAGATTGCAGTTTCCACTTCAGCAATAAGCTTCGTGCTGGATTTTAGCCGGCAGGTATTGCCGTACATTACCTGTAGGCAATAGGTACATTTATACGGACATCCTCTTGCACCCTCAAAGATCATAAATCTATCACCCAGGATTTCGTAATTGTATTTGTATTGTTTTACAAGATGATAAGCAGGAAGGGGTAGAGAGTTTAAATCAACCAATTCTGTTTTTGGATTAGAGATTATCTTGCCGCCTTGTTTATAAACTAGGCCAGGGACATATTTTTTTTCTTTCCTAGCCAGATCTAGCACCATAGACTCTGGTTCGCCCTTGATTATGCCTGCGGCCCCACTTTTTTCTAGAACCTCCTCAGGAAAGAGGCAGCAGTGAGCGCCATAAAGATACAGATTCTCTTTTGGAAAGGCAGCGATAAATTCAAGGAATGTCTCAAAATCAAGGTTAGGGCATTGCCATTTATAGAGAGGACTTGAGGTGATAATTATTTTATCATATTTTCTTGAAAGAGTAATTATATCAGCTTTTGCTTTGCTATCAGCGTTTGCATCAAAGATCTCAACATCAATACCTGCCTTTTCCAATATAGCAGCACAATACATTAAATCAAGAGGAGGGAAGGTGCGGTTAAATCTGTGCCCCTTTTTACTTACCTTGGTTTTCCAGCTGGGGTTAACTAAAAGAATCTTCATTAATGCACCCAGAATCTGCTTTTAAGGAAGAGGGTAAAAAGATGTCTATATCTGTATATGGCCTCGTCTATAATATTAAATTTACTTTTTCTAGTGTCATCGCAATCAACAGAGATTTCAGTAATCTTACCGCCACTTTTGAAAATTCTGTAGATAGTTTCCACTACATAAGAAGTTCCTACATCCCGGCTTAGAAAATCCAGATATTGAAGCAAGGTCTTTCTTCTATAGGCCTTGGCTGAGGGTGAATAGTCATGGAAGGGAAGTCCCATTAATAAATGCGCAATCCCTATATATATAATGCTTCCCCAGCGTCTTATCTTTGATCTGCGTTGCGTCCCCATTACCTTAGAGCCTATGACTACCTCAAAGTCAGCTAAAAGATTGCAGGCCTTCTGAATAAAGCTCATATCAATAGTAAGATCCATATCCAAGGATACAATTTTATCAAAGCAGGCCTTGCCAACTGCCTTACGAAAGGCCAACCCTACGCCCCTGCGACGACTAAGAATAACCTTAACATTAGAATTTTTGCTAGCAAGCTCATTAGCTAAAAGAGCACTTTTATCAGTACAGCCGTTACAAGAAAGCATGACTTCGTAGTTGGGTTTAAGTTTCCCAAGATGATTTAGAATCTTCGTAGTATTTTTAACAATCAAGTCTTCTTCATTATAGACCGGAATAATAACTGATATACCTTCTTTATCCATCTTTGCTCCTTTTTCTGGATGCATAAGTTATGTATATTAAAATTATGATTACTAATCCTGAGAAAAATAACCAGCTATTTGTAAACCAATTCTTTAATGGCTCCTTTGCTTCAACTGATAAAAAACAAGGGCTCATTTCTGAGTAATGTTTGTTCTTGTATTCATACTCGGCAATAAAGAATGCTAGGGAATTTGTAAGGGGCAGTACCTTAAAGTTTTGGAAGTCGAATTGGATTTCAATTTGTGCATTTGCAGGGAGTTTGAGCTTATCAGATTCTAGATGTGAGATAATCTCTTTAGCGTGCAGAACCTTGAGGGTGATCTCTTTAGTTGTCTCATCAAGATTCAGCAATGTTAGAGAGGCCTGCTTTTTTTGGTTGCCGGAAATTACGAAACTTGCAGCCTTAATTGCAATTCGGCTTAAAGTATTTTGGCCTACATTAAACTGGTGTATCCTTGGCGTTGAGAACGGATAGCCGTTTGCATCTTGATAAGAGATTAATAGAGGCAGATGATATGTCCCCTCTAGGTTTACTCCCAGAGATTTGATATCTAAGTCTTCCTGCCAGATAAACTCTTTGTTCGGATCCAGGTTTACTGGATTAGATAAGATGTAGTCTTTATCTCTTGAGAGGATAGCCGGAAAAACTGAATAGGCAGTTTCATCTCCTTTGTTTTTCACCTTTACCTCAAGTCTTAATATTCCCTTTTTACTATCTGGGTTAATAACCTCACTATTTATAACAGTTTCTATGGTTATTTGTTCTGCCAGGACATAATTAATAGGCATTAGGAGCATCACTGTCAGCGCGATAAACAGATTAATAATAAAGTTTGTTTTCATTATTTATATCCTCCTTATTTATTTTTCATATCTTTAATTGACGCCTTGGCATGTTCTACGTAGAGGGAGTACTTATCTATAGTTGCTGCTTTTTTTAAACTCTCAAGGGCTTTTTTATTCTTGCCCAAGCTTCGGTAGATCTGTCCTATTTCATAGTAAGATTCTGCTATATAGCGGCTATCCGGATATTCTTTTATTATGCGCTGGTAAAGTTCGACTGCCATATCTCGATTTCCAAGCTCAAAATGCGCCCGAGCGCAAAAGAGCATAGACAAAGTACGGTCTACGATATCCAAAGAAGATTTCTCTATTACCTTATTAAAGGTGTGGATAGCTTCTTTATAACGTTTTTGACTGAAGAGCTCCGAGCCTTTGCGATAGGCCCTTACAGGATAATTGCGCACCTGGTAGCAATATATAGTTGATAGTCCTATCAAGATCAATATTAGCATCATAATCTTTTTATGATATTTACAGATAGCTTGAGAGATTCTAGTGCTAGATATAAATCTTAAATTTCCAAAGGGCTCTTTTTTGCTGAAGGCACAGTATAATATTAAGATAATTCCTAAAATTGACAGACCTATGCCTGTCCAATCAAAAGCAGTCTTAGAATAATATAGGAGGACATCGCGAGATTGAGGGATGACCATCATAAAACCCGGGGCTATAGGATATATGTCTTTTGCGCCTTTGACCTTCCAGTTTGGAAAGTAGCTGACCTTGATTATATGAGGCAGGCCTAGGTAAGGAGTAGAAAAGCGGATGCTAAAAGGCTCTACTTTTGCCGATATTTTAGATTGATCGATCCCTGATATAGGCTTACGATTGATAGCAAGCTCTGTTAAGGAAGTAACTTCTTTAAAGAATATCCTTTCCCTGTCAGACTCTTTGACGAAATCTTTAGGGACGATAGGAATATCGTTAGTATTTAGCTGTCTAAACCATTTATAAAAGGTATTTTTCCAGTTAGGGCCATTATAGATTAGGGGGTAATTCTTGCTAACACTCACATAACCTAGTTCACCAGTATATTTAAAGATCTTTATCTCGCCTCTTTTAAACTCTTCTTTGAAATTCGGATGTTTGGATAGTTCGTCTTTCATTTCTTGGCTGGCAACAATTATTTGGCCTATATTGAACATTTCAAAGTGGGAGGGCAAAATAGAAGTATTGATTCTGGGAAAGGCATAAGCTATTGGAGCTAAGGTTTCTTTTGAAAACTCTGCCTGAAGAGACATTATTGACTTTGATAGAAAAGAAGAGGAGAAGAGTATGCCCTCTAGTGTCGCCCTTCCGGAGAAATATGGCAGAGATTCAAATACGCGGTCAGTTCCATATCTTTCATATAGGTTAGATTTTTCATAGGCAACCCTGGGATCAGAAAAGTCGCCAGCTAGATGTTCATTTATGCTCTTGAATTCTTTCCAAGAAGGAAGTGCTTCATATCCAGAGTAGTTATATTTGAACCAGTCAGTAGCCTCTTGGCCAATGCTACTGCTAAATTTAAAGATTGCCTCTGTAGAGCCTAAGGCTATTATGGCAAGGATTACAAAGGCGACTAGATTTCTCCTGATGCTATGCGTGTTGACTTCGAGTTTTATCAGGCCTTGAATGAAAAAGATTAAATACCCCAGAAGATCCACACTTATAAATAAAAGCATGAAGACCACAACCGGCAAGAATCTTATGTCCGGTATCTCTAATAAATGCGCATTCATATACAATAAGATAGCGATTAAAGTTATAAAACAGAAATAACGGTAAGGACGGTTGCTTCTCGTTTTTAGATAAATTCCTTTTTTGTGCAGGTGGTATTTAATAATAAAGATTAAGAGGGGTAATACAAAAAGAATTACAGCAGGGATTGAGAATTTTTCCCATAGAAATTTCCAGATAAAAAACCCCAGTAAGGTAGCTAGGAGAAATATGCTAGTTTTAAAAAGAATCTTTCTTTCTTTTTGGGGAGCGTTGTTTTCTTCAAATATTTTATCCACTCCTAGTAAGAGAGCCCTGCATACAAAGGCGGTAGCAAATATAAATATAGAAGGAAATAGGACCTCTTGTTTTTTGTTGAACACCCATATAAGGTAGAAGGGCATCATATATTCTTTAGTGGCCAGAAAGGGTAAGATCCAAAATCCCATCAACAGGAAGGCTAGGAGATTTAGCCGTATTAAATATTTTATATTCGCAATTAAGGTCTTTTTGTTAAAGATGAAAAAGATTGGTAAAAGCAGCGCTACGAGAAAAACAAAACTGTGGATTAGGCCAATCAATGCCAGCAGGATAGAATTTATTAACAGATTCTTTTTGTGATTTAGACCAAAGTATAGTGAGGCAAGGTAGTAGGCGAAGAACATAAAGCTGAAGCTATAGCAGAATTCGCCGGCAAAGGTACTTTTTAGATTGCCGCCGAACATTGTGTAATCTCCTTGAAAAAGAAAGACCAGGCATAGGCAGGCAGCAATCGCAGGAAGTGGAAAGCGATAATTCATTTTCTTGAATGCAAAGTAGCTTAAGAAGGGAAGAAAAATTGACCCTAGAATGGTTACGATTTTAAGTCCTATGGTCAAGGGAATAAAGTAGCTAAGCATCACTGAGAGAAGAAAGGGCAGGGAGAAATAAAATTGAAATAAGGGATACCCACAAGAGTTACCTGGATGCCAACCAGAAAGCGTATAAGAGGGCAGGAGTTCAGTCTTTAGATAATGAGCCAACGAATACCAGGATGCAGTATCTCCGCCAGTAAGTATAGTATCCTTAAAGATTAAAGAGCTATCAAGAAATGTAAACAAGAAGATAAAGATTCTTGCCAGGATATAAATATCTACAGCTAATTGGAGATATTTTATGAAGTTTTTGGTTGGGCTATTTATCTTATCTTGGATAAAGTCCATATTTATTATTTCTTAGAGGTCCTTGAAAAGCAGCATAGGGTTATATCAGAGCCAATATATAATTTTAATACATTATAAGCTCAGAGGCAACAGAAAAGAAAATTCATAACATACTTAAGCGACTTCGGTTAGGATTCCTAGTAGCTAGAAAAGGGAGGTCTAAAGCCAATAATCAGACAAGGGAATATTTTCTGTTTAAAGCAGGAGCATCAAAGGGCAAGAAAAGCGCACTTTCTAAGAAACATTAGTAATGAAAGCCACCTTGACAAATGAGTTTTTTGCAGGTATACTTTTATGTACCAGCCAGTTATGAATTTTGTCTATTATGGGTTAGAAGCCCTTTCTAAATAACCAATTTCAAATAATAAAACTGATTATTCAAGACTTTTAAAAAGTCTCTTTATTCACAATGTGAGAACAATAAATACAAGGAGAGTATGATGAGAAAGAGCTCTATCTTAACTATTGGATTGTGTCTAACATTAATTTTTACTTTCGGCCTTATTTTTGACTCAAGCAGACAGGCAGAATCTGGGGATGTGCTAATTGAAAAAGATACTCTTTCTGTTCTTGAGCCCTCTATAAATGAGGCCTTGATAAGTGAGCAATATAGCATTGATATTCCCGAGCCTCAAGTTAAGGAAACAGCAGGAAAGATCTATTATCATATTGAGGATTTTGGTGTTAATGCAGTTTTGGCCTTGCCAGTCCTGCCACATAAAAAATATTATTTCCAAATCCCTCATAATGCTAAAGATATTACTCTAGAGCTTGTACAGACAGAATCACGCTCTTTAGGCACGATTTACAACCTTGGTGTGTTTGAAGGATTGGCTTCTATGGCTAATCCAGAATACGATTTGGTTGCAGCAAGAGAAAGATATACACTGGATACCTTTCCGGAAAACAATTTTAAGTATTTAGGGGAGCGTTATTTGAAAGGTCACCGTCTGCTTTGCGTTGGCATTAATCCACTTGTCCAGAATTTAAGCGCTAACGAACTTATATTTCATAATAAATATATTATAAATATCCAATATCGTCTTGATGAAACCTTGAGGGATCTTGATACTGAGATGCGCACAAAGAAAAGTCCTGCCTTTGAGAAGACAGCAAAAGAAATAATCTATAATTATCAACAGATACAGCCGTTAGAGGCTCCTCTTGCAGCAGCCCAGACTGTTAGTCTTATACCTGTTGGTGATATGGAGATTAAATACGCGATTATTACCTTGCCTGGAAACGTGTCTGCAGTTCAGCCCTTAGCAGACTGGAAGACTAAGAAAGGAATTCCAGCAGAAGTTTATACTACAGATTGGATTAGCGCAAACTATCCTGCCACTGATTTGCAGAAAAGCATTAGATTATTTTTGACAGAGCCCAATCCAAATTCACCTTATCAGAATTTTTATACGGCAAAATTTGACTGGTTGCTTATTGCTGGTGAGCAGGGAGCAGGTATGCCGGAAAATGATCCGCCTCCAGAAGGAAGGAAATTGCCTAGCCGTTATGTTGGTGCTCCGGGTTATTATTGGTATAGTGGTGATGAGGATCAAGTTCCCGCAGATTATTACTATGCAGATTGTGCTGATCCTACAGTTACTGGCTATGACTGGGATACTAATGACAATGGCATTTATGGTGAATTAACTGATAATATCCTCTGGATTCCTGATACATACGTGGGCAGGATTGCTTCAAACCTAGGGTATTGGTTGAACAAGGTTATCACTAATATTATTGATTATGAAAAGAATCCTGATGTTGGCACATGGACAAAGTCAGCTTTATTAGGCGGAGCAAAGTTGGATGACTCAAACACTGGCGAGCCAGTCATGGAGGCTATTAAGGCAGATTTTCTGGATGGTTCAGGTTTTAGCACTGATCGACTCTACTATGTCAATCCTGGTTCTGGAGAGGGCTTTTTAGATGAGGCTAATTTTGCTTCTTTTGCTAATTCAGGAAGGACTATCATAGAGTGGTTTTCACATGGCGGAAGTTTTCTTGCGATTAGCAACCCCGATGATATTGATCCTATATTTGTAACATATAATAGCCCAATACAAAATGGTAGTAAGCGCTCAGTGGTATATGCTGCAGCTTGTAGTAATGCTCATTTTGATTATTGGTGGGATTATCCTCCTATTGCTCATGCCCTATGCTTGAGTGATATAGCATTAGAAGGCTATGCACCTACTACGAACGCTTGGGGTATTGCCTTTGTTGGAGCAGCAAGACCTATCTATTATTGGAAGCCTGTTACTCATCCTGCCTCACAAGGCTCAGCTCAGGGTGCACAATATCGTTTTAATGAGCAGATTTTTAGTTTAGGAAAATACAATGTGGGTCAGGCTCTATATGATATGAAGCTGGATATGGTAACTGATTTTGATATGGGTGGTACTTTTGATCCAGACACTTCTGGTGCAGAAAGAAAAAATCTTTTTGCCATGAATCTTTTGGGTGATCCAGAGATGCCTATCTGGACTGATGAGCCGCAGCAATTTAATGTTGATTATCCTTCCGAAGTTTACGATACAGCCCATGATCACATAATTACAGTTGAGGACGGTACAAGTTCTCCGGTTGAAGGAGCGCAGGTAACTTTATATAAGGAAGGCGATAGTTTTGGAACAGGCCTGACAGATGTAAACGGCGAGGTTACTTTTACTGTCTCAACAAGTTCTATCGGCACTATGGACCTTACAGTGACAAAGCATAATTTTGTTCCATTCACAGCTGTGATTGCTGTTGTTGTTGAGCCGCCTCCGAGGTATGATTTGACAATTAGTGCAGGCAGCGGCGGAAATACAAATCCAGCTCCAGGAGTTTATAATTATGAAGAGGGTTTTGAAGTTCCAGTAATAGCAATTGCAGATTCATGCTATTCATTCGACCATTGGGAGTTAGATGGCGTAGGCATTGGCTCAAAAAATCCCACTTCAGTTCTTATGGATGAAGATCACAACCTACATGCAGTATTTGTCCAAGATAGCTACAATTTGACAATAACCACAACCAGTGGCGGGACTACAAATCCAGTGCCAGACTCTTATGTATATACCTGTGGTTCCAATGTTCCACTAACTGCTGATCCAGATGCCAGTTATTTATTCGACCATTGGGAGTTAGATGGAATAGATATTGGTTCAGAAAATCCCACTTCAGTTCTTATGGATGAAGACCACAACCTTCATGCTGTATTTGTTTTGAATGAATATGACTTAACTATTACTGCAAGCGAGGGTGGAACCACAGATCCAGCTGTTGGTATTTATACTTATATAGCTGGTTCTGATGTTGCAGTAACTGCACTTGCCGATGAATATCATGCATTCGATCATTGGGAACTAGATGGTATAGATAGAGGCTCAGAAAATCCCATTTCAGTATCAATAGATGATGATCATGGCCTGCATGCGGTTTTTGAGTTGAAGTATATATGTGGCGATGCTAATACAGACGGTGGAGTTAATGTAGGAGATATTGTTTATCTTATTGACCACGTATTCAAGAACGGCCCTGCGCCAGATCCTCTTTTATTAGGAGACGCAAACAGTGATGGAGGGGTTAATGTAGGAGATATTGTTTATCTTATTGACCACGTATTCAAGAACGGCCCTCCACCTTCTGCACAACCAGGCATATGTATGAGTCCTTGATAGGGGCGTTTAAGTATATTTCCTTCCTTTCAAAGTCCTCTAGTCTAGCTCAAGCTGAAATCTGTGATAATCAGTTTAGCAAATTAGGCAAAAATTACACTTGACAAACTTGTTTTATTTTGCTAAACTCAAAAACTGACCATGAAGGCGAACCTATTGAAAATTAAAAGGTTTTATTCCAGCTTGAAAATTTTTGACAACTCATCATAATTAAGATTTAATATAGAAGAGTTGATAAAGGCATCTCTTTGATGCCTTTTTTGTTTGTTCTGTTCTTTGTAAATTTAGAGCCAAATTTTGGAGAGTTTGATCCTGGCTCAGAGTGAACGCTGGCGGCGTGGATTAGGCATGCAAGTCGAGCGATACCGAGTAATCGGTATAGCGGCAAACGGGTGAGTAACACGTGAGTAATCTACCTTAAAGTTCAGGATACCTTCACGAAAGTGAAGTTAATACTGGATAGTACTTTGATATTGCATAATATCAAAATTAAAGCTTTCAAGTAATTGAGAGCGCTATAAGATGAGCTCGCGGCCTATCAGCTTGTTGGTAGGGTAATGGCCTACCAAGGCATTTGACGGGTAACTAGTCTGAGAGGATGTTTAGTCACACTGGGACTGAGACACTGCCCAGACTCCTACGGGAGGCTGCAGTCGAGAATCTTTAGCAATGGGCGAAAGCCTGACTATGCGACGCCGCGTGAGGGATGAAGGTCTTCGGGTCGTAAACCTCTTTCGACCGGGAAGAAACGCTGATTTTAAAAATCAGAACTGACGGTACCGGAAGAAGAAGCCACGGCCAACTCCGTGCCAGCAGCCGCGGTAATACGGAGGTGGCAAGCGTTACTCGGATTTACTGGGTGTAAAGGGTAGGTAGGTGTCCTGATAAGTTGGATGTGAAATCTCTCAGCTTAACTGAGAAATTGCATTCAAAACTGTCAGGATAGAGACTGAGAGAAGAGAGTGGAATTCTCGGTGTAAGGGTGAAATCTGTAGATATCGAGAGGAACACCAATGGCGAAAGCGTCTCTCTAGATCAGATCTGACACTGAGCTACGAAAGCTAAGGGAGCAAACAGGATTAGATACCCTGGTAGTCTTAGCTGTAAACGATGGGCACTAGGTGTTGGCCCGTAAGGGTCGGTGCCGTAAGATAACTCGTTAAGTGCCCCACCTGGGGACTACGGCCGCAAGGTTAAAACTCAAAGGAATTGACGGGGGCCCGCACAAGCGGTGGAACATGTGGTTTAATTCGATGCTACGCGAAAAACCTTACCAGGGTTTGACATGTAGAAAGTAGGAACCTGAAAGGGGGACGACTCGTTAAGTCGAGAATCTACACAGGTGTTGCATGGCTGTCGTCAGCTCGTGCCGTGAGGTGTTAGGTTAAGTCCTGCAACGAGCGCAACCATTATCCTTAGTTACCACTTTGTATTAGACGTAAGTTTAATGCAAAGACAGTCTAAGGAGACTGCCTCGGATAACGAGGAGGAAGGTGGTGATGACGTCAAGTCCGTACGGCCTTTATACCCTGGGCTACACACGTGTTACAATGGAATGTACAGAGCGTTGCAAAACTGCAAGGTGGAGCTAATCGCTAAAACATTCCCCAGTTCAGATTGCGGTCTGCAATTCGACCGCATGAAGTCGGAATCGCTAGTAATGGCGGATCAGCACGCCGCCGTGAATACGTTCCCGGGCCTTGTACACAAAATTAAGCACGCCTGGCAGTCTATAGACTAAGAGGTTAAAATCCTCTCTCCGACGAATTGTCGGGGTAGCCAAAAAAATATTGACAGTCATTAATCGTAAGATTAATGGTGGAGGGTCTGAGGCAAATGACAGCCGGACCAAATGAGATTTATCGACCCATGCGGTGTGTTATGGGGAAGATAGAAGAAAATAACTCTCATCCGGATGTCAGGAAGAGTCTTTTAGATGATCCAGGGAGATCCTGATAAGGAGAGGAGTAATTACTTATTAGGAAGTCAGCAGATCCATAGTACTCCATATGTGGAGGAAGGGAGAAACTCAATGTAATCTGCAGATTATATTGTGGATTTAACCGAAAGATTAAATCCCTTAAATCTCAGATGAATATTGGGGCTCGCCGGATGCGGGAAATCCGCTCGTCCGGTGGGAACGCAGAGTAACTCCTAAACTACTGCAATCCGCCCGTCAAGCGATGGGAGTTTTGAACACCCGAAATCCTACCCTAGGTAGGCTGAAGGTGAGCAGAATGACTGGCGCTAAGTCGTAACAAGGTAGCCGTACTGGAAAGTGCGGCTGGATCACCTCCTTTCTAATATATTTCTTATACAGTCTGCTTTAAGGCAGACAACTGAGTATATATTAGGATTAGAAACAAAATAGTATAAGCCACGACAAATTCTCCTTTTGGCTACTTTTTTTTCTGCACAGATTGGCACAGATTAACTGATACAGATGAGCGCAGATTTAAAACATCTAATATAATATATATGTGCCCGTCTGTGTTTTTTTACTGGCTATGGGTTTTATCTTCACAATCTGTGATTAGGAGGGCCCATAGCTCAGTCGGTAGAGCACCGTGCTGATAACGCGGGGGTGAGAGGTTCGAAACCTCTTGGGCCCACCATTTTTCGTTTTGCCCTTGAAATTGCATTCACAATTTCTAGAGGCGAAGCAAACAAAAATGATCCCGGGCAGTCAGTAATCATTAATCCAATTTTGACTCGGGACGAAAATTTAAATTTGTAAAATTTTCGGGGGTGTAGCTCAGTTGGGAGAGCGCGTGCTTTGCAAGCATGAGGTCGTCGGTTCAATCCCGATCACCTCCACTTAAAAATTTTAGATAAGAAAATTTTTAAGTGCACTCAAGCGAGCGTAGTTTTGCGACAAGCAAAACAGCGAGCGGATGTGCTGTTATGATAGATTTTAACCGCTATTAGAGCGGTTTTTATATCTGATCTTTGACAACTAAATCAGGGTGAAACTACAATAAACCGAGAGAATCAGTTTTTGATTTATAGTTGCAAACTATAAATCGGCAACATACATTAAGTATGTGGTCAAGCTACAAAGGGTTCATGGTGAATGACTTGGTCAAACAGCGCGATGAAGGACGTGGTAAGCAGCGATATGCTTCGGGTAGCCGCAAACAGGCTTTGATCCGGAGATTTCCGAATGGGGGAACCCGGTCCCGTTAATACGGGATCATCATGTGATGAATACATAGTTACATGGAGCAATACTGGGTGAAGTAAACCATTTCAGTAGCCCAAGGAAAAGAAAGAGAAATCGATTTCCCCAGTAGCGGCGAGCGAAAAGGAAACAGCCTAAATCCTGATGGCGTGATAGTCTGTATGCGTTTTCATCAGGTGGTTGCGGGGTTTAGTTGGAGGTAGATACAGATACCTCGTCTCAGATGATTGTAATAATCGAATGACATGGAAAGGTCAGCCATAGAAGGTGAAAGCCCTTTAGGTGAAATTATAGTCATTTTAGATGGACTGAATACCCAAGTATCACGGGACACGTGAAATCCTGTGAGAATCTGCTCCGACCACGGAGTAAGGCTAAATACTAGTTTGGACCGATAGTGTACAAGTACCGTGAGGGAAAGTTGAAAAGAACCCTTTTTAAGGGAGTGAAATAGAACCTGAAACCATGAACTTACAAGCGGTCGAAGTCCCGACTCGTTCGGGATGACGGCGTACCTTTTGCATAATGGACCGACAAGTTACTGTGCAGTGCAAGCTTAATCCGTTTTCACGGAGGAGGCGTAGCGAAAGCGAGTCTTAATTGGGCGTCTTAGTACTGCATAGTAGACCCGAAGCTGAGTGATCTACCCATGGTCAGGGTGAAGTCTCGAGAAATCGAGATGGAGGCCCGAACTCGTGGACGTTGAAAAGTCTTGGGATGAACTGTGGGTTGGAGTGAAAGGCTAATCAAACTCAGTGATAGCTGGTTCTCCCCGAAATAGCTTTAGGGCTAGCCTTATAAAATGGATAATGGTGGTAGAGTACTGAATGGGCTAGGGACGATAACCTCGTTGCCAAACCCAACCAAACTGCGAATACCATTACACCTTATTATAGGAGTCAGACTTGAGGGGATAAGCTCTCTAGTCGAAAGGGAAACAGCCCAGATCGCCGGTTAAGGTCCCTAAGGATAAGCTAAGTGGTAAAGGATGTGAAATCGCTCTGACAACCAGGATGTTGGCTCAGAGGCAGCCATCATTTAAAGAGTGCGTAACAGCTCACTGGTCGATGCGATTTTGCGCCTAAAATGATCGGGGCTTAAGCTTATTACCGAAACCGCGAATCTTTGTCATCTTTGGATGACGGGGGTGGTAGGGGAGCATTCCGTTATAGGTTGAAGGTCTTTCGTAAGGAAGGCTCGACTTTTCGGAAGAGACAATGTCGGTATGAGTAGCGAAAATGTCCGCGAGAAACGGACACGCCGAAAATCCAAGGTTTCCTGGGGAAGGTTAATCCGCCCAGGGTTAGTCGATCCTAAGCCGAGGCAATAATAGCGTAGGCGATGGATAATCCGTTAATATTCGGATACCAGGTAAGTGGTGCTTTACTTAAGATGTGACACAGACAGCTAGGTTGTGCCCAGTGTTGGATGTCTGGGTTTAAGCCTGCAGGCCCGCAAGGGTTGGCAGGTTATGGGGACCCTTTTCTACGGATCAGGGGAAGCAACCGATGCTTTGCTGTCAAGAAAAACCATTTTAAGAAATCATTTATCTGTTCGTACCGTAATCCGACACAGGTAGATACCCAGAATATGGGAAGGCGATCGAGATAACTCTCGTTAAGGAACTCGGCAATCTAGCCCCGTAACTTCGGAAGAAGGGGTGCCCCGCTTTTAGTGGGGTCACAGTAAAGAAGCCCGTGTGACTGTTTAGTAAAAACACAGGTCTCTGCAAAGTCGAAAGACAAAGTATAGGGACTGATACCTGCCCGGTGCTGGAAGGTTAAGGGAAGAGATTATTCTGAACTTGTTCAGGAGAAGTTTTGAACCGAAGCCCCAGTAAACGGCGGCCGTAAATACGTATTACGTTGTGCGTACTGCGCACGGCGTTAAAAAATGTTGCGGCTTCAGGAAGTAATTCCTGAAATAAATCTGGCTGTATGCGGGAACATCCGTGTATCTCAAAGTACCAAAAGGTAAAAATCTTTGAGTGCGGAAAATCCGCAGGGAAGTCGTAATTGACCCCTCAGAGATCACACGCCAGCTCCTAATAAATGTTAGGATGAAGATATGATCCACGCCTTATGGCGACATAGGGAGAACGTGAACTATAACGGTCCTAAGGTTGACGTAACAACGCTAGCCTGCTCCGAAAAATATCGGAGAATAATTACCAACTATATGCAGGAAACTCCTCAAAAAGTGTTGATACTAGCTCGACTATTGAGTCGGAGCAGTAAAAATGCAACATTCAAGGGGAAAATCCGCAGGGAAGTCTGAAAGGAGAAAATATGACCCCTCAGAGACCAAACGTTGGAAATCGTGGCAGAGTTTCGAGATTGACTGATGAATGGATTTCGGGTTTTATCGATGGGGAAGGATGTTTCCATATCGGAATCAGTAAACATAATGATTTACGAATAGGATATCAAATCCTCCCAGAGCTAACCGTAGTTCAACACAAGCGCGATTTAGATTTACTTCATGAATTGCGTTCAACGATGAATTGCGGGGTAGTGCGAAGAAACCACGGAGATCGATTCTGTTGGAGAGTAAGAAATTTGCAAAATCTCTCAGAAGTGATAATTCCGTTTTTTGATAAACATCCGTTAAGATCAAAAAAATATGTAGATTTTTTGAAATTCAGAAAAGTGGTTATGAAGATGCAAAAAGGGGAACATCTTACAAAGGATGGTTTCCAGCAAATAGTAAAAATTGCATCAAAAATGAATCGCTGTCAATCAAAAATGAAGCCAGATTTAAGAGAGAGTCCACTCCAGGATGAAAATTCTGGGTAATAGTGAGCGAAATTCCTTGTGGGGTAAGTTCCCACGCGCACGAATGGTGTACCAACATGGGCGCTGTCTCGACGAGAGACTCGGTGAAATTGTAGTGGCGGTGAAGATGCCGCCTACCCGCAGCAAGACGAAAAGACCCCGGAACTTTTACTGTATCCTGGTATTGAATTTTGGTCCGATATGTGTAGTATAGGTGGGAGGCTTTGAGGCCCGGCCGCTAGGTTGGGCAGAGCCATCAGTGAAATACCACCCTTATTTTCCTAAAATTCTAACCCCTTAGCTTTAATCAGCTAGGGAAACAGTGCCAGGTGGGCAGTTTAACTGGGGCGGTTTCCTCCTAAAATGTAACGGCGGAGCCCAAAGGTTCCCTCAAGGCGGTCGGCAATCGCCTGTTGAGTGTAAGGGCATAAGGGAGCTTAACTGCAATTCCGACAGGAAGCGCAGGTACGAAAGTAGGGCTTAGTGATCCGGTGGTAGAAAGTGGGATTGCCATCGCTCAACGGATAAAAAGTACTCCGGGGATAACAGGCTTATCGCGCTCGAGAGTTCATATCGACAGCGCGGATTGGCACCTCGATGTCGGCTCATCCTATCCTGGGGCTGTATAAGGTCCCAAGGGTCCGGCTGTTCGCCGGTTAAAAGGGTACGCGAGCTGGGTTTAGAACGTCGCAAGACAGTTCGGTCTCTATCTGCTGTGGGCGTAAGGATACTTGAAGGGAAGCTCTCCCTAGTACGAGAGGACCGGGAGAGACGGACCGCTGGTGTACCAGTTGTCCTGCCAAGGGCAAGTGCTGGGTAGCCATGTTCGGAAAGGATAAGCGCTGAAGGCATCTAAGTGCCAAGCCCCTCTCAAGAATAGGTATCCCTTCCCGAGCAATCGGGATGAAGGCAGGCTGTAGACTACAGCCTTGATAGGCTCTGTGTGTAAGATCTGTAAGGATTTTAGCTGAAGAGTACTAATAGCCAATCGGCTTGACCACTCGGTATATTAGTTATAAGAAGCTGGTCTATTGTATTTAGTTTCACCCTGAATCTTAGTTGTTTTTAATTAAAAATTGGGAGTGTCTTTACTGAGGAGGAAACACCCGTTCCCATTCCGAATACGGTAGTTAAGCTCCTCGAGGTCGATGGTACTGTAGTGGTAACGCTACGGGAGAGTAGATAGGTGCTCCCTTAGACTTTAATAGCCCTTTGAAATTAATTCAGAGGGCTATTTTTTTTAAATTGCAAAATACAAACAGCTCTTGATTGACTTTTATGAATAGATTTGTTACTATATTAGCGCTATGAGTTTATTAGTCTTAGGAACAGTAGCTTTAGATTCAGTGAGAACTCCAGCTGGGCTGCGCAGGAAAATGCTAGGTGGTTCAGCCGTGCATTTTTCAATGAGCGCCAGACTTTTTACGCCAGTAGCTCTGGTCGGGGTAATCGGTTTTGATTTTCCTAAGGAATATATCCGACTCTTACGCAGAAAGGGTATTAACTTAGATAGTCTTAAGAGGGCCAAAGGCAAGACATTCCACTGGCAGGGTGAGTATAAGGGTGATATGAATTCTGCCATTACTATTAATACTGAATTAGGCGTTCTTATTAGCTCAAAGCCAATACTTGCCCCCGAACATAGGAAGATAAAAAATATCTTCTTAGCTAATATTGATCCTGATGATCAAAGATTGGTTTTGGATTTAGTGCATCAGGCAGAATTTGTAGGCCTAGACAGTATGAATTACTGGATTGATAATAAAAAGAAGAGTCTGCTTAAGGTTATGAAAAGAGTGCATCTTTTCGTTGCCAACGAGCATGAGGCGCGTAGTTTAACCGGAGAATTCAATTTGATCAAGGCTGCTAAAAATTTATCCTCTCTAGGCCCTGAGATAATTGTAATAAAGAAAGGAGAGCACGGGCTTATTTTTTATACCTCGAATTTCCTTTTTTGCCTGCCGGCTTATCCTATAACTGGAGTTGTTGACCCTACTGGCGCTGGAGATACCTTTGCCGGCGCATTAATGGGCTACCTTAGTTCACACAAAAAAAACAGCTCTAACATTAAAAAGGCGCTCTGTAATGCTGTTGTCTGCGCCAGTTTTAATGTAGAGGGATTCGGTTTAGATGTAACGAAAGATCTAGAGGCATCTCAATTATGCAGACGCATCAGAGAGTTTAAAAAGATAACTTCGATATAGACTAAAATTATGGAAATAAAGATTCGAACTACTAAGGATACAGCGATCTTAGACCTCAGGGGGAATTTAGATGTCAATGCCTCTAATTTTATTGAGGCAATCGGCGAGGTCTTGCGGCAGGGTTTTAAAAAGGTTATTTGTAATTTTAAGGATGTAGATATTATTGACTATATGGGACTTTCCGGATTAGCGATTGCTTACAAGAATATCAGTAACCACGATGCCGTCTTGAAGCTTTCTGATGTGCCGACCCATATAAAAAGCGTTTTTTCGCTTCTGTTATTGGATAATGTTTTAGAGATTTGCGGCACTGAAGCTGAGGCCCTGAAAAATTTTCAATATGATGATTCCTTTTCAAAGATAGAAAGTAAGAAACTGCGCAGAAGATTCAAACGCCTGCCAATAAATCTAAAAATAAAGTTTAGGCGCAAATTTAGCTCCTCTAAAGATTTTTTAGAAGGAAAGATATTCAACATTAGTGCCATAGGTGTTTTTATATACACAAAGAAGACTTTTGAGCTTAATGATATTTTGAGGTGTCGAATTCTACTGGGGGCAGAGAAAGAAACAATTGAATTTGATGCCAGAGTGGTTTGGCTTGCGGATAAAAGGCTGCAACCGCAGATTGCCCCTGGTATGGCAGTGGAATTTTACAAGATGCCCAGTAGGATTCAGAAAAAGATTGTCGAATTCGTTGATAAAAATATTTCCCACGCAAGAGACATTGATACTTGAGAATGAAGGAATTTTCTCGCTCCGTTAAATTCTTAAAGGGCGTTGGACCCTCCCGCGCAAAAATCTTAAAAAAATTATCCATTGAGACAATCGAGGATATTCTCTATTATTTTCCCCGCCGTTACGAAGATCGCAAAAACTTTATTAGTATAAGCCAGATAAAAGAGGATTCAAGTTATACCTTAAGAGCAAGGATTCTTTCCGTCGGAGTTCACAGTTCATTTAAAAGGCGCAATTTTAATATAGTGACTGTAAGCGTTGCTGATAATTCTGGCAAGATTGATGCTGTTTGGTTTAATCAGCGGTTCCTTGCGAATATGCTTAAGGTTGGCCAGGAGATTATTCTTTACGGTGAATTAAGCAGGTATAAAGATAGATTGCAGTTAAACTCACCCGAATTCGAGATAATTTCTGAAGATGATATCTCACAAGATAATCTTAATGTCGGTCGCATAGTTCCAATCTATTCTCTGGCAAAGTTTTTAAGCCAGCGTCAGATGCGCCGGCTCGTAAAAAATGCAATCGATGACTTTATTAGCCAAGTAAGGGATTTCCTGCCCTACGATGTTCGTAGCCGCGAAGGCCTTATTAATTTAGCAAAGGCCTTAATCAGCATTCACTTTCCACAGAATTTTAAACTCCTCGATGATGCCTATAGGAGATTGTGTTTTGACGATTGTTTTCTTTATCAGATACCGATTCTTATGCGAAAGGTTAAGGCGAGGCAAAGGAAGGGAATTTCACTAGAGACTCAAGATGGTTTTGTTGAACAAATCTTGCCTAAGTTGCCTTTTAAATTAACACCTTCTCAGTTCTATGTCTTAATCCAGATAGAGAAAGATCTATCGAGTCCAATTCCAATGCAAAGATTATTGCAGGGCGATGTCGGCTCTGGGAAGACAATCGTGGCTTTTTTATCAGCCTTGGTTGCGATAGAAGCAGGCGTTCAGGTTGCGCTGATGGTACCGACAGAGATTATCGCCAAACAGCATTTTCGCGTTTTAGCTAAAGTCGCAAAGGATGTTGGAAAAGATATAAGTTTTGGCCTGCTTACGGGTTCGCTAAGGCCTAAGGAAAAACAAGGCCTCTACGATAAAGTGAAGGATGGGGGTATTGATTTATTGATTGGCACGCATGCCTTATTAAGCGAAAAGCTACGCTTTGAGAAATTGGGCTTGGTTATCATTGATGAACAGCACAAATTTGGCGTGGAGCAGAGAGCAGAGCTTTCTAAAAGGACCTTTCAGGAGAATGGAAAATACTGGCCACATAACTTAATTATGACAGCAACGCCTATACCTCGAACCCTAGCAATGACTATCTATGGGGATTTAGAGGTATCTGTATTAAAAGAATTGCCACCAGCAAGACAGCCTATAATTACCAAAAAATTCTCACAAGGCGAAGTCGAGAAGGCATATGGATTCTTAAAGGAAGTCCTAGCTTGTGGTGGCCAGGCGTATATAATTTATCCAATTATCGAAGAATCCCAAAGCATGGACTTGAAGGCAGCCAAGGCTATGTATGAGGCATTAAGAAAGGAAATTTTTAAGGATTTCCGCATTGGTCTAATTCATAGTCGTCTAAATCAGACAGAGCAGGGCCGAATTATGGAAGGCTTTTATGAAGGAAAAATAGATATATTAGTAGCAACAAGCATCTTAGAGGTCGGCGTAGATGTGCCGGATGCGTCATGCATTTTAATTGAAGAGGCAGATCGCTTTGGGCTTTCGACTTTACATCAGTTGCGCGGTAGGGTTGGAAGGTCAGATAAGCAGTCGTATTGTCTTATAGTTAGTTCTTCTCGCACCCAAGAAGGCGCAGCGCGTATTAAGGCTATAACCAGCCTTTCTGATGGTTTTAAGCTTGCTGAGGCTGATTTGCGAATCAGGGGTCCAGGCCAATTTTTCGGTAGAGAGCAGCATGGTCTTAGTGATCTGAAATTTGTCGATCCTTTAGGGCAGATGCACATTTTGAAAAATGCCAGAGATGAAGCTATCCGCTTATTGGATAAAGATCCCCAACTAAGTCAACGCCAGCATCACCTCATGCGCTTGGCCCTGAAAAGTAGATATCCTGATTTTGAGACGTTGATGATGACAGGTTAGCGCTAGCCTGTAGATGAGATGAGGTAATGAGAATAATAGCAGGAGAGTTTAAAGGTAGAAACCTCTTAGGCCCTAAGTCAATTAGGCCGACTGAAGATAAGGTCAAAAAGTCTCTTTTTGATATCTTCAGGGAGCCTGTATTAGATTCGCGTTTCCTGGATTTATTTGCTGGATCAGGTGCAGTAGGCATTGAAGCGCTCTCGCGCGGGGCAAGAGAGGTGTATTTCGTAGAGAATAATTTTAATGCCTGCAAGATAATCGAACAAAACATAAGCAAGTTAAGGCTTAAGGAGCAGACTTATAAGATATTAAGCATGGATGTTGAAAGGGCAATTCTTCATTTTCATAAGGCCAAGGAGGTATTTGATTTGGTATACTTAGACCCTCCTTACTATCAGGATATGGCAAAAAAAGCCTTGCAAATGCTAAGTAGCTATGATATATTAGGCCAGAATGGTTTTGTGATTGTTCAACATCATAGTAAAGATAGATTAGAGCAAGAGTCTGACAAACTAAAGCTATGGCGCACAAGGAGTTATTCAACTACGTTGCTCTCCTTTTATAGCAAAATAACCAACCTTTAATTTGAATAAGCAAAAATAGTTATAACTTTATATTTTACAAGAGGTTAGATGAATTATGTGTCGAAAAGCCATTTATCCCGGGACATTTGATCCAGTCACCTTTGGGCATTTGGATTTGATTGAAAGAGCTGCAAGAATTTTCGATGAGGTAATAATTGCCATAGCAGAAAATCTTGAAAAGAAGCCATTGTTCAGTCTGGAGGAAAGAGTAGCTATGATTAAGAAGGCTACTCTAGACTTTGATAACGTCTCTGTTGAGGCCTTTGATGAGCTAGTTGTAGATTATGCCCGGAGAAAGAAGATTAGCGTTATCATTCGCGGTCTGCGTATGATTTCAGATTTTGAGTTCGAGTTTCAAATGGCCCTAACCAATAGAAAGTTGGCATCTGATATTGAGACGATATTTCTTATGCCAAGCGAGTCATTATCTTATATTTCAAGTAAGCTACTTAAAGAGGCGGCATTTTTAGGGGCAGACTTAAAGGAATTCTTGCCGGATTTTGTTGAAGTTGCTTTAAAGAAACGCCTAAAAGCTAGATAGTCACAAGACTGTATCTGTCGGTCATCTGTATATAATATGAAAATAGCTCTTAGGGATATTCCTGATACAGGTACATTGAATCTTGTACATACATTTGGCTTGAATGAACTTGATTTGTGTACAGATTCTACTTTGTTATCTGAGCCGGTGAATATAAATGTCAAGATATCCAAAGGTATAAATATTGTTATAGTTGATGCTCAGATTCGCGGTGCAATGCAGTTTGATTGTGCACGCTGTCTAAAGGCCTTTAAATGGCCATTTGATAAAAGTGCGAGATTTGATTACCAAGTGCAGCCCAACGATTCATATATAATAGTTGATGATAATTTGAGAGAAGAGATTGTATTAGATTTTCCAGTTAAGCCGCTTTGTAAAAGCGATTGCCGTGGCCTGTGTCCAAATTGCGGCGAAGATTTGAATCTTGCACTCTGCAAGTGCAAAAAGTAGACTAAAGATAGTAATCTAAAATTTCAGGAGGTAGGAATGGCGTTACCAAAAAGAAGATTTTCGCGTTCTCGAAGTTTAAAGAAAAGGGCTCATAAGAAGCTTGCTAATTTAAAACTTTCAATATGTCTTCACTGTAAATCTAAGAAAATACCGCATACGATCTGTCCTGTTTGCGGATTTTATAAAGGCAAGCAGGTTATCGAGATCAAAAAGAAAGAAAAGAAAGAGAAGAAGAGGTAGTTAGGAGTTATTGACTTATGAAGATAGCAGTTGATGCAATGGGTGGAGATTACGCCCCTAAAACAACAGTTGCGGGTGCAGTCCAAGCAAAAAAACTTTATGATGTTGACATTGTCCTCGTAGGAAAGAGTGATGTAATCCGGAAAGAGTTATCTCGTATAAAACATGCTCCTTCTGATGTTGAGATTGTTGATGCGTCTGAAGTTATTGTCATGCGCGAACCAGCGGCAGCCAGTGTGCGAAAGAAGCGGCACTCTTCAATAGTCACTGGAATAGGTCTGTTAAAAGATAATAAGGCAGATGCCTTTGTTAGCGCTGGAAACACTGGGGCTGTCGTGTGTGCTGCTACTTTGAGTCTAAGATTATTGCCAGGGATAGAACGGCCTGGAATCTCAATAGTAATTCCAACTTTAAAAAGTGCAGGGCTGATCATTGATGTTGGAGCCAATATCGACCCTAAGCCTATACATCTGCTTCAATATGCCATAATGAGTGATGCCTACTTAAGGAATATAATGAAAAGACAAAACCCACGCATTGGGCTTCTTAATATCGGCGAGGAAGAGACCAAGGGTACGGATTTTCTTAAAGAGACATATCAACTTATGGAGAGGTCTGATTTTAATTTTATCGGCAATATAGAGGCAAGAGATATATTCTCGGGAAACTGTGATGCTGCTGTTTGTGATGGTTTTGTTGGAAATGTCTCTCTTAAGATTTTAGAAGGCGTAGGCGAGGTTGTTTCAGAGCTTCTGCGACGGGAATTAAAGGGCAATCCGCTGGCAAAGATAGGTTTGCTTTTTGCCAAGAATAGCTTGCGTAGATTTAGGAAGAGGCTAGATTATTCCGAATACGGAGGTGCGCCTCTTTTAGGGGTTGACGGCGTAATCATTATCGGCCATGGACGTTCTAGCGCAAATGCGATTAAAAACGCCATCAGGGTAGCTAAGGAAGAAGTTGAGAATAAGGTAAACGAAAAGATTGTTGATCGAATCAGGCATTCCAGGAGCGTTAATGACTAGGGTAGGGATTATTGGAGTGGGAGATTATCTCCCGAAAAGGATCTTAAATAATAGCCATCTGGAGAAAATGGTTAATACTTCAGATGAATGGATTTTTACTCGCACTGGAATAAAGGAAAGAAGAATTGCTAGAAAAAATGAGTCTACGTCAGATATGGCTGTTGTTGCTGCTCGGCGTGCCTTAAGAAATGCCCACCTGAAAGCTCAAGACGTGGATCTAATTATTGTAGCCACTATAACGGGCGATATGCATTTTCCTTCAACAGCCTGTTTGGTTCAAAATGCCCTGGGTGCTTTTAATGCAGCATGTTTTGATATAAACGCAGCCTGTCCTGGGTTTGTTTATGCACTTGTTAATGCCCAGGCATTTATCAAAAGTGGGATTTATCGTAATGCCTTAATTATCGGCGCAGAAAAATTGACATCTATAACTGATTGGACAGACAGGAATACTTGCATATTGTTTGGTGATGGAGCAGGCGCTGCTGTTTTAGCCCCAGTAAAAAGAGGCGGGATACTTTCAAGTTTCTTAGCAAGTAATGGCGCCTTAGCAGATTTACTATTTCTGCCTGCAGGAGGTTCAAAACTGCCAACGAGCAAACAAACGCTAAAGCAGCGAATGCATTTTATAAAGATGCGCGGAAATGAATTATTTAAATTTGCTGTTAAGTTAATGGTAGATGCTGCAAACTCTGCTTTAAAAAAATGCGGCCTTAATTGTTCTGATGTTACTTATATAATTCCGCATCAGGCAAATATAAGGATTCTTTTAGCAGTTGCAAGGAAACTGGGACTTCCTAAAGAAAAGATATTCTTGAATCTTCACAAATACGGTAATATGTCAAGCGCTTCCACAGCAGTAGCCCTATCTGAAGTAATTAAAAAGAAGAAACTGAAAAAAGGCGATATTCTTGTTCTCGATGCCTTTGGTGCAGGTCTGGTGTGGGGTGCAGCAGTGATTGAATGGTGAACAGATGAATAAGAAAATCGCTTATATCTTTCCTGGTCAAGGTGCTCAATATCCAGGTATGGGCAAAGATCTATATGAGAGCTCTGAAGCTGCTAGGAGGATTTTTGAAAAGGCTGATAATTTACTAGGGTTTTCATTAAGTAATATATGTTTTAACGCTTCCTCAGAAGAGTTGAAGCGCACTGACATATGTCAGCCAGCAATTTTGACAGTAAATATTGCAGCACTTGCGGCCTTGGAAGAACACAATAACAATATTCCTTCAGCGAGTTTTTGCGCTGGGCTAAGCTTAGGAGAGTATGCTGGGCTTGTGGCAGCTGATGTTTTCACATTCGAAGATGCCTTGAAAATAGTCTGTAAACGTGGCCAATTTATGGAAGAGGCAGCAAGTAAGACTAAAGGGGCGATGGCAGCAATAATTGGCCTTGATGAAAAAATAGTGCGCAAGATTACCTCTGATTCTGGCGTCTATATTGCTAATTTGAATTGCCCAGGACAGATTGTAATTTCAGGTGAAGCAGAAAGGCTTAAAAAAGCAGCTCAGAGAGCGAAAGAGGCAGGCGCACTTAAGGTGATAAACTTAGAGGTAAGCGGGGCTTTTCATTCACCGCTTATGAAAGAGGCCTCAGATAAACTTCTTGAGGAACTTTCCCGATATACGATAAATCCAGCGAAAACAGATATTGTTTTTAATGCTACTGCCCAACCTGCAGATTCTAGTCAGGATATAAAGGACAATCTAGTAAAGCAGGTTGCCTCAAGTGTACTTTGGGAGAATTCAATGCGTTACATTATAAATAATGGTGTATCTTTATTTATTGAACTTGGTCCGGGAAAGGTGCTTAAAGGATTATTAAGGCGTATTGATTCATCTGTGGATGTCCTGAATCTGGCAAAGCAAAAGGATGTAGAAGAAGTTGTATCGCAATTAATGGCTGTCGTCTAAATATAAGGGGAATGGATTATGAGATTAAAAGGCAAGCTTGCTTTGGTTACTGGCGCCGGCAGAGGTATTGGTAAGGAGATTGCTTCTTGCTTTGTGCGTGAAGGAGCAGATTTGATTATTTGTGATGTGCAACCAGAGTTGGTAGAAGAGGCTGCAAGAGACCTTTCTAAAACAGGCACTAAAGTGGAAGGCCTTGTGAATGATGTTACGGATTCTAAGCAAACTACTGAAATGGTAAACAAAATTCTTGACAAATTCTCCAAGATTGATATATTAGTTAACAACGCAGGTATCACGCGAGATAATCTTATTATTAAAATGACTGAAGACGATTGGGATAAGGTTATCGCCGTGAATTTAAAAGGCGCTTTTAATTGTATAAAAGCCGTTACGCGTTCTTTCTTAAAGCAAAGACACGGAAAGATTATTAATGTTGCTTCAATTATTGGCATAATGGGTAATGCCGGCCAGGCTAATTATGCTGCATCTAAGGCAGGCATCATTGGCCTGACAAAAGCAGTTGCAAGAGAGTTTGGTTCTCGCGGTATCAACGTTAATGCAATTGCTCCTGGATTCATTCAAACAGCTATGACGGATAAATTAAGCAAAGAAGTTCAGGAGAAGATGCTTGCTCAGATTCCGCTAGGCAGATTCGGCAAGCCAAAAGACGTGGCAGATCTGTGTTTGT
The DNA here is from genome assembly GCA_018830005.1 of Candidatus Omnitrophota bacterium. NCBI lineage: Bacteria > Pseudomonadati > Candidatus Omnitrophota > Candidatus Omnitrophota bacterium. The sequence goes on from JAHJTE010000001.1 coordinate 796,456, forward strand.
TCCTGGCGAGTGAAGATTCAAGTTACATTACCGGTCAGGTATTCATTATAGATGGCGGGATGTTTATGCAGTAGGTGTAGGCGAAAATAATTTTTTGGGATTCAAGTTCAAACACATAAAGGAGGAAGGCACATGGCAGTAGGCGAAAAAGTGAAGTCAATCATTGCAGAGCAGTTAGGAGTTAAGGAAGAGGAAGTAACTCCTAAAGCTTCATTTATTGATGATTTAGGAGCAGATTCTTTGGATACAGTAGAATTAGTTATGGCATTAGAGGAAGAATTTGGTATTGAGATACCTGATGAAGACGCAGAGAAGATGTCCACAGTAGGCGAAGCCATAAAATACATCGAAGAAAAAACAGTCAGCAAAAAATAAGTGCAAAAGAGTATTCTTTATAGACGAAAAAAGCCCCGACTAATAATCGGGGCGTCGTATTTTATATACTGCGTTAAATAATTAAAGATTTGATTACGAAAACAATATGAAAAGAAGAGTTGTTGCTACAGGCCTAGGTGTAATTTCGCCTCTTGGTAATGATATAAAGATTTTCTGGGATAATCTTGTTAAAGGTAGGAGTGGTATAAGTAAGCTGACCGCCTTTGATCCCACAGGGTTTTCTTCCCAGATTGCAGGTGAAGCTAGGGACTTTGATCCTTCTCTCTATATGGAGAAGAAGGAGGTAAAGCGCACAGCCAGGTTTGTCCAGTTTGCTGTTGCTGCGGCAAGACAGGCATTAGCTGATTCCAAGATTAATTTAGAACAAGAGGACCCAAATCGCATCGGCGTTTTAGTTGGTTCTGGAATTGGCAGTTTAAAAGTAATCGAAGATGAAACGAGGCGCTATCTAGAGAAAGGCCCCAGAAAGATATCGCCATTCTTAATACCAACGTTAATCGTAAATGAGGCAGCAGGCTGGATTTCTATTATTTTTAAGTTGAAAGGTCCAACTTCCTGTGTGGCAACTGCCTGTGCTACAGGCAACCACGCAATTGGAGATGCATTCAGGATTATCCAGCGTGGCGACGCAGATGTTATGATCTGCGGCGGCACTGAAAGCGCTATTACTCCTTTGGGAGTAGGCGGATTTTGCGCGCTTAAGGCCTTAAGCAGCAGGAATGATACACCTGAGACTGCAAGTCGGCCTTTTGACAAAGATAGAGATGGTTTTGTAATTTCAGAAGGGGCTGGCATTGTTGTTTTAGAGCTCTTAGAGCATGCCCAAAAACGCTCTGCACCCATTTACTGCGAGCTTGTTGGTTATGGCATGAGTTCTGATGCCTATCATGTTACTGCGCCTGATCCTACTGCTGATGGTCCATCGCGTGCAATTAAAATAGCTTTAGATGATGCAAATCTTAAGCCAGAAGATGTAAATTATATAAATGCACATGGGACCTCTACAATACTTAATGATCGCATTGAGACCAAGGCCATAAAAATTGTTTTTGGTGATTACGCAAAGAGAATTGCTGTTAGTTCCACAAAATCTATGACCGGACATTTATTAGGAGGTGCCGGTGGCGTAGAATTCATTGCCTTAAGTTTTTCCATAAGAGATGGAATCGTTCCACCCACAATCAATTATCACAATCCTGATCCGGAGTGCGATCTTGATTATGTCCCCAATGAAGCTCGCCGCGTGAATGTGCAAGTCGGGCTTTCTAATGCTTTAGGCTTCGGCGGTCACAACGCCACCCTCGCTGCAAAAAAGTTTAGTGGATAGCTTAAATCCTAATTTCAAATACTACAAAATCCAAAATTTTTTGGTATGTATTTTTATTTTATACTATGGGTTACACAATAGCAGAAAAGATATTATTAAGTCATTCTGAGAAAGACAGGATTTCTCCCGGTGAATTTATCTGGGCTGATGTTGATTTCTGTCTGGGTAATGATATTACAGCACCTTTAGCAATTGAAGAATTTAAGAATCTTAAGGCCAATAAGGTATTTGACCCTGAAAGAATAGCCCTTATTCCAGACCATTTTACTCCAGCCAAGGATTTTAAGGCTGCAAATGCTGTTAATATCTTGAAGGAATTTTCTCGCCAATACAACATCAGACATTTCTATGAGGTCGGGCGCGTAGGGATTGAGCATGCGCTTCTTCCTGAATTAGGATTAGTGGGCCCAGGAGATTTGGTTATCGGAGCTGATTCTCATACCTGCACATACGGAGCCCTAGGTGCCTTTGCTACAGGAGTTGGCTCGACAGATTTAGGTGCTTGTCTTGCTACTGGCAAGGTTTGGTTAAAGGTGCCAGAATCAATAAAATTTATTTATAAAGGGAAACCTTCCAAGTGGGTCAGCGGAAAAGATATAATTCTTTACACAATAGCTGATATAGGCGTTGATGGTGCAAACTACATGTCAATGGAATTCAGTGGTCAGGCAATCACTAGTTTGGCCATAGAAGAGCGTTTTGCAATTTCTAATATGGCGATTGAAGCTGGAGCAAAGGCAGGCATTATTGCACCTGATAAAACTACATTAGCCTACTTAAAGCAGGCGAAATACCCTCGCATTAAAAAGGCAGGAAATCTTCAATCAGATTCCGATGCAAGATATGCCTTAATCAAGGAATATGATATTAAGAGTTGGGAGCCGGCTGTGGCATGTCCGCATCTACCTAGCAATGTCAAGGCAGTGAGTGAACTTGAAGATATCAAGATAAATCAGGTGGTTATCGGTTCTTGTACTAATGGTTATTTGAATGATTTAAGGATTGCCGCTAAGATTATAAGAGGACAATCAGTCCATCCAGATGTGCGTTTGATTGTTATACCAGCAACGCAAAAGATTTATCTTGCCGCAGTAAGAGAAGGACTGGCTGAAATTTTCGTTAAGGCAGGAGGCGTATTTTCGACTCCTACTTGTGGACCCTGCCTTGGCGGGCATATGGGGATTCTAGATAAAGGCGAGGTTGCCTTAGCAACAACCAATAGAAATTTTCTAGGCAGAATGGGCCATGCGGAAAGTTTCCTGTATTTGTCTAATTCGGCAGTGGCAGCAGCCTCAGCGATTAAAGGACGCATAGCGCATCCAGAAGAGGTCATGTAGCGATGATAATAAAAGGTAAGGTTCATAAATTCGCTGATAACGTCAATACTGATGAGATAATCGCCTCGCGTTATCTTAATGCTACTGATCCAAAGGAATTAGGCTCACATTGCATGGAAATCTTAGATAAAGATTTCTCAAAAAATGTAGTTAAGGGTGATATAATAGTAGCTGGTAGGAATTTTGGTTGTGGTTCAAGCAGGCAACATGCCCCCTTGGCAATAAAGGGCGTAGGAATATCCTGTGTTATAGCCTTGAGTTTTGCGAGGATATTCTACCGCAATTGCCTAAACTTAGGTCTACCTATTTTAGAGATTAAAGGGGCTGATAAGATAACTCCTGGATCAGAATTAGAGATTGATTTGGCAAGCGGCCGGATAGTAGATACCACTAATAATAATGTATTTCAAGCAGCTGCCTACCCTGAATTTATGCGATCAATCATTAATGCCGGCGGATTGATTAATTGGCTTCGAATGCAGACATAGGCTATAGTCTCATTTAGGAGGGATAAAAAAATGAAGGCAGAGCGAGATGTAATCAAGGTAGGTATTGTTACGGAACATCATAAGCTGGTCGGTAATATCCATATTGTTCCGGGTGGCAGGATAACTGATTTTCTTTCCTCCCGGGCAGGGGGAAATTTCATACCTATTACTGATGTGAAGGTATTCTCAGTCGGAGATGAAAAATTACTTATGGAGACCGATTTTTTAACTGTGAATACGAACTTTATTGTCTTGCTTTATCCTATGGGTAAAGATAGAGCATCCAAGGAGGGTTTTAAGAAAGATGCTTAAAATAGCTGTTATACCGGGTGACGGTACAGGGCCAGAAGTAGTTAGGGAAGGCTTAAAGGTATTAAAGGAAGTTGCAAAAAAATACAATATAAGCTATGAGACTAAAACCTTTCCTTTTGGCGGAGAATATTATCTCAAGAATAAGGTTCCCATGCCTGGCGATGCACTCGAGGAATTAAAGCAATTTTCATGCATATTTTTAGGCGCCATTGGTCATCCCAAGGTAAAACCAGGAATTCTAGAATTAGGAATTTTGTTAAAAATCAGATTCGGTCTAGATCAGTATATAAATTTAAGGCCGATTAAATTGTTTGATGAGAGATTTTGTCCTTTAAAAGATAAAACTAGCAAGGATGTTGATTTTGTAGTTGTAAGGGAAAATTCAGAAGGCCTATATAAAGGTATGGGCGATTTTACTGACAAGGGCACAAAGCAGGAGATTGCAAGGCAGATTTCTTATAATACGCGTAAAGGCGTAGAACGTTGTATTCGTTATGCCTTTGAATTTACGAAAAAACGCAACAAAAACAAGAGGCTCACGCTTTGCGGTAAAACTAATGTTCTCACATATGCCTGGGATTTATGGGAGAGAACGTTTCAGGAGATCGCTGGAGAATATCCAGATGTTTCGACTGATTATGCCCATGTTGATGCTACCTGTATGTGGATGGTAAAGAATCCAGAATGGTTTGACGTAATTGTTACTGATAATATGTTCGGAGACATAATTACAGATTTGGGTGCTATGGTTCAAGGCGGTATGGGCATTGCAGCAGGCGGAAATATTAGTCCTAGCGGCGTATCAATGTTTGAGCCTATCGGAGGTTCTGCTCCAAAATATACGGGAAAAGATGTAATCAATCCCTTGGCAGCAATTTGTGCTTTATCCATGATGCTAGAGGAGGCAGGTCAGGGCAAGGCAGCAGAGACAGTAGAAAATGCTGTAATTAAGGTTGTGCGCACGAAACTAAAATCGCTCTCAGCTGGTAAGATGGGGTACTCAACGAGTGAAGTAGGCGATTTAGTAGTAGAAAATTTATAATTATTTAGCGGATAGTAAAATGAAGATGAATAAAAAGAGTAAATACAATGTAGCTGTTGTTGGTGTTGGTGTTGTGGGTATTGAAATGTTACGCTGTTTAAAACAGCGCGCGTTCCCAATAAATGAGTTACGTATATTTGCGCGCTCTGCTCGAGAAATTAGCGTAGACAATCATATTTACAAGGTAGGGGCAGTTAGTCCGGAAGGTTTCCAGAATATAGATATAGTATTTTTTGCCGGAACAGAGGGAGAGAAGGGCGCTGCAGTAACTTTTGCGCCTGAGGCAGTTCGATGCGGTGCAGTAGTTATTGATAATGGCGCTGATTTTCGTCTTAAAAAGACAGTGCCATTAGTTGTTCCTGAGGTGAATCCTAAGGATGTAGCCAGACATAAGGGTATTATTGCCAATCCAAACTGCTCTACTATTCAAATGGTAGTAGCAATTTGGCCGATAAAAAAGAGCGTAGGATTAAAAAGGATAATAGTCTCTAGCTATCAGGCAGTCTCAGGCGCTGGCCGCAGCGGTGTAATTCAACTTGAAAATGAACTAAAAGGTAGAGAGGTGGCGGGTGGCGCATTTGCCTATTTAATAGCTAATAATATCATCCCTCAGATAGGAGACTTTGGTAGAGCAGATTATACTTCTGAAGAGTGGAAGATGGTTCATGAAACCCATAAGATTCTGCATGATGAATCAATTAAGATTTCTGCTACTTGTGCCAGGGTTCCGGTGATAACCGGACATTGTGAGGCAATATATCTTGAAACTAAAAAGGGCATAAGCGTAGAAAACATAAGAAAGCTCCTAAGCAAGAATCCAGGTATTAAAGTAATTGATGAGCCAAAAAAAGGACTCTATCCTTTACCTATTGTTGCTGAAGGTAAAGATGAGGTCTTCGTTGGCCGCATAAGAAAAGACCCATTTCAAAAGAACGGCTTCTGGCTGTGGGTAGTATCTGATAATCTGCGTAAAGGCGCAGCATTGAACGCCATTCAGATTGCAGAACTTTTAATAAAGCGCAAAGCGTAAAACTAGATTGCAAAACTTAAAAGTTTTTTAGTCTTTGAGTTTTCGTTTTGCGCTTTTTGCTTTAGACCTTTAACTTATGAGAAATATTAAGCTTAGCATCTCTTATGACGGAACTAATTACTGTGGATGGCAGGTCCAAAAAAATAGAGGCGAGAGGAGGTCTATCCAGGGAGTTATTGAAAAGACCTTAAAAAAGATTTTGCAGGAGAGGGTTAGACTTATCGGCTCTGGTAGGACTGATGCTGGCGTGCATGCCTTGGGTCAGGTAGCAAATTTTAAGACCACCTCAACAATAGAGGCAGTTAATATCAAACGCGCCTTAAATTCTTTATTGCCGCAGGATATAAAAATATCCAGTGCATCTGAAGTGGATTTAGGTTTTCATTCTCAGCACGGAGCTAAACTTAAGACCTATCAGTATCTCATACTTAATAGCAGAGATTCCAATCCGCTATTATTTCGTTATGTGCATCAGGTTGCCTTTTCTCTAGATATTCCTCTTATGGCTGCTGAGTTGCGTCTTCTAAGAGGCAGGCATAACTTTAAGTCCTTTTGTGCAAGTGGCTCAAAGGTGAAAAGTACTACCAGGACCGTAAAGAAATTGGCTTTAAGAACCAGTGCCAAATTCTCTGCTTGGGACTTGATGAATAAGGCAAGATTGGTTATAATTAGCATAGAGGCTGATGGGTTTCTTTATAACATGGTAAGAAATATTGTCGGGACATTGATTGATATTGGCCGTGGCCATCTAAAAAAAGGCGATATGAAGAGAATCCTGAAGGCTAAGGACAGGAGATTAGCCGGCTCAACAGCTCCTGCAAAAGGGCTGTATCTTTGTGAGGTTAAATATAAGAAATGATTAGACAGATTTCAGAGTGGTCAGTTAGATTGTCCAAAAGTATTAATAATAAAGCAGCCGTGAATTTATATGCTGTGATAATTATGGTTGTTGTCTTAGCTATTCTGGCTGCTGCAGCAGTAGTGAGAGTAACCAATATCCAAGGTGACGCTACTTTATTGAGTGAGGAGGCCCTGTTACGCTCGCTTACTAAGGCTGCGATGCTTTATAACGTAGAGAATGATGATTGGTATGGCCGCAATGCTAATGATGATATTTTTGCCGAATTTTTACAAGATCCGCCACCCCATTCTACCGCGACTACTCTCTTTGAACTTCTTGATTTGAGCGGAGGCCCTGATGAGGAATGGGAGCTTTATTATTTTTCGGCTAATGAGTGGTATATAGGTTGTCCTCATCTCCGAGGAATTTCTGCGAGTGGGGGTGGTACAGCGTGGCGTTTCTTCGTTGAAGGAGGCAAAGTTGAACTTTTGTGGGGACCAAACCACATTTGGCCTTGAGGAGTGAGATGACAATTTATATTGACACATGAGCTTGTTTTTGCTATAGTTACACCCTTATGAAAATTAAGCGAAATCGTACATACTTACCAAAAAAGCAAGAAATTAAACGCAGGTGGTATATTGTTGATGCCGAGAATATGGTACTGGGCAGGATTGCAGCCAAAATTGCCACTGTATTAAGAGGTAAGAATAAGCCGCAATTTACTCCACATCTTGATACCGGAGATGGGGTTATTGTAATCAATGCCCAAAAAGTGAGGGTTACAGGAAAAAAGGGTCAGGATAAGATTTATCAGCGTTATTCAGGATACCCCAGTGGGTTGAAAGAAATAAACCTTAACGAACTGATGAGCAAAAAGCCACAACTCGTTATCACAAATGCAGTTAAGAATATGCTCCCTGACAATAAGTTGAAGAGAGTCGTTCTTAAAAGGTTAAAGATATATAAAGATGAGGTACATCCTCATTCTGGCCAAAACCCAGTTAAATTAGAGATTTAAATGAGTGAGATTAGTAAATATAAAGGTTTAGGTAGGCGCAAAGAGTCAGTTGCGCAGGTAATTTTACAGCCAGGCAAAGGCGGCATCCAGGTTAATAGTCTTGATTGGCAACAGTATTTCAAGCGCGAGACTGACCGCTTATTAATCTGCCAACCTTTAGAGCAGACAGGAAATTCCAACAAATTTGATATTATGATTAAGGTAAGCGGGGGTGGGATTTCTGGTCAGGCTGGCGCAACCAGGCTTGCCATAGTCAGGGCCTTGCTTTTAGCGCAACCCGACTCTAAAACAGTGCTTAAAAAATTCGGATTTCTTACTAGGGATTCACGCATGAAAGAACGTAAGAAATTTGGACGAAAAGGGGCAAGAAAGAGGTTTCAGTGGACTAAACGATAAACGAACCATAATTTCAGATAGAGAATCCGCTAGAGACCCTAGCGGATTTTTTTTATGCATTTGGCGATTGAACTCATTTCTAGATAAGGGGTTGTGCATCATGATCTGATATTTGTAGGCATTTATACAGTCGGGAGTAGGCGGAAATACTTATTGACCCTGTTAGAAATTGTGATAAGATGTTATTCTTAGCTTATGTCAGTATTTTGATTCTGATAGAGGAAAAATTATGGTAAAGGTTGGGATAATTGGAGTTACAGGTTTTAGTGGCGAGGAATTGTTGCGGATCTTACTTAAGCATGCGCATGCCTCTGTTGTCTCTGTCTCAGCAAAGATTGATGCTGAAATGCCTTTAGATGAGATTTATTCTGATCTGAAAACAAAGTTAGGCCTTACATGCGCAGAACCTGATATTGATGAGATATCAAAAAAATGCGATGTAATCTTTTTAGCCTTGCCCCATACTGTATCAATGAAAATCGCGCCTTTGCTGCTTAAAAAAGGCAAATTAGTTATAGATTTGAGTGCTGACTATAGACTCGACGCCCCAACTTATGAAACCCATTATAAGGTTAAGCATTTAGATCTGGATAATTTAGGAAAGGCTGTTTATGGTCTGCCGGAAATTAATCGCGACCTTATTAAGAAGACCAAGTTGATCGCTAACCCCGGCTGTTATCCCACTGCAGCATTACTGGGAATTTTGCCGTTATTAAAGGCTGCTATATCAGTTGACTCTATTTATATTGATGCAAAATCAGGGATTAGTGGTGCGGGAAGAAAGCCAGAATTAAAATTAGATGAATTTAAAGAAAAAGGCAATCTTAAGGCATATAAGGTTAATAGTCATCAACATGCACCTGAGATTCTACAGCAAATAAACAAGCTTACTAAGTCACGACCAGAATTAGTATTTGTGCCGCATCTAATTCCTGCGCAACGCGGCATACTAGAGACAATATACATAAGATGCAAGATTCAAAAAGCAGAAAGTGCAATCACAGGATTATATAAGAAATTCTATAAGCATGAGCCGTTTGTGAGAGTGTTGGATGATGGAGTATTTCCTCAATTGCAGAATGTCGTTAATACTAATTTTTGCGAGATAGGACTAAAGGTTGAGGATGATCTTCTAATTGTTGTTAGCGCCATTGATAATCTGGTTAAAGGCGCTTCAGGTCAGGCTATACAGAATATGAACATTGCCTGTAGATTTAAGGAAACAGAGGGTCTGTTATGAGTTCTAGTTTTAGTGCAATCACGCGAGCCAAGGGTTTTTTTGCAGCTGGCATATCCTGCGGTATAAAAAAATCTAATAAGAAAGATTTGGCACTTATCTTGTCAGTAAATAAGGCGCTTGCAACTGGTTTGTTTACTGCAAATAGCGTTAAGGCAGCTCCGCTTCTGGTCACTAGAGACCACCTTAAAAATGGTCGTGCACAAGCAATCCTGATAAATAGCGGCAATGCCAATTGTTTTACAGGAGTTGGAGGTTTAGCTGATGCCAGGAAAGTTGTACGTCTTGTGGCCAAGTGCTTAACGATAAAGACAGCTGATGTCCTGACAGCTTCGACTGGAATAATCGCCAAGCCTTTACCATTGAATAAAATTATCCCCTCGATTCCCAGTCTTTGTTTGAAACTTAGAAGAGGAGGAGGTCAAGATGCGGCTTACGCGATTCAGACAACAGATACCTTCTTAAAACAGGCAGCTAAAAGTTTTAAGATCGGAGCTAAGACCGTATCCATTGGAGCTATGGCAAAGGGCGCTGGTATGGTCTTTCCTCATCTTAGGGGCCATGCAACTACACTCTGCTTTATTACTACAGATGCTGATATCCAATATCGCGCCTTAAAAGAGGCATTAGGCTTTGCAGTTGAGGAATCATTTAATGCCATAACTATTGATGGCTGTATGAGCACCAATGATATGGTTTTGATCTTAGCAAACGCAGCAGCCAACAATCGCAAGATTAAATTAGGCAGTAGAGAATTTTATAAATTTAGAGATATACTTAGCGGGATTTGCAAAGAATTAGCCAAGAAAGTAGTAGCTGATGCAGAAGGAGCGAGTAAATTCATAGAGATAAGAATAAAAGGCGCTAAGACACAGATACAGGCTAAGCAGGCCGCATTTGCTATTGCCAATTCAGCCTTGTTTAAAAGTGCTTGTTTTGGTGAAAATAAAAATATTGGCAGAATTGTTCAATCAGTGGGTGCTATAGGCATAAAACTTGAGGAGCGAAAGACAAAAATTAGCCTGAGTAACCTAAGAAGTAAAAATATCATAGTCGGAGTTGATTTAGGTCAGGGAAAATTCGATAGCGTGGTTTATACTTCGGATTTAACCCCAGCCTATGTGAAAATTAATGCCGGCTATAATTAGGTACAAGGAATTAAAACCATGCAAGAGATAGTAAGAAAAGCTGATATCTTAATCGAAGCGCTGCCATACATTAAGGCATTTCATAAGAAGATACTGGTTATAAAATATGGCGGCAGCATCTTAGGTGATGATAAGATTCGCAAGGGTGTTTTAGAAGATATAGTATTCTTAAATTTTATGGGATTAAGACCTATGCTTGTTCATGGAGGCGGACCTCATATCAGCGAGCGTATGAAAAAAGAGGGCAAGAAGGTAAGATTCATTGATGGAATCCGTATCACAGATAAGCAAACATTAAAAATCGTCATAGAGGAATTGGAAATAATAAACAAAAAAATTGTAGCAGAGTTCAAGGAATTGGGGGCAGATGCTAAAGGAATTACTGCAGGCCAAAAAAATATAATTAAGGTGAAAAGAAAACTATCTAAGCAGCGTAAAAGCTTAGGCTTTGTGGGTAAGATATCGGAAGTTAACGCAAGACCTTTGAAGAAAATACTTGAACAAGATTCGATTCTCGTACTTTCTCCTATAGGCACAGGAGAAGACGGAAAGCAATACAATATAAATGCTGATGAGGTTGCGGCTCATTTAGCTGTTAGTCTAGGCGCTGAAAAACTTGTTTTGCTGACTAATGTAAAAGGTATAATGCGCAACCCCGAAGATAACCATTCATTTATTGCTACACTTAACATTGAAGAGGCCAGGCACTTGGTGAAAGAGAAGGTAATTCAGGAGGGTATGATTCCTAAGGTATCAGCAGCTATTGAGGCCATCAGTAAAGGAGTGGGCAAAGCGCATATAGTTGATGCTAGATTAAATCGCGCCCTGTTGCTTGAGATCTTTACAGAACAGGGTATAGGCACTGAAATTGTTAAGTAGGGTTTAATTTCTATAGTTGATGAGAAGATGAAACAAGAAGAGATTTTCCAAAGCTACAAACAATACATAATGGGTACGTATACCCGCACACCATTAATTTTTACCAAAGGTAAAGGTAGTAAGCTCATTGATATTAATGGAAAGGAGTATCTTGATTTTTTCCCAGGCTGGGGTGTAAATAATCTAGGCCATTGTCATCCCAAAGTGATTGCAGCTGTCAAGGATCAGATAAAGAAATTGACATTTATTCCTAATAATTTTTATCATATTAATCAGGCGAAATTAGCACAAGAGATTAATTTCTGGAGCTTTGATTCTAAGGTGTTCTTTTGTAATTCAGGTGCAGAGGCAAACGAGGCAGCCATAAAATTTTCAAGGGTTTATGGAAAGGGTAAGCGTAGCCAGATAATTAGTTTTTATAATTCTTTTCATGGCCGTACATTTGGTGCCCTTTCAGCAACCGGCCAGGAAAAATACAAAAAAGGCTTCCAGCCTTTATTGGCTGGTTTTAAGTTTGTAGAGTTTAACAATCTAGAGGCAGTTAAAAATGCCCTGACAGAAGATACTGTTGCTATTATGTTGGAATTGATTCAAGGTGAGGGCGGCATTAATGTAGCTGGGAAAGAATTCATTAAGGATTTGAGAAGACTCTGTGATGAAAAAAAGTTACTGTTAATAATTGATGAGGTTCAGACGGGCATGGGTAGAACCGGAGAGATGTTTTGCTTTAAGCATTACGCAGTCACGCCAGATATAATGACCTTGGCTAAGTCTTTGGGCGGTGGACTTCCGATTGGAGCAATGTTAGTAGCAAGACCGATTGCTGATATCCTAAAACCTGGTATGCATGCTTCAACATTCGGTGGCTCTCCTTTGGTGTCAAAAGCAGCCCTTGCTGTCTTTAGTGCAATCCAAAAGGAGAAGATGTTAAGCAATGCCAAAAAAATGGGTGAATATTTATTCGAGAGACTCAATGAGTTAAAGAGCAAGTTTAAGATTATAAAAGATATTCGAGGTTTAGGTCTGATGTGTGGTGTTGAACTTGAAATAGAAGGTAAGCCAATAGTTGATTTTTGCCTAACTCAAGGGCTGATAATAAATTGTACACAAGGCAAGGTCTTGCGGCTGATGCCCGCATTAAACATAGATAAAAAGAAAATAGATAAGGCGCTTAGGATTCTGAAATGCGCCTTAGAAAAACAATAGAGAGTGAAATTATGAAAAAGGATTTTATTTCAATAAAGGATTTAAGCTATGAGGATATTAATCACATATTTGAATTAACGCGTGAATTGAAAAAGGGGCCTCAGGCTTTTAAAAATTCTTTGGCTGATAAGTCAATAATTTTAGTATTTGAGAAGCCATCCAGTAGAACGCGCGTCTCTTTTGAGGTGGGTATCTGGCAATTAGGAGCCAAATGTATATATTTAGGCCAGCAGAATGCGCGTTTAGGTGTGCGTGAATCAATAAAAGATATGGCACACACCTTAAGTCGCTATGTGGATGCAATCGTTTTACGTACATTTTCTCATAAGTTATTAGAGGATTTAGCTCATTATGCCAGTATCCCGGTGGTAAATGCCTTGACGGATTTATTGCACCCCTGTCAGGCATTATCTGATGTCTATACCTTGACTGAGAAATTTTCAAATCTTGACAACAAGACAATTGCCTTTGTGGGTGATGGAAATAATGTCTGTCATAGCCTGATAATTATCTGTTCTAAGTTGGGGATTAATTTAAATATTGCAACGCCAAAGAAATTTGCTCCTAAACCGCAGATAATCAAAGAGGCAAAGGAATCTGCTAAGAATGATGCAGGAATAAACTTGTTTAACGATGCAGTCAGCGCAGTCAAAGGCGCTGATGTAATTTATACTGATGTCTGGACAAGCATGGGCAAGGAAAGCGAGGCAAAGAAAAGAATAAAGGCGTTTAAGGCATTCCAGATAAATAAAGATCTGATTGATGATAGTGGTAAGGATGTCCTTATAATGCATTGCCTGCCTGCACATCGGGGCGAGGAAATAACGGATGAGGTTATTGATGGTCAAAACTCAATTGTATTTGACCAGGCGGAGAATAGATTGCATGTGCAAAAGGCAATACTTCTGGAGCTTCTAAAAAACTAGGCTGTTTTGAAATGGAGAATTTGAAATGTCAAAAAATATCGTTTTAGCTTATTCCGGAGGATTGGATACGTCCTGTTGTATCAGTTGGCTTAAAGAGCAGGGCTACAAAGTTTTTTGTTTTATTGCCGATGTTGGCCAGGATGAGGATTTGGCAAAGATAAAGCAAAGGGCCTTAAATATCGGCGCTGAGGATGTTATTATCCGCAATTTAAAGCAGGAATTTGTCAACGACTACATTTTACCGACTTTAAAAGCCGGCGCAATTTATGAAGAGAAGTACTTATTGGCAACGGCATTATCGCGGCCATTGATTGGGAAGCATCTTGTCGATGTAGCCCATAAAGTCGGCGCTTCTAGCCTTGCTCATGGCTGTACCGGCAAAGGCAATGACCAGGTGCGCTTTGAAGTGGCAGTTTCTGTCCTGGCTCCAAAGCTCGAAGTCATCGCTCCTTTGAGACTTTGGGAATTAAAATCAAGAGAAGAGGAAATTAAATACGCCAAGCAAAAAAATATCCCGCTTTCAGTTAGCAAGAAAAAGCTTTACAGTATTGACAAGAATCTTTGGGGTGTAAGTATTGAAGGCTCTAAATTAGAAAATATAAATACTGAACCACCTGAGGGTTGCTATCAGTGGACCAAAACATCTAAGTCCAAGAGCGGCAATAAAAAATATTTGCTTATTGAATTTAAGAAGGGTGTGCCTACTAAATTGAACGCAAAGCAGATGCCTCTTATTAAGATCATTCAGGAATTAAATGAGATTGGTGCAAGTTTTGGAATCGGAAGAACGGATTTGATTGAAGATCGGCTTGTAGGCATAAAATCTCGCGAGATTTATGAGGCGCCGGCGGGTTGGATTCTATATACTGCACACAAAGAACTTGAGAGTCTAACCCTTGATAAGGACACCATAAATCTAAAAATGCTCTTGGCTGCTAAATATGCGCAATTAGTCTATGATGGTTTATGGTTTTCGTCTTTAAAGGAATCGCTAGATGCCTTTATGACTCATACTCAAAAAAATGTAAGCGGTGTTATCAAATTAAAGCTTACAAAAGGAAATTGTGTCTGCGTTGGGAGAAAATCGCCACACGCCCTTTACAGTAAGGAAATGGCAACATATTCTAAGGATGATAAGTTTGACCATACAGCAGCAGAAGGATTTATTAAAATCTGGAGCCTTCCCTATAAAGGCAAGAAAAAAGGATGAAGTAAACATGGCTAAGAAATTATGGGGTTCAAGATTCAAGAAATCTACAAGTAAAATTGCGGATAAATTCACATCCAGCATAGCCTTTGACAAAAGATTAGCCGTTTATGACATTGAAGGAAGCATTGCCCATGTGAAAATGCTGGCGGCTTGTAAGATTCTAACAAAGGCAGAAACCAAAAAGATTGTAAGCGGGCTCAGGAGCCTATTATCACAATTACAGCTGGGTAAGTTCAAATTTGATTTTGCATGCGAGGATATTCATAGCAATATCCAAAATGCCCTAAAGAAAAAAATAGGTAAAGTCGCTGATAAGTTGCATACTGCGCGTTCTCGAAACGATCAGGTAGTGTTGGATATTAAGATGTATTGTAAGGATATAATCGATGATTTGGTGTATGAATTGGTCCTCCTGGAGAAGCAGATTTTGAAGTTTGCCAAGGAAAATATTGATTGCATCTTGCCTTTCTATACGCATCTGCAGCCTGCCCAGCCTGTACTTTTAGCACATTATCTTGCGGCATATCTTGAGATGTTTGAAAGAGATAAGGCAAGATTGGAATCTGCAAAAGAATCATGTGATATTATGCCTCTGGGGAGCTGTGCCTTAGCTGGGACAGGTTTGGCTATCGATCGTTTTTTTGTCGCTAAAGAGCTAGGTTTTAGCAAGGTTACCAAAAATAGCATTGACACTGTAAGCGATAGAGATTTTATCCTTGATCTACTTTCTGCTGTGGTAATACTTTCTATACATTTCTCTAGAATCTCGGAGGATTTGATTATTTGGTCGACTAAAGAATTCTCGTTTGTTGATATTGACTGGTCACTTTGTACAGGCTCTAGTATTATGCCGCATAAGAAGAATCCGGATTGCTTAGAGCTTGTTCGCGGTAGCGCTGGTAAAATCCAGTCAGACTTAAGCGCAGTATTGATTATGCTAAAAGGCCTGCCGCTTTCCTATAACAGAGATATGCAGCTAGACAAAGAACCTCTCTTTGATGCTGTAGAAAGAATCGATGTGATATTGGAAATCTTCAAAGAGATATTTAAGGCGATGAAGGTTAATACACATAAATTAAGAGAGAAATTGCTTGATGAGTCGCTCTACTGTGTAGACATCATGGAATATCTCATCAGCAAAGGACTCTCTTATCGAGATGCCCATGATACAGTGGGTAGATTGGTTAAGAATACACTGGATAAGAATAAAAAGATAAGCTCCCTTACATTAAAAGAATTAAAGAAATTCTCCAAGCTTTTCGACAACAAGGTATATAACTTGCTTAATGCAGAAGTTTCTGTAAATCGCAAAAAGACATATGGCGGTACAGCAAAGAAGAACGTAGTTAATGCCCTAAAAGATATGGAGAAGAGGATTGCTCTAGGAAAATAGTCATGCATGATTTTAAATTTATAAAGGATAGGCTTTTTTGTGAAGGTGTTCCCGTAATGAAAATCGCCAAGGAATTCAAGACACCTTTGTATATTTATAGCTACAAGACGATAATTGAACATTTTCATAAATTATATAGTGCATTTTCAGATTTTAAGCCTTTAATCTGTTATTCCCTGAAGGCAAACTCTAATCTTAGTATAGCCAGGGTGCTCCTTAAACAGGGGGCAGGGCTTGACATTGTCTCTGGTGGTGAACTATATAAGGCCCTAAAGATCGGCGCTAGTCCACGTAGAATAGTCTATGCATCTGTTGGAAAGACAGAAGAAGAGATTACTAGGGCAATTCAGGTGGGAATCTTATTTTTTAATGTCGAATCAGATTCAGAGTTAAGGGTTATCAATCGCATAGCAGGCCAACTAGGCAAAATTGTACAGGTAGCGATTCGTATTAATCCAGATATCGAACCGCAGACCCATGAGTATATTACTACTGGTAAACTAACTAATAAATTCGGAGTCAGCCTTGATCTGGCGCGAAGGATATTCATAAATAGAGGTAGCTTTCCTAATATTAAGTTTAATGCTGTTCATATGCATATTGGGTCTCAGATTATTAGTAGTCGTCCTTTTATTGGAGCAATCAGGCGAGTCCTTGATTTTGTCCTAGAGTTGCTTTCATTGGGGATCAAAATAGAATATTTGAATATTGGCGGTGGTCTGGGTATTATTTATAAGAACGAAAAACCACAGACTGCACATCAATTTTCAAAGAATATCAGTGGTCTCTTAAGAAGGGCTAACTTGAAAATAATTTTGGAGCCAGGTAGATTTATTGTTGGAAACGCCGGTATTTTGGTTACCAAGGTAATCTACGTAAAGAAAAACCATAAAAAAATATTCGTTATAGTGGATGCTGGAATGAATGATTTAATGAGGCCAGCCTTGTATGGGGCATACCACGATATACTGCCTTTAGCGAGACGAAATAATAGAGGTAAGGTTAGTGTAGATGTAGTAGGTCCTATTTGTGAGAGCGCTGACTTTTTGGCCAAGAATAGAAAAATACAGAAGGTCTCTGAAGGTGAGCTATTGGCAGTGATGAGTACAGGTGCCTATGGCTTCTCTATGGCGAGTAATTATAATTCGCGCCTTCAACCAGCAGAGGTATTGGTTAAGGGTAAGAATAGCTATCTTATAAGAGAACGGCAGAATTTCAAAGATTTAATTAAGGGTGAGCATATCGTTAAGTTTTTGGAATAGAGTCTTTCAATGAAAATTGAGCTGAAAAAATTTTCCGCAAGTGGAAACACATTTTATTTACTTGATACTTCCAAATATTCATTCGACTATAAGCCTTCAGAACTTGCTAGGAACGTATGCTTAAAGTCAGGAAAGGTTGATGTAGATGGCTTACTCATCATAGAGCATTCCAAAAATTGCGACATTAAAATGCGCATTTTTAATCCAGATGGCTCTGAGGCTGAGATGTGCGGTAACGGCGCAAGATGTGTAGCATTTTATTTGAGTCGCCTAGATAGGAAAGATCTAAGAATCGAGACAATGGTTGGTATAATTCAGGCAGAAGTAAGCTCCGGGCATGTAAGAATCAAGCTGACTGACCCATCTGATATTAAGCTTAATATGCCGTTAGAGGTCAATGCCCGCATGATTCACGTTAGTTCTATAGATACAGGTGTGCCGCACGTAGTTGTTTTTGTCAATGCCCTCTCCAGAATAGATGTTGCTTGTATCGGGGCAATGATAAGAAATCATGAGAGATTTGCTCCCCGCGGCACAAATGTTGATTTTGTTGAGATTAGGAGCTTTGATTCTTTAGCAGTACGTACGTATGAACGTGGCGTTGAATCTGAAACGCTTGCTTGCGGTACTGGTATTGTAGCCAGCGTCCTTATAAGTTATCGTCTTTCTTTTATTCGCAGTAGAAAGATTAATGTTAAGCCTACTTCGCAAGAACTCTTAACAGTTGAATTTGAATACGAGAAGGGAAATTTTAGCGATATATGGTTAGAAGGTAGGGTGCAGAAACTAACGGGAAAGAAAATAGAAGTCTCCTAATTTTATCTTTTATCCGTCAATAATCTTGACGGTTTCATTGAAGGAGAGGACATGAAAGCAGTTAATATTAAAGGGTCTATGGTAGCCATGGTGACTCCATTTTCTGCTCAGGCTGATACTATTGATGAAAAGAAGTTAACTGAGCTTGTAAACTGGCATATTGAACAAGGAACAGATGGTATTGTTCCTTGCGGCACAACTGGTGAGTCTCCTACGCTTTCCTTTCAAGAACATGAAAGGGTTATTGAGATTGTGATCTCTGCTGCTAGAGGAAAGATACCGGTAATTGCAGGGACTGGCTCAAACTCGACAAAAGAGGCAATCACGCTAACACAAAAAGCTCAAAAGGCAGGCGCAAATGCCTCTTTGCAAGTAACGCCTTATTATAACAAGCCAACCCAGGAAGGATTGTATCAGCATTTTAAGGCAGTTGCTGATTCAGTTGATATTCCGATTATTCTTTATAATATTGTTGGACGCACTGCAAGAAACATTGAACCAGAGACAATTGCCAGGCTTTGTGAGACTTGTTCAAATATTATTGGAGTCAAGGAGGCCTCTGGTTCCCTAGAACAGATGGAGCGCACTAAGGCGATTTGCCCTAAAGATTTTTTACTTATTTCCGGCGATGATAGTCTGACCTTGCCGCTTCTCTCCATTGGTGGCGTTGGTGTGATATCAGTAGCTGCCAATATTGTTCCGACTGAAGTCAAGAATCTCTGCGAGAGTTTTTCTAAGGGGGATATAGAAGAGGCACGGAAGTTGCATTATAGGCTACTGCCTTTAATCAAGGCATTATTTATTGAAACCAATCCCATACCAGTTAAGACAGCTATGGGAATTTTAGGTATGTGCGAGCCAAGTTTAAGACTTCCAATGTGTTCTATGGACCTTAAAAATTTAGAGGTTTTAAAACAAGCGTTAAAGGAACACGGTCTTACTAAATGAGGTTTAGTTAAAATGCTTAAATTAGCAGTTAGTGGTGCCTGTGGCAGAATGGGCTCTAGAATTATTGCCTTGGCTAAGAATGATAAGGAGCTTTCTGTTGCTGTTTGCCTTGAACGCAAAGGACATGCGAAACTGGCTAGTCAGATTGAAGGTATGTCAATAACTGATGATTACTCTCTTGTATCTGGCGTTGATTGCGTTATTGAATTTACTGAGCCAGAGGCAACTCTTAAAAATTTAGAGACTTGCCTAAAATATAAACGTCCCATGGTAATAGGCACTACAGGCCTGAAGCAAGAGTCAATAGCAGTTATAAATAAAGCGGCAGGGACTATTCCGATCGTATTATCTGTCAATATGTCAGTTGGAGTAAACCTTGTATTTAAGGTTGTAAAAGAATTGGCGAATGTCTTATCTGATTATGAGATAAAGATTATTGAAGCGCACCATATTCATAAAAAAGATGCACCCAGCGGAACAGCAAAAAAAATTGCCCAGATTATTAAAGAGGCTAGAGGTAAAGCGGCTGAGGATATACAATCAATTAGAGAAGATGAAATTGTCGGTGATCATGAGATAATTTTCGATGGGCAATTTGATAGAGTTTCTCTAAAACATAGCGCAAAAAGTCGTGATATCTTTGCACAGGGTGCTTTAATTGCTGCAAAATGGGTAGTTTCAAAAGAGTGTGGTCTTTATACGATGGCCGATTGCCTATCAGCCAATGAAGAATAAAATTATTACTGTTGTTAAAGTTGCGCTTGTATTAATAGTATGCCTTGTAATTATTTTACCTTTCTTGAAACGCCAATCTTTAAAACTGACAGAGTCAAATTACATAGAAAAATTTGTAAAATTAGAAGATTACGATATTCTAAGAAATTATGAGGATTCTTCAGCTCAAATCAATTTGAGCGTTAGTAATCAAGGAGATATGCTTCTGAGCAGTCTGTTTCTAGATATTATTTATCTTGATGATGCTAGAGAGATTCTAGAAAAGGACAGAATCGATTTATTGACGATGACCAATGATGTTATTGTAGCCGGCGCGATAAAGACATTCACAATAGATGTAACATATCCGCAAGAGACTGAATTTATTGAACTAGAAGTAAAATATTAAAAATTTTCATCAGCAAAGGTAGAGAAAAATGGCAGATTTTAATTTGGATCCATCAAAAAGACTAGAGAGTCTTCCGCCCTATCTATTCGTAGAGATTGATAAGGCAAAGAGACTTGCACAAGAAGCAGGCAGGGATATCATTGATTTAGGCATTGGAGATCCTGATCAGCCTACGCCTGAATTTATCATTGAAGCACTCAAAAAGGCTGCAGAGGATGGCACAAACCATCATTATGCCTTGGATGCAGGACTATTTAGCTTAAGAGAGCAGATAGCAAAATGGTATTTAGAGCGGTTTAATGTAAAACTAGACCCTGAAACCGAGGTCTATCCATTAATCGGCTCTAAAGAAGGCCTTGCACATTTACCTTTGGGTCTGATAAATCCGGAAGATAAGGTATTGGTTCCTGAACCAGCCTATCCAGCCTATCGTTCAGCAGCGATATTTGCCGGAGCCAATGTCATTGCTATGCCTCTTCTTGAGAAAAATGGCTATCTGCCGGATTTAGACAGAATCCCAAAGGCAAAGTTAGCCTATGTAAATTATCCTAATAATCCTACGGCAGCGGTTGCTGAGGAATCATTTTATAAGAAGCTAACCTTGCTAGCTGCAAGGTGTAATATGGTTGTAGCCAGCGATCTTGCATATTCTCAAATTTATTATGACGATGTACCACCAATGAGTTTTCTTCAGGTTGAAGGGGCAAAAGAGGTTGGAATTGAATTTCACTCTTTAAGCAAGACATATAATATGACGGGCTGGCGGATTGGTTGGGTATGTGGCAATAAAAAGATAATCAGTTATTTAGCACGCGTAAAGAGCAATATTGATTCTGGGATATTTCAGGCGATTCAGTTTGCAGCAACAGTGGCACTTAAAGACAGGAGCGATTTTTGCAAAAAGATGAGAGATCTCTATCAAGAGAGAAGAGATATTTTTGTTGAGGGTTTAAATGAAATTGGCTGGAAGACAAAAAAACCCCTTGCTACTTTTTATGTATGGGCCCATGTTCCGACAAAAGAGATCTCAGTTGAATTCGCAAAGAGGCTCCTTGAAGATGCTGATATTGTCTCTACGCCCGGGGTTGGCTTTGGAAAATACGGCGAGGGCTATGTAAGGTTTGCTTTGACAGTAAGTAAGGAGCGCCTGCAGGAAGCAGTCAGAAGGATAAAAAAGGTCCTTTAGAAAAGAGGTATGACATTAGTTTATTTAGGCCTGGGAAGCAACATCGGCAATAGGCGAGAGAATATCAAGAGGGCCTTAAGTTTGTTAAATAAGGATGGCCTAAAGATAAGAGAGGTATCCAAGCTTATCGAAACAGAGCCAGTTGGTTTAAGGCAGCAGCGAAAATTCCTAAATGCTGTAGCGTGTTTGTCTACTGAGCTTTCTCCCATTAAACTTTTAAGAAAGGTAAAAAGAATAGAAAAGGAGATGGGTAGAAAATCCAGTGTTAGATTTGGCCC
This sequence comes from Candidatus Omnitrophota bacterium, assembly GCA_018830005.1. NCBI lineage: Bacteria > Pseudomonadati > Candidatus Omnitrophota > Candidatus Omnitrophota bacterium. Next base: position 818,258 of record JAHJTE010000001.1, read on the forward strand.
ACGTATTATCGATTTAGACATTCTTATCTACGGAAATCTTAAATTAAAAAGTAAAGAACTAACGATTCCTCATCCGCGCATGCATAAGCGTGATTTTGTATTAAAACCCTTGAGTTCCCTTACCAAGTTGTCCCACTTAAGAATTAAGAATAAAAAATGAAAGTAGTCAAGTATCCCGATAGGATGCAGGCTATATGCAGACGCCTTAAAGCGCAAGGCAAGAGATTGGGCTTTGTTCCTACAATGGGGTATCTGCACGAAGGCCATCTTAGTCTTATGCGCCAGGCAAAGGCAGAAAATGACATTTGTATTATAAGCATTTTTGTTAATCCTTTGCAATTTGGTCCGCGTGAAGATTTTAAGAGATATCCGCGGGATTTCAATCGAGATAGAAAACTCGCTAAAGATGTTGGCGTAGATTTTATATTCTTTCCTTCCCAGGCTGATATGTATTCTCACAATTTTTCAAGTGAAGTTAATGCAGGGAAGATGGGTGAGATTTTATGCGGCATTTCACGCCCGGGTCATTTTAAAGGCGTTACGACCGTAGTCCTTAAATTGCTCAATATAACCTTGGCTGATGTGGCATATTTTGGTCAGAAGGATTTTCAGCAAGCGCGGATTATCCAAAATATGGTTAAGGATTTGAACCATCCGGTTAAAATAAAGATGTTGCCAATTATAAGAGATGAGGACGGCCTGGCCATGAGTTCAAGAAATAGATATCTTTCCACAAGAGGCAGATCAGATGCTAGGGTTCTTTACCGTTCTCTTATTGAAGCCAGGCGCAAGATAGGAGGTGGTTGTAGATCTTCCAAGGCTATAATATCGACGATAAAAAACTTGATTTCGACGGTAAGATCTGCTAGAATTGATTATATTGTAATTGTCGACGTAGATGATTCAAGTTGCATGAGCCGGCTGCGTGGTGAGATTGCAATTTTGCTCGCGGTAAAAATTGGCGGCGTGAGATTAATCGATAACATAATAATTAAAATATGAAGAAATTAGCGGTTGGCCTCGTCGGATGCGGGGCAATCGGAACATATTTAGCCAAAAGAATCGATAGGGAATTAAGCAAGGAGATTGCTCTTACTGCCATCTGCGATATCAATCCACTATCTGCAAATCGTCTAAGAGACAGCCTGCGTCAGAAACCCACTATTTGTAATATTTCTCACCTTATTAAAAAATCAGATCTTGTTATAGAGGCCGCAAGTGTTAAAAGTTGTCTATTATTGTTAGATGATGTCATATCTTCTGGTAAAGACATTTTGGTCATGAGCGCAGGCGCCTTATTACTCAAAAAAAATATTGCTAAATTGGCAAAAAGAAAAGGAGCTAGGATTTATATTCCAAGTGGCGCCATAGCTGGTGTAGATGCTATTAGGGCAGCAGGATTTGGTAAGATAAACAAGATCCAGCTTACAACAAGAAAGCCGGCCAGAACCTTACTCGATGTACCTTATCTAAAAAAGAAAAGATTAGATATGGCTAAGCTGAAAGGAGAGGTAGAATTGTTTAGCGGAAACGCTTCTTCTGCTATATCGAATTTTCCAAAAAATATAAATGTTGCAGCGATAATTTCACTATCTTCGCTTGGCCCCAAAAAAACTAAGGTCAAAATATTAGCAAGTTCAAGGATAAGTAGGAATATTCATGAAATAGAAGTGAATGCAGACTGTGGCAGAATTTTTACTAGAGTTGAGAATAGACCATCGCGCGATAATCCTAAGACGAGCTATTTAGCGATGTTATCTGCATTTGCAACTATTAAGAATATATTAAGTCCCTTAAAGATTGGGGGCTGATTTATCCACCTAGGTTTTGGCGTTTTGCTTTTAAGCGGATTAACTCGACCTGACAATTTACGCTTTTTTCACTATGTAAATTGTGGTCTTATAAAAGGAGGTGAATTATGGCACAGAAAGTAATGAAGGTAGGGATAAAGAGACAGAAAGGTTATCTTTATTATGTAGATAAGAAAGGTGACGTCTCCATGGCCAAGATGGCAAGAGGCAAGAAAAAAGGAGGCTCGCCCAAAAAGGTAGCCAAATGTGGTATCACGAGAAAGAAGGGATACCTTTACTTCATCGATAAGAAAGGTGACGTCTCCATGGCCAAGATGGTTCGGGGCGGCAGAAGGAAGAAAAGGAAGAAAAGATAATAGTTTGTTTGAATCAAAAGAAGGCCTCTGTAATGATAGTTTTCCTGTTGAAATTTTTAATATAAATTAAAATTTAAGACAGGTATTACAGAGGTCTTTTTTGATTAGACTCGTTATATAAAAATAACAAGAAATATTACAATGCTTAAATTAAATAAAAAAGCAGGGCCTTTATTACTTTTTTTCATTATAATCTTTGCCTTTGTTCTTAGGATTTACGGAATTTCTAAGTTACCTGCTCTTACCACTGATGGTTATATGTATATGAAGATTGCGCAAGGGGTATATGAAAATCCTCTGAATTATTCTTCCCGTAATTTTCATGATAAATTTACAGCTGAAGGTCGAAGGCTGCCAGATTTTATTAATCGTCCGCTTTTTGTTTATCCGCCAGTTTTCTGTTATCTGATTGCCCTAATGTATTTTCTCTGGGGCGTGGCTACTGAATCAGCCATGCTTGTGCCGTTATTCTTCGGTTTAGGGACAATCATTGTTACCTTCTTTATTGCAAAGAACCTTTATAACAAAAATATAGCTATTCTTTCGGCTTTGTTTGTGAGCATCGAGCCTATTAATTGGCTTTGTTCTCAAAAGGTTTGGATTGAGACCGCTTATACTTTTTTTTCCTCTTTGGCAATATTGTTTTTTATTAACACTAAAAGGAGCAGGAAATACTTTGTTTTTGCCGGTATTAGTTTGGGTATAGCATTGCTCAGTAAGTATCAGGCAATTTTGACCCTCTTTGTTATTATCGGATTCATGCTACTTAGAAAAAGAAAGCTGTTATTACAAAAAGATTTTTTATTTTTCTTAGCGAGCATAGGTCTTCTTTTCCTACCATGGATAATTTGGAATGCCTTGATTGATAAATTTCAGACTTTAAGAGGTTTTGTGATTGCCAATATAACTCGGCCGTTTGAGGCATTCAGTTTAGTAGTTATTATCTTTTCCTCTGTTCTGGCTATAGCCTTAATCTTGAGAAAGGCATTATTAAGCCTAAAAGATAAGGGGCACCAGACTTATAATTTAGGCAGATTAAAAAAATTGATAGTTGTTTTTTCCTGCTCTTTGGCAGTTTTATTTTTAGTTCGATATATTTTGCCTATCGTCTTCTCATTCACTATCCCTAAATCGGGCTGGTATCAGGGCATATTTAGAGGAGAGCCACCCTATTTTTATTTAAAAAGATTAATCGAATTTTCACCCCTCTATTTATTTTCCTATATTGCGATAATCTATTATTATTTTAAGAAGGGTGAGGAAGATTTTTTATTAATTCTTTGGGCAGTTGTTATATTGGCCTTTCACATTCTCTGGGGCAATTATCAGAGTCGTTATATTATATTATCCATACCACCCTTACTAATTTTGGCATCAAAACTTTGTCATGATTTATATAATAGGATTACCAAGATTGATGCCGTTAAGGTAAGAATAACTTATGAGATTATATTTATTCTTATTCTACTTTTTTCAGTATTTAAAACTTTCTGGGTAGGTGGTATTTTGGCCACAACCTCTCAGCCATGTTATTTTTAGTTATTTAGGACGTATTCAGGGCTTAGCATACCCGAGGGTCTCGATGAATAGATTATTTTATGTGATTATTTGGATTTTAGTTTTATTTTCAATCACAAATATATATTTTACAATTCCAAAAGAAAGTGATTTCTACACCTCTGCAGATGAAGGCCGATATTTTAAATATGCAAGTGCAGTTGCGACTGGAGGCTTAGGGGAATTTAGAAAATTAGCAAAGCAATATGTCCAGGATAAGAATGAACATCTTTTTCCATCACCTTTAAGGGCAGGCCACATTCTGGCGACCTCTTTATGGTTTAGGTTATTTGGTATCAGCTTTGTCTCTCTTGCAAGATTTTCCTGGTTTTGCTTTATCCTGTTTTTACTGGTCTCATTTTATTTTTGTAAAAAATATTTCGATAGAGATTTAGCTCATTTCTATGTTTTATTGCTGTCTTCCTCGCCGTTACTTATGGCAATGGCAAGAAGGGCCCTATCAGATAGCAACGCGAATTTATTTTGTTGTATAGCTGTTTGGCTTTTTTTTGTATTTTTAAAGCAACAGAACAAGATCAACTATTGTTTATTTCTTTTGTTTTTTTGCTTTGCCATTTCTATTAAATTGCCAAGTTTACTCCTTTTGCCATTTTTTATACTTTCCTTTTTACTGTATAAATATGTTTACAAAAATAAGATATCCAACCTATGTCTTGTTGGCACAATTTTTATACCAGTTCTATTATTACCTGTTTTCTATCTAGTATTATTTGGCAACTTTCAGGATTTTTTGTTATTAGTAAAAGCATGGTCAGGTCATTACCTTACTGGTACTGTACCTAGCAGCTACGCAATACTTTTTAATGACGGGCCTTGGTATACCCACATAATTCATTATCTCCTGCTTAGTCCGATAACAACGCTCCTGTTTATCGGCTATTTTTGTTATACGCTACTATCAAGAAAATTTGTCTGGAGGACTACTTATTTCTTTAATTATTTTTTAGTCTATTTTATAATTGTATCTAATTTAAAGTATGCTAGAGTCGCACGCCATATTCTAAATTTAGAAATGGTCGTATACTTATTTTCGGTAGTGATGCTATATGAATTATTCAGACAGAAGACCAAGCTCTATCAGCTCTATTTAGTTTTTGCAAGCTCAGTATTAATATTCTTCCTGAACTATTTTAATTTCATGGACATATTTTATTATAAGAAAATCTATGATCCTGTCAGTTATTGGCTTTTAATGGCAAAAAATATTATTCCAAAATTTTAAATTTCCCTTTGCTAAAGTTAATCTAATCAAGCCTACGTATAAATATACCCCCGATAGCATGGATAGGCAGCTGTCTAAAGGAATTAAGAGCAATATCGTGAAAGATTCTATTGTTATTAACGGTGCTAAAGAACACAATCTTAAAAATATAAAGGTTGTGATTCCTCGCAATAGCCTGACGGTAATCACGGGTTTAAGTGGTTCCGGGAAATCTTCTTTGGCCTTTGATACTATATATGCTGAAGGCCAGCGCCGTTATATCGAAAGTCTTTCTGCATACGCCCGCCAATTCTTGCAGCAACTTCAAAAGCCGAACATTGAATCCATCGAAGGAATCTCGGCGACAATTGCAATAGAACAGCGCAGCGCATCTAGCAATCCGCGTTCTATTGTAGCGACACAGACTGAAATCTATGATTATCTGCGTCTTTTATTTGCACGTATTGGACGCCCTTTTTGTCATAAATGCGCTCGAGAAATCAAGAGTCAGAGCTCAGAAGAGATTATAGAGCAGGTTATTACTTCCATGCCTAATTCAATAATTAGTATCTTTGCTCCTGTCATAAGAGGTAAAAAAGGCCATTATCGAAGTCTGCTTGAACAGATTCGTAAAGACGGATTTAGCAGGGTTAGGATCGACAAGAAAGAACATGCCTTAGGAGAGGACGTCGCCTTAGATAGATACAAGATACACACAATAGAGATTTTTATCGACAGATTAAAAGTCCAGGCAAAGTCTAAGGATCGCCTTGCGGATTCGATAGAGATGGCCCTTAAGATCGGAGGCGGAACAGTTATTATCCTTAAAGAAAATGCTAGGCATGAGAGCATATTTAGCGAGCAGTATGCATGCGTACACTGCGGTGAAAGCCTGGGTGAGATCCAACCGCGGTTTTTTTCTTTTAATTCTCCCTATGGCGCTTGTCCTGCGTGTAACGGTTTAGGCACCAAGTTGGAATTTGATCCAGATTTGATTATCCCTGATAAAAGTAAGTCGATCGCAGAAGGGGCTGTTGCTCCTTGGAAAAAAGGTGGCAGGAGCTATCTTATGTATTATCGCGCCCTTTTGCGTGAGTTAGCCAGAGAATTAGACTTCAGCTTAAATGTACCCTTTAGGAAATTGCCACAATCTATACGTAAGGCAATCCTTTATGGGGTTGATATACATATTTGGGGCAAGCCGTTTGAAGGCATTATTCCTCATCTTACGAGATTATTCAGTCAGACAAAAAGTGATTTTCTCAAAGGTGAAATATCCAGATTTATGAGTGTATTAGCTTGTCCTGAGTGTTTTGGCGCACGATTGAAAAAGGAGAGTTTGTCAGTAAAAATCGCAGGTCTTTCTATATGGGATGTATGTCAATTCTCAATTAAGGAAGCTAAGAAATTCTTTGATAATTTGAAGTTGTCTAGTAAAGAAGCAGTGATTGGGATGGAGGCCTTGAAAGAGATAAGAAATAAGCTCAATTTTTGCATTAATGTTGGACTTGATTATTTAACATTGGAGCGAAAGAGCTCGACGCTTTCCGGTGGAGAGGCTCAGAGGATTCGACTTGCAACACAGATTGGCTCAGGATTAGTTGGTGTTATATATATTCTTGATGAGCCTAGCATTGGCCTGCACCAGCGCGATAACCGTAAGCTGATTAAGAGCCTCTTGTCATTGAGAGACTTAGGCAATACAGTGATAGTAGTAGAGCATGATGAGACCACAATAAGAAGCAGCGATTTTATAGTTGATTTAGGCCCGCAAGCAGGAGCTGGCGGTGGTTATTTGATTTATTCCGGAGGCCTTCCTGGTCTGCTTAAGTCCAAAAAATCTCTAACCGCAAAATTTTTAAATGGGGAACTTAGGATTCAGGCGCCAGGAGAAAGAAGGATCGCTGATTTTAGCAAGGCCTTAAGAATTGAAGGCGCCTGCGAACACAATCTCAAAAAAATTGATGTTAATATACCTTTAGGAGTGTTTAATTGCGTAAGCGGCTTATCCGGATCAGGCAAGTCGACATTGATTTATGATATTCTCTATAAGGCATTAGCCTCTCACTTTTATAATTCTAAAGAGAAGGCGGGTAAACACTCCAAGATTTCAGGTTTAGAATTTATTGATAAGGTAATTATCGTTGATCAGGCTCCTATAGGCAGGACGCCACGTTCCAATCCGGCTACATATACAGGCGTCTTTGCACACATTAGGGAAGTTTTTTCCAGACTTCCATTATCGCGGGCACGCGGATATAAGCCTGGAAGATTCAGCTTTAACGTAAAAGGAGGCAGGTGTGAGGCCTGTTTGGGTGATGGCATTAAAAAAATCGAAATGCATTTTTTGCCTGATGTTTACGTCCACTGTGAAGTATGTAAAGGCACGCGGTTTAATCAACAGACTCTAGAGGTTAGATTTAAAGGTAATTCAATAAGTGATTGCCTTAATTTGTGTGTGAGTGAGGCGCGTGAGCTTTTTGCAAATATTCCCAAGATAAAACGTATATTAGATACTCTTAGTGATGTTGGTTTAGGCTATATTCAGTTAGGGCAGTTCGCAACAACACTTTCAGGAGGCGAGGCCCAGAGGATAAAGCTCTCAGAGCAATTGAGTAAACGCTCAAGCGGCAGGACGCTTTATCTTTTGGATGAGCCTACAACAGGACTTCATTTTGCTGATGTTGATAAGTTGCTTGATGTCTTACATAGATTGGTTGATGCAGGTAATACTGTTTTAGTTATTGAACATAATCTAGATGTCTTAAAGTCCTGTGATTATATAATTGATCTGGGTCCTGAAGGCGGCGATGCCGGAGGTGAAGTAGTCGCTTGCGGTTCACCAGAGGAAATTATTGCCAGCCTTAAGAGTTATACCGGTATTTACCTTAAGAAGGCACTGCGGCGCTAAATTACGTATTTTTGACCTCTTAAAAGTGTTCAAAAAAAGGTATTGAGCAAGCTTTGAAATTCTGTTATAGTTAGTACTTGATGAAGAAAAAATGCTTTCTTTTAACTAGTGTTTTTTTGTTTTTTTGGATAGCCCAGAGTCTATTACTCCCTAATCGGGTATACTGCATTGAAAGTAATGAGGCGGAGGATTTTTATGTGGCAGCCAAGGCATTCCAAGACGGTTTTTACGATCTCTCCTTAGAAAGTTTCAAGCGTTTTATTAAGCGTTACCCGGATAGTTCTTATCTTTATGAGACGCAATTTTATATTGGAAGATGCCTATTTTTTAAAGGCCAATTTATTGAGAGCCTTTCACAATTCGAATCTTTACTAAAAAATCCTAAAACGAGCCAAATCCAGGACGGCCTTAATTTTTGGATTGCTGAAGTCCATTTTAAAGGGAAGGATTACAAGAAGGCCGCCAGCTTTTACTATAAGGTCATTGAAGATTATCCTGATTCGGAATTTCTTACCCCAGCTTATTATTCTGTTGCTTTATGTATGTTTGAACTTAAAGATTATGCGAAGGCAGTCGATTCTTTTAGTCAATTGATATCTAAATTTCCCAAGCACCCTTTAGTAGAGCCTTCAAGCTTTAAGATGGCACAAAGCCATTATCTCTCTGGGCAGCGCCAACAGGCCAAAAGTACATTTAATGAATTCATTAAAGATTTTCCAAAAAGCAATCGTTTGCCTGAGGCCTTTTTCTTTTTGGCGGAAATCTTTTATTATCAAGCAGATTATAAAAATGCAGTAGATTTCTATCAGAGAACATTGGAAATGCTTAAAACCAATATAAAGGTTGCAGATTCTGATAAGCTGAAGAATTTAGCCATTGTCGGTATTGCCTGGTGTTATATAAATGAGAAAAAAATAAAAGAGGCAAAGAAGGTGCTCCTCGCTGCTGAAGTAACGGATGCAATTCTTTTGGCAAAGGCGGCAGTTGAATTCATGGAGGATGATTTAGGAGTAGCAATTGAAATTTACAATAGACTGATTAGGCAGTTTCCAGAAAGTGATTATCTGCTGGAGGCCTTCTTAGGCAAGGCAGAGGCCCTATATAATCGTGACTCATTTGATATTGCCGTAGTTCTATATAGAGAAATGATCGATAGATTCTCTAATCTTGAAAAGTTTAAAGATTTTGAGAGTAAGATTTATTACGGGCTTGCCTGGTCTTATCTTAAGATAGGACAGTTCCAGGAGGCAATAAATGAATTCGATAAGATTGCCAAGACATCCAATGATGAGATTGTAAAGATTAGCGCCTTATGCCAAATGGGTGATACTTATCAAGAGACAGGCCAATTAGATAAGGCCCTAGAAACTTATGATGAAATTCTAAAAAGTTACCCGGATTCGCTTTATAGCGATTATGTCCAGTTCCAGGTCGCAGCCAGTCTTTACAAATCAGAGCAACTCGATGCGGCTATATTAAGTTTCCGGGCATTGCTCGATAATTTCCCTAAGACGAAGCTTAAAAATAGGGCGCAATATTATTTGGGATTGGTTTATTTTCAGCAGGGAAATTACAAAGGCGCTATAGACCAGCTTAATAAATTTTTAACTGAATTCCGCGAAACTAATTTGGCGTCTGACGCTATGTATCTATTGGCATCTTCCTTTTACAACCTAGGTGAATATAAAAAATCTCTTTCTGCTTTTGAAAGAATCTTCAAAGAAAATATAAAACGGGATGAAAAAATCAGCCAGGCTGCCGAGTATGAAATTGCAAATTGCCTTTTCCAGTTAGGAAAGGAAAAAGAGGCCCTGCAAAGACTAAAGGTCTTTTTAAAAAAGCATCCAGAATCAAAAATATGTGCTGATGTTTTTTATTGGTTGGGTGAATATTATATGGCAATCGACAATTTTGAAATCGCACGTAGATACTTTCGTCGACTATTAAGCGATTTTCCCGAACATGAGCTTTCTGACGCTGCTTTTTTCAATATAGCAGTAAGCTATAGTGAATCAGAACGTTTCAAGGCGGCATTAAAGGCATTTTCGCAAGTTAGGGATTCTAAAAATATTGAGTTGAGTTTGAATGCTAATATTTCAATGGCGGAAATTTATTTGGCAAACAAAGACCATCGAAGCGCCTTAGCAATTTATGATAAACTTTTGCAAGAACAACGATTTTCAGCTTACAAAACGTTGATCTTAACCAAAAAGGCGGATTCTTTAAGATCAATAAGAGATTACTCAGAGAGCCTCTCTAACTATAGAGATGCACTTAAGGCCTCTTCGCGTGAATATAATCCGGAGATTTTATTTAAGATTGCGGAGGTTGAAGAAGAGAGGGGTAATCTAAAATTGGCACTTGAAAATTATCTTAAGATAAGTTATCTACCTGGATTTGAACAAGATCTCGCCAAGCGAGCACTTCTTAGGGCTGCCAGGATCTGCGAAACGCAGCGCAATTGGAAAGAGGCGAAGAAGATATACAATAAATTGAAAGATACAGATTTTGATGAGGCTAAATATGCCTATGATCGCTTGAATTGGATTGAGAAAAATATTGATAAGGCTCAAGGAAAATAGTTTTGCGTCAATTAATATCAAAGACAGAAATAATTAACTAGAGAGGTGAATTAATGTCTGAAATAATTCAAAAGATTGGTTTGTTGCTTTTAAGTATTGTAGTCGCCTTTCTTCTCTATTTGAAAGTCGGCATTATTAATAAGGGTGGACCGGTAATGATTTTACTCATTGTCTGTTCAATCTTTGCTTTGGCAATTGTCATGGAGCGGTTTTGGTTGCTTCATAGAATGCGCTTAGACGCCAGTAAATTCCTGGAGAAAATAGTTGATACCTTAAAAAGGCAAAGGGTTAAAGAGGCTATTGAGTCTTGCGATAAGTCACCACATCCAATCGGATTAATTTTAAAGGCAGGGATTGTAAAGTCTGATCGTTCTCGAGAGGATATAAAAGAAGCAATGGAAGATGCTTCTTTATATGAGGTGCCGAGAATGGAGAAGAATTTAGGCCTTCTGGCTACATTAGCGCATATCTGTCCTCTTTTGGGGTTATTAGGTACGGTAATGGGCCTGGTGAGATGTTTTCAGGTTATACAATTGAAGTCAGTAGGATTTCAGCCAGTGAGTCCGGGAGATCTTGCGGGTGGAATATGGGAGGCATTAATTACTACGGTGGCAGGTCTCTCAATAGCCATTCCCACATACGTAGCTTACAACTATCTTGTTAATCGTGTAAATAGTTTTATTCTAGAAATGGAACGCTCAGCTACAGAGTTGCTTAATTTCTTAACCGAAAGGACGTTTTCTGAATCATGAAATTCAAAAGACATATGCAGTTAGAGCATGGCCTAGGTCAACTCGACATCGCGCCTTTAATTGATGTCATCTTTCAGCTATTGATATTTTTTATGTTAACTTCAAGTTTTGTATTACGATCTGGGATACGTGTAAATTTACCCCAGGCAGTTACAAGCGAAGTAGTCAAAGATAAGAATGTTATTATAACTGTTAGCGCTGAAAATGTTTTGTATCTAGGAGGTTCCGTAGTAACTCTAGATGAATTAAAAGCGAGATTGAAGGCCGTTAAACGCGTTTCGGGTTCTGTTCTGATTAAAGCTGATTCCAAGGCTTACTTGGGACGCGTTGTTGAAATTTGGGATTTATGTCGTGAAATTGGACTGGAACAAATAAATGTCGCTACTAACCAACAGGTTGAATGAAGGTATTCCAAGGAATAATCGCAATAGGCGCGCCTTAAAAATTTCTTGCGTTATTTCTTTCTGTTGGCATATCTGCCTTTTTAGTGTTGTAGACATAACCTTCCCAGATATAAAAGTGCCTGCTGTAAATAAAGAAGTTATGTTCCTGGGCTCTTATCTTGCTGATTATGATTTTTTTCCTTCAGAAGATAAAAACATTCACAAAAATATATATTTTGATACTGCAGTAAAGAATGCATTAGGGCAAGATCTGGAGGGTTACCCAAAATTAGAGATATTTCTTGAAAAGCCAGAAAAATATTTCCTTGCTCAAAAGAGCCAGAGAGAAGAGGTCTATTATAGATCCCAGCTAGATACCTTGCCAAGTGAGATTCTTTTGTATTCTGGTCTGCCCAAAAAAGATTTGGAATTTTTTGATTCCAAAAGATTACCTGCTATGAATATTTATTTTAAAGAAGGGATTCCGCGGCCAGTTAAATTTAAATTATATATTTCGGAAAGAGGCAGGGTTAGGCTCTCGGAGAAGACAATTTCTTCTGGTAGTTTTGATGCAGATATGTTTATTCAAAGGGCGCTAAGAAGATTGGTTTTTGATACTTGCGCATTCGGTAGGGCTAACTGGCACGAACTCGAGTTAGATCTTAAAAATGATACCAATTAATTTTAGCTGGTTGATTTTTCTATTTGTTTCCTGCCCGCTTTTATTTTTATTTGTCATGTGGGTGATACCTTTAAAGAGACAACGTTTTTTTAATATATTGGAGTCTGAAAAGGATGCCTGGCATTGTAACGTTTGTACGTATACTTATTTAATTTTTGATAAGAAGACAGCAATTTCTAAATGTCCACGCTGTGGTAGTTTCAATAGAAGGGTAGAGTCTTCAACCTCGAATTCTAATTTTTCTCTGGAAAAAATCAGCTAAGTGGATTATAATAAAGAAAGTTATAGCTTAGCTTAAGTTTAAGCGGACATAAATTGTCTGCTCATTGGAGGAGGCAGTTATGATTACAAGGATAGGCATAGCAGCAGGCGAGGTCTGGCATTTTCTGGATAGTCATGGCCAAGCAAAATTAGAAGATGTCTTATCTAATATTGATAAACCACGCGATATCTTATTAATGAGCATCGGTTGGTTAGCCAGAGAAGGTCATGTTGTGCTGAATAATGATGGTGAAAGTTATTTATTGATATTGAGAAAAGCGGAAGTTGGATAGCTCTTATGAATACCAGCAATACCAGAGGCAAGATTAATAAGAAGAAAGGAGTAGCTTTAGTTACAGTATTGATCTTCGTTTTGTTAGTTTCTATGGTTGCAATAACCTCAGTGTATTTAATGACAAACCAAGCTAGGCAGATAGAGAAGCAAATTCGCAGAATAACTGCCTTTTATTCTACTCAGGCAGCCGCTGTACAGGCAAGAGAAGATATTTTTAAAGATCGTACCTTAAACGTTTTAGATTTAGATCCAATAAATAACCAAAAAGTAGATATTGCTTATTATCCCGCCACAGAAAGATTAGAAACTAACATCATCTATTTCCCATAAAGACCCTCTTTAAAAAGACCCCGCTCTTTAAGTCACAAAGAGAAATTACCTAAACGTCAAGTAAATCCCGGTAAGTCTAAGTAAATTAATAATAATTTTTTATTGACAAAGTAAGTATAATATGTTTTAATTAAGAATATATTAGTTTAAGTAAGATGTAGAATATAATTATGTTATACTTTTTGCTGATAACATATTGAGGTGCAAGGTATGTCCAGATTAATGGATATTCAAGAATTAGCGGATTACTTACGACTTAAAAGGCAGACTATTTATAACTGGCTGAATCAGAAGAAGATTTCAGGCATTAAGGTGGGAGGCGTTTGGCGTTTCGATAGAAGAAGTGTCGATAAATGGCTGAGGTCTCACGAACAAAAGGCAGATTAGGATAAAGATGAGAGGTTTTAACAAGACACAATTAGGCATTAATTTAAGCGCGGACGCGATTACACTTGTTGAATCCAGCGCTAGAAAGATTGTTAAATACTGCAGGCAGGAACTATCAGAATTTAGCGTTAACCTGATGGAACTTTCCGAGGATGAGATAAAATTTTCTGCAATTTTACAAAAGATTTTAAGGGAGAATGAATTTACAGGCCGCGACGTTTACGTTGGTTTGCCTGCGCACGATATTATTGTAAGATCTTTTCAAATTCCACTTGTATCAAAAAGGGAAATAGACTCGACCATTAATTATGAAGCAAGAAAATATCTACCGTTTCGAATAGAGGAATTAATATTTGATTTTCTCACGCGACGCAATAAAAGGAGTAAAGGCTTTAATGTAATATTTGCTGCAATTAAAAAGAAAGCCGTTGAGAGGTATGTTAAGGTACTTAATCAGGTGGGATTTAATATCGTTTCATTGGAACCGGCAAGCTTGAGTTTTCTGCGTGCAGCCTTTGTTAAGACCAGAATCAATTTAAAAAAAATAGTACTAATTATAAATATTGATTCTCGCCTTTCAGAAGGAGATATCCTGATTTTAGATTCCAATATGCCTTGTTTTATTCGCGATTTAAAATTATCTACCGCAGGCGAGGCCCCAGAGCAGGACAATCTCGAAAGCAAATTAAATAAACTAATAAATGAAATAAGAATTTCTATTGATTATTTCCGCCACCAGCAGCTTGCATTGCAAGATAATATTTCAGAGATTTTATTATTTACAGACGTCTCTGAAACAAATTCTTGGGCGCAGGCGATTGCTCAGGAGTTAGGTATATCAACCACTGCATTTTTAGCGGCCGAGACCTTAGGGATTGATTCAGCCCACTGCGATTTGCTTAAGGCAGCAGGGGCATCGTTTCGTGGTTTATGTAATTTTCCAGTTGAGTTAAATCTCCTAAAGAAGAAAGAAGAGAAGTTGATAAGAAAAGAATCACAATTTGCTCAGATTTCAAAGTTATTTGTTTTTAAACCACTATTTAAAAAATGTCTTATTTCTGGCGGAATATTCATAGCTTTAATAATTGCTATATATGTCCTTGGAAATTTTAAAATAAAAAAATTGGAAAAGCAATTAAATCTAACTCGAGCCCCTAAAGAACAGCTTGCATTTTTACCAAAGGCTATTGATTTTAGTCAGAAGGAGCTTGTTGCAATAAAGAAGTTGGTTCAAGACCAGCTGGATCAAGTCGAGGCAACAATTGCATCAAGGGTTTATCTAACTGAAAAGATTGAGCGCCTTCAAGCCTTGTTGCCTGATGGCGTCTGGCTTGAAGGTCTAGACTTTCGTAAGGACAGAGGCAGCTTAGAAATGGTACTTGAGGGAGTTGCATATCTGCCTTCAGGTGAAAATGCATTAGTCGTAATCGATCAATTCTTAAGTAAATTACGCAATGATACGAAATTCAACAAAGGTTTTAAGGATATTGTACTTAGTTCGGTGAGGCAATCAGCCAGGGATGATTTTGTGATCCGGTTATTTCAGATTAAATGCCGTTAGTCAAAAATAAGATGAATCTAAAAGAGATAAAAATTGAGGATATCCTAAAAAAAACCGATAATCTTTTTATTATCGCTATAGTTTTAATCGGCTTAATTATCTCAGTAAATATTATTAAGAAGAATGCGAATGCTTATAAGCTCTTGCAGCAGAAGATTAAAACAGAGGAGAATATGAGTAATCTACTGACAGAGATTAACGATAGCGCTAAAGATTATAATTATTATCAGAAAAAAATACTATTCGATAAAGACAGCCGTCAGGTGGTTAATGCTATTAATGAGTGGGCGAGTGCCTCTGGGGTAGAGATAATATCCTTAACGCCCCAGTTCGTAAAAGGTGATGAACGATTTTACTACGTTCCCGTTGATCTTGTAGCAAAGGCTGATTATTACGGATTAGGACTATTCTTAAGTAGAATTGAGGATTACGAAGGTTTCATTGAAATTAGAAATCTTAAGGTTTCTGCAGAGGGGGGGAGGATTTGGCAATCTATGCAATCGCAAAAGTTAAATATCAATCTTTCCTTGTATGCAGTCGCCCTGAAGGAATTAGATGTATCTGAAGCGTTTTCAAGATACTAGGATTGTACTAAAAATGAAAAATACTTCTTTAATTGTCTTATTCATAACTATTTTTCTTCTGTCGTTGTACAGCCTAGGTCAGGCAGATGTTGTTTCTTCCAAGAAGGTTGCTTTTAAACCTTCTGGCTTACGCAGTCCATTTAGGTCTCTATTACCGGAAAAAAAGGCAGAAGAAGCAAAAGAAGTAATTAAGGCACCTGAAAGAGAGATACCTGTTTCTTCTCCAAAAGTCAAGATAAATGGAATAGTCTGGGGGGGATTATTTCCCCAGGCAATTATCAACGATGAGGTAACAAGAGAAGGAGATGTCCTAGGGAAGCCAGAATCGATTACGGTTCTAGAAATTAAACCACGAGAGGTAGTGGTCTTATTTAAGGGAAAGATATTTAGTTTAAATCCTTGATTTGAGCCTAAGTAAAAAAATAAGGGGGAATAAATGAAAAACCTTAAGGGAAATTACAGGATAAAGATGCTATCCATTGGCATAGTTGTTTATTTGTCATTGTTTTTATTTGTTCCGAAGATTTATTCGGACGATTTGCCTGCCTGGCAGAATATTATCTTTGAAGATGAAACACAAAAGATTTCAATGGATTTCAAGGAGGCAAATCTCAAAGATGTATTGAAGATATTCTCTCAGCAGGCAGAGCTTAATTTTATTGCAAGTTCTGCTATAGAAGATCGTAAAATCACATTATATTTAAACAATGTTCCTGTAGATGAGGCATTGGATAAGCTTCTTAGAGCTAATAATTTAGGTTACGAGAGGGATAGCTATTCTGATATTTTTATAGTAAGGGACAAAGGCGAGTCTGCAATAGAGACTGAAACCCGCGTATTTTATTTAAAATATGCTCGAGTTCCAAGTTCCCGCTTGAGCCGAGAGATTGAAAGTGCTGCTTCAGATACAGAGGATGCCTCAGGAGGAACATCGGCAAGCAATGAGTTCAATATCGTTGAGGCAATAAGAAGACTGCTTTCTCTTCACGGCAATATTGTTGAGGATGCGCGGACAAACAGTCTGATTGTTACAGATATTCATTCAAGATTTGCAGTGATTGAAAACACTATTGCAAAACTTGACATTTCAATTCCTCAGGTAGCGATTGAAGTTGAGATGCTGGATATTAATCAGAATGTTTTAGATGAATTAGGTGTTAAATTTGCCAATGCTGATCTTTTGAGCTTTACAGGACCTTCTGCGGAGACTGACTTTCTCTTTAATAAAAATCGCGCTAATGCCCCAACTAGTCAAGAAACGCATTTTGGCATCTTGAGCGCAGAGCGTTTAATCCTTACTCTAGAATTATTAAAGACACGCACTGATACTAAATTTCTGGCTAGGCCTCGCCTGTTAACACTTTCCAATGAGACATCTGAGATAAAGATAACCGCTGATGAGGCTATTGGCGTTACTACTGAGACAGCGGCAGCGGGTGGTACTACAGGTTCAATAACCGAGACTGCCGAAAGAGCAGAAACCGGTATTTCATTGCGTGTTACGCCACAGGTAAATATTACAAGTGGCGAAATTATAATGCTTTTAGAGACAAAGGTTATTGAGGCAAAAACAGGGTCAATAACCCTTGGCGGAAATATATTAAAGGACCCGGAGGTTCGTGGCACTAAGTCCATAGTAATGGTTAACGATGGAGAGACTGTTGTAATCGGCGGATTGATTCGTACTACTGATTCCCAGACAAAGAAGAGGGTTCCTTTTTTGGGGGATATTCCTTTTCTGGGAGCACTTTTTCGTCATCGAGAAGGTGATACAAAGAATCGCGAGCTGATTATCTTTATTACGCCACGCGTTGTCAAAAGCGGCGGCGTTCCATTAATACAATCTGCCGGACGGTTTATTAACAATGAGCGTGAACAAGGGCCATTGGGTTCTTCCTCTGATGAGGTTGATAAGGCTCTTACAGAGTTTGAAGAACGTAATGATCTATGATGTAATTTGAGGTGTGAGTAAATGGCCAAGCCCAGATTAAGATTAGGTGAACTGCTTGTAAAGGAAGGAATCATTACTAAAGAGCAGTTAATGAAAGCAGTGGATGAGCAGCGAAAGTACGGCGGCTCAAGAATTGGCGAGGTTTTAGTGCAGTTGGGCATGGTTAGTGAGCAGGACTTGATTGCTACGCTGGGCAAACAGCTGGGGATTTCCTATGTTACTTCCGGTACTGGCTTGTTGCGGCCGGCAATTAACCAGGGACTGGAAAGATTGATTTCCAAGGATTTTGCCATTAAGAATGTAGTGCTGCCTCTATCTAAAAATCTTAATTCCTTGACCTGCGCAATTTTCGATCCATTAGATTTAGTTTTATTAGATAACCTGCGTAAGATTACGGGGTGTGAAATAAATTCAGTTATTGCTACAAAGCCAGATATACTAAAAGCAATCGAGGAGTTTTATGGAAAGGTAGATCTACTTAAAGAGGCAGTAAAGGAATCCTATATAGATACAGGTCAGATTGATGAGGCAGATGCTGATTTGAATGAAGATGAGTTGAGTCTGGACACATTGATTGCCAAGGCAGAAGAGGCCCCTGTAGTAAAGTTAGTTGATTTGATAATCCGTCAGGCAATCGATGAACGCGCCTCAGACATTCATATTGAACCCTACAAAGAGAGGATAAGTTTAAGATATAGAATAGATGGAGCGCTTTATGACATTCCGCCTCCAGCTAAACATCTGCACCTTCCTATTATTTCCAGGATAAAAATTTTGGCTAAGATGGACATTGCAGAGAAACGCCTGCCACAGGACGGGGCTTTCATGGTACGCTCTGAAAAGCGCGCCATTGATTTAAGGATTTCTACTATACCTACAGTTTATGGCGAGAAGGTGGTTATTAGGCTACTTGATCGCAGTCAGCTTCCCTTGGAGCTGACACAGCTGGGCCTTGAGCAAAAACAATTAGAAATATTTCGCCAGGCTATAAGTTCGCCTCATGGAATGATTTTCCTGACTGGTCCTACAGGTAGCGGAAAAACAACGACTTTATATGCTGCCCTAAGTGAGATAAATAGCCCTCATAAAAATATTATTACTGTTGAGGATCCGGTTGAATACCGTCTTGACGGTATAAGTCAAGTCCAGATAAAGCCCGAAATCGGTCTCACATTTGCTACTGCCCTACGTTCATTTTTACGTCAGGATCCTGATATAATGATGGTGGGAGAAGTAAGGGATTTGGAGACTGGACGTATCTGTGTGCGTTCGGCATTGACAGGCCATCTTGTCCTAAGCACCCTGCATACAAACGATGCCCCTTCAGCAATTACGAGATTGGTTGATATCGGCGTAGAACCCTATCTTTTAATGCCAGCCTTGTTATTAGTTGTGGCCCAGAGGTTAGTGCGCAAATTATGCCCTGACTGCAAAGAGGCATATGAGCCGTCCGGGGAGAAGCTGGGAAATACTAAACTCAATGCTGATCTTATCTATAGGGCTAAGGGCTGCGAGAAATGTAATCAGATTGGCTATCGTGGCAGGGTTGGCGTCTATGAAGTTATGAGTATTAACGAAGAGATTTCTCATTTTGCCTTGGAAGGAGTAGAAACTGCAAAGATTAGGGAGGCATCAATAGCTAACGGCATGAATACGTTATGGGAAAATGGCCTGAAAAAAGTTGAAAAAGGCATTACAAGTCTGGAAGAGATAATGGCAGTGGTAGTTGAAGGATAAACAAATGGCTAAGTTTATTTACACAACAATTTCAAAGGCCAGCAAGAAAAACAAGGCCATAACTGAGGCTAAAAGCGAAGAGGCCCTGCTGGAGAAACTCCAGTCTCAAGGGCTTACTGTAATAAGCATTGTTCCTTATCAAGAAGGGACCAGGGTGACTAAACCTGAAGAGGCAAAGTCAGAAGCTGTAAAGTTTAGGGCCAAGCCAGTAAAAACTCATAGAAGAGTAAGGTTAACTGATTTAGTTTTATTCGCACGTCAATTAGCGACTATGCTTAGCGCTGGAGTAACGCTGCTTAGATCCTTGGAGGTTATATCTGTCCAGCTTCAAAGCCAAAAATTAATAAGGACGATGGCGAAAGTAAAAAAAGACGTTGAATCCGGAAGGAATTTTTCTGATTCTCTGGCAGAATATCCTGATGTTTTCTCTAAGCTCTGGGTTAATCTCATTCAGGCAGGCGAGGCAAGCGGAAATCTAAACACTGTATTAGAGCGTCTGGCAGATTATATCGAGGCACGCGCTGAGTTTAAGTCCAAGATTACCACTGCTATGATTTATCCTTTAATTCTGCTTGTAGTTGCAACCGCGGCAATTTTAGTTTTTACAATTATAATCATTCCTAAATTTACGTCTATATTTCAAACCTTTGATATAGAACTTCCCTTGATTACTAAGGTGCTAATTGGCTTGAGTAATTTTTTAAGACATGGTATAATTTTTCTGATACTTGGCGTTACGGTACTAATAGCGCTCTTTAAAAATTTTATTAAAACCAAAGACGGTAAAAGGATTTACGATAGGTTTAAATTGCAAATGCCGCTTCTTGGCGAATTTATACAATCTGTTCAGGTTGAAGGCTTTGCTTCGGAAATATCCATGCTTTTAGAAAGCGGCGTTCCTATTCTCTATGGTTTAGAGATTACTCAGCAGAGCATGGAGAATTCACTTATGGAAGAGGCCGTAGGAGAAATAAAGGATTCAGTGCGCGCGGGTCAACCACTTCATACCCCAATGGAAGAATCAGGATTGTTTTCGCCTATGGTTAGTCAGTTGATTGCAATTGGCGAGGAGATCGGAGAACTACCCAAGATGTGCAAGCAGATCGCCATTTATTATCAGAACTATATTAAGACTTTTGTTACGCGATTTACAGCAATGTTAGAGCCATTAATGATTGTATTTATGGGGATTATAGTCGGAGTAATGGTAATAGCAATGTATCTGCCAATATTTCAGATGTCAACTGGAGGAAGTTTTTAAAGCTAGATTATATGCTCATTGAAGGAGGTGATGTTTTAAATTCTCTGAGAAAATAATCGTTGTAATTTATTATAGATATTTACAATCAAGGTCTAGTATGGACCTTAAAAGGAGGTAGTTTAAAATGAAGAAAGGTTTTACGCTTTTAGAATTAATTATCGTTATAATTATTCTTGGAATTTTGGCTTCTTTGGCAATACCTAGGTTTACCAGAACTACTCAGCGGGCAAGGGCTGCAGAGGCACTTCAGATGTTGTCTGTGTTGCGTGGCTCGATGGAGCGCCATTTCCTAAGAGGCGATACTTATGTTGGTGCAGTTCTGGATGATGGCTCATGTGCTTGTGATGCTGGCTATAATCTTGATGTAGGTTGTCCCATGACTACTACTCCTCGGAATTTTGATTATACCCTTACAAATCTCGCCGCAGGCACATTTACTATTACTGCTACTCCTACAGGAGTTTGTGCTAGCACTGATACCATTACAATAATCGAGACCGGAGTTGTTACTGGAGCTGGCTTATTTGCTGGTATTTAAGTTATCTTAATGAAAATAGAGTCTGGTTTAGGTAGAATTAGCTAAGCAAGAATGCAGAGACCCAAGGGTTTTACATTAGTAGAGGCAGTAGTAGTCATAATTATCTTAACGATTATGGCTGCTATTGCTTATCCACGCTTTATCCGCACTATGGAAGTGACAATTGGAAGAGAGGCCAGGGTAGATTTAGAGCTAATCCTTGCTGCTGAAAAGATCATTGAGTTGCAATCAGGAGCATATTTGCCTTGTAATCCTCCAAATGATTGTAACGTTGAACTTAATTTAGATCTAAGATTTAATAACTGGCTCTACGACGTTACTGTAACAGCTCCTCCTAATCCGACTTTTCTTGCTACAGCTACACGTACATCTGGTACCAACGCAGGTACAGAAATTACAATTACTGAAAATGGTCCTCCCTTAGTGGGGACCTGGCCATTTTTAAATTTGATACAATAAATGAAAATTGGAGTTAAGAGATTGCCCCCGTTAGCCGATAAGAGGCTAACGGGGTTTACTTTAGTTGAAATCTTAGTTGCCTTAGTTATTCTGGCGTTAGCAGTTGGCGGGATAATGTCTTCTTTTATCAGCTCGCAGCGTTTTATATCCAGATCCCAGCGTCGACTTCAGGCTGCAAATTATGCCCGGGAAGTACTAGAGCAGTTAAGAGATGGAGTAAATGCCCAGTATTGGGCCAGTGCGGGTAATGATAAGCTGGATATCAAAGGTTGGACTGATTGTATTGCTGGCCCCATTAATCCTCCTTTACAAATAAACCTTGCTACTTTAGCAGCGTTTAATGCACGATGTGATTATATGGTTGTGAGTGAGTCTGCAACCGGGTATCGAGCGGTTACTGTGAGGATAGAGTGGGATGAGCCATAAAAGAATGAAATATAAGGCTGGGCTTACGCTTATTGAACTTATTATTTCTATTAGTTTTTTAGGCCTTGTTGTTTTATCTGCTGTAACTATTAACCTCAGTGCTGATAGATTTTTAAATGCTGAAAATACCCAGGTTAGGCTTACTAATGAGGTAGCCCTAGCCTTAGAACGCATTGCTAGAGATATTAAGCTTTCTTTTGGTAATCCGCCCGCTACCTTACCTGCGAATCCTGCCTTTCGAATCCTCGATCCTGGTGTTATTAGCGGTAATGAATTGCAATTACGTAAAAAAGATATAGCGCCACTAGGCACAGGTGCTAACGATCAGTGGACAGGCTATCGTTTTAATAATGCTAATAGAACAATTGAAGTTCATGATGATCTTTTTGGCGGTGTTGGCAGTTGGGAAACATTAGTAGAAAATGTTGTAGTTATAAATGATATTTTTCAGGCTATTGATACAGATAATAACGGAGATGCCTTAAATGATAATGTTATCCGAGTTGAGATAACCTGCCGTCAGGATCCAACGCAAGCTCAATCAGTAACAAATCCAGAAGTAACCTTAGTTTCAACAATGCACATTCAAGCAGTAGCCTCCCGTTGAAAAATCTCAGAAAGTAAGCAACCTATTTAAAATTCAACTTTATTATGATAAAAGTAATGCTAATTGGAAGTCAGGCATAAGCGATGCTCTCATTTATGGGGCGATAGTTCAGTTGGGAGAATGTCTCGTTCGCAAAGTCAAGAGTAAATTTTTCATAACTCGTTGAAATTAAAGTAAATATATTAACTCCTAACAGCTTAGAAAGATTTATTGGCTTAATAGATTTTAACACTTTTTGCCGCAATGTAGTCATTATTTGATCACCAAGTTTATCCTATCCTTGAGTCTACAATAATTTTAATCTTCCTAACTGATTATCTTGCAGATAGTTACAAACATATATAAATTTAAAACACTTCTTGTGCCTATTTGAGGACCATATAAGAAAATAATAGTTGTATACAATGTCATCCAATAGTGTTATTATGGATTATCATGACACAAACACCACGCCAGACAAAGAGCTCTTTTTACGGCCTTGGGATTGCCCCGAGAATACTGGATATACTGGATCGAATGAAGTTTACAGTTCCTACGCCGATTCAACATAAAGTCATACCTATTGCCATAGAAGACAAAGATATTATAGGAGTTGCGCAGACCGGAACTGGCAAAACACTTGCCTTTGCCGTTCCTATTATTCAGCGCCTTTCCCAGAGAAAGGGCCGCGCGCTGATTCTTACACCCACTAGGGAACTTGCTATTCAGGTTCATGATGTATTTCAGAAGATTGCTACGTCATTTGGCATAAATACAGCTGTTATTATAGGCGGTGCATCCATGGGCCTGCAGCTAAAAGCACTCAGAAGAAACCCGCGTGTTATAGTTGCTACTCCCGGACGTCTTGTCGATCACATGGAGCGACGCACAGTTCTTTTGGCTGATGTAAATGTCCTGGTTTTGGATGAGGCGGATCGTATGCTTGACATGGGATTTCTGCCGCAGATTGAAAGAATTATTAAATTTGTTCCACGAAACAGACAGACCATGCTTTTTTCCGCAACTATACCAGGAGAAATCGTGAGAATGGCAGCCGCGCACATGAAGCTGCCTATACATATTGAAGTCGCTCCCTCAGGAACTACTGCGGAGCACATTACACAGGAAGTTTTTATTGTTAAGAAAAGCTCAAAGCATCAGCTTTTAATAAAGCTGCTTGATGCCTATCACGGTCCAGTACTTATCTTCTCCCGGACAAAAATAGGCGCTAGAAAGATTGCACGCGAATTACAGCGAATGAACCGCAGAGCTGCTGAGATCCACTCAGACCGTTCACTTGCACAGAGAAAAGAGGCCCTGAATGGTTTTAAATCAGGAAAGTATAAGATACTTGTTGCCACTGATATTGCTGCTAGGGGTATTGATGTTACAGGCATAGAGCTTGTTATAAACTACGATCTCCCGGATGACACTGAGAATTATGTGCATCGTATTGGCCGCACAGGCCGCGCCGGACACGAAGGCCGTGCTATATCTTTTGCGACACCTGAACAGGGCTCAGATGTACGCAATATCGAGAAGCTGATTAAGACAGCCCTGCCCATATCAGAGCATCCTGAATTGCCCAAAGAAAGATTTGTTCAGTTTTCCAAGGGTTCGCATAAGACTGGCTTCTATGGCGGTCCCAAGAAAAGATATGCTAGAAGTAGATATAATAGATTCCGCAAACGTTGATAATGAGGGCAACTGTGAAGATCGCCCATGATATTGGTTAGAAAAAAAGGAGAAAGATGAACGAAGATTTTAAAAAAGAGGATTCTTCAGTTCCACTACAAGAAGAACAGCAGGTATTAGCTTTAATCAAGAGATTGCAGCAGCAGATTATTTTTTTGGAGAAGAAAGTAGATATTTTACTTAGCAGGTCTGTGCAAAGGACTAATGAAACCAGGAGCTTTTCCAGGCCTTCCCACTCCTTTGGTCGTTCTCAGCGTCAGGGAAAGGCAAGGTACAGGGATCGTTCCAGAGAAAGAGGTTTTTCTGCTGATCGCCTTGATAAGCAACATGATGAAGAAAGCAGAGGCTCTGAGCAAAGAGAAAAACCATTTTACCGCTTTGATAAACGCCAGGGAGGAAGCCGAAAACCTGGCCAAAGAAATAAGCCGTTATTTCACCGCAGAAGAGACCATTCTTAAAAATAATTCCATCCGCCCCAAAGCCAAAAGTAAATTTTTCATAACTCATTGAAATTCAAGTAACTATATTCATTTCCAACCAGTTCTAAAATTTTTAGTCTTTGCTTTTTTCTAAATTTACCTATTTTCCTCATCCAGATGGACACTATTTGGTCACCAGGGGGTGTACGCCACCGCTTTTAGATTTATATATATCTATACTGGCTGTCTCTAGTGCGAGCACCAAATTTTGGGCTATAGATTTATCTTGCTAGGATAAGAAAAGAGGACTATAATCAAGATGTTATTGTGTAATTAGCCTTTAACATATAAATAGAAGGGGTGACAAATGAAACTAATACATTTATTATTATTAAGCGTATTGTTATTAAGTGGCTGTGCATCCGCTGGCGATCACAGGCGACATACCCGAGATGAAGCGGGTGATAGATTAACAGTGGGCAAGGTCCAACGCGAAATTAAAATCGGTATGTCTTCTGCAGAAGTAGCTGAAGTGTTAGGTTCTCCTAACGTTGTTTCTAGTGATGAGGAAAGGAGAGAGGTTTGGATTTACGATAAAATATCGACAGATGTTTCATATTCTACCAGCGAAGCAGGGGCATCTATATTGATAGTGGGTGGAATAGGATCTTCAGGTGCTAGGTCGACTTCTCAGAGAACTCTGACAATTATAATAAAATTTGATCGTGATGGTAAAGTGCGTGATTTTGCTTATCACACCTCTCGATTCTAATATTAGAGAATGTATATGAGAAATAGCATTTCCAAGGTTGCAATTTGTATTCTTTTATTTCTATCTTTGGTTGGATGCGCTACTATCCCGATGGACTTTTTAAAATTGTCTTCTCATAGTTTAGAATATCGACAACTTCAGACAAGGCAATATGATACCAATGATGAGGAAGCAATTATTATTGCGTGTGTTGGTGTATTACAAGATTTAGGTTTTACATTGGATGATAGCGAGACAGAACTCGGATTGGTTGTTGGATCAAAAGACAGAGACGCAACTGACGCTGGACAAGTCGCACTAGCCACGCTTTCAACTTTTTTAGCAGCCCTAGGAGGAGGATCTTCGAACGCATTTGAAATGATTGATGATGTTCAAAAAATTAGAGCCTCAGTGGTAACTAAGCCAGCTTTAAATGGCAATAAAATACTTGTTAGGGTTACTTTTCAGCGAGTTATATGGAATAAAAGGGGGGATATATCAAGAATGGAAACTTTGAATGACCCCAAGTTATATCAAGGATTTTTTGAACGCTTATCTAAGTCTGTATTTTTGGAGGCTCACAAAATATGAAGAAATTAACTCGCTTCATTGGTACTTCTTTATTTATATTAACAAACGTTGTATTCTCTGGATGTGCTAGTACATCCAGTCAACTACTTGAAGCTAGCGAAAGTCAAGTTCAGTTGAGAAGTATGCAGACAAGAGCCTTTGATACGACAGATAAGAAAAAGATGCTACGTACTATTATTAGCACTCTGCAAGACTTGGATTTTGTAATTGATAGAGCAGACCAGGTATTAGGCTCTGTGACTGGATCTAAGTTTACTGGTAATGCTGTGGTGAAGATGAGCATAACTGTAAGGCCTCGTGGAGATAAGCAACTATTAGTAAGAGCCAATGCTCAATACGGCATCAAGGCTATAGAGGATCCAGAGCCTTACCAAGATTTCTTTAACGCTTTAGGAAAAGCGATATTTTTGACAGCCCACCAAGTTGATTAGTAGCTTTACACATCTCGCACAAATAAAAATTAGACTAAATTTTAACTTTAGCCCCAGTGATGAGCTGGGGTTTTTGTTTGTGGCTGCTTCCTTTTTTCTGCCTCTTGTCTATGAAAAGCAACATTTTGCCTATTTATAGAAAAGTCCCATTTTTTCCTAAATCTATAACTCTAACACATTGAAACACTTATAAATATGTGTAATTTTATTACACACTTGGCACGATTTATGCTGTTATTATAATGAAGTAGTATGCGTAGTGGAAGGTGAGAGATGAAAAAGACAATATTATTGGCGATAATAGGCGTGTTTTTGATGGGGACAAACGCATTTGCAGTGGTGGGAATTGATGCATATACAGTATTGATGCTTCATTTTGATGGCGATGATGGCTCAACAGATTTTATGGATAGCTCTTTTAGTAACCATACAGTAACAGCCCATGGCAATGCTCAGATTGATACTGCTGAAAGTAAATTCGGAGGAGCATCGGGTTTATTTGATGGATATGCAGATTATCTTACTGTTTCCGATTCAGATGATTGGTATTTTAATGAAGATTTTACGATAGACTTTTGGACGAAATTTAATGCATTACCAACAGGAGCGAGTTCATATGTTATAGGCTCGCAACTTACTGGTATACCAGGACATCAATGGGAACTTTATTTTCACGAAGGTCCTGGTATTCATCGTTTTAGATTATATGTAGTCAAAAATAACACATCATATTTTGTTGTGAATAGCGACTATGAATCCTATTCTGTTGATACTTGGTATCATATTGCTTTGACTAGAAACGACGATTGGTACAAAATATTCATAGACGGGATGCAAGATATCGCTCCTACCTACAATACTTTTGTTTGGGAAAACTATGCTGCTAATTTGCAAATAGGCTCTTGGGGAGCAACCTATCCCGAATATGCTCTTAATGGTTGGCTAGATGAGTTTCGTATCTCTAAAGGCATAGCTCGTTGGACTTCAGATTTTACTCCCCCGACAAGTGAGTATGAGGTTATTCCTGAATCATCCTCGCTTATCCTCTTAGGTCTTGGTTTACTAGGAACAGGAATATTCAAAAGAAAGGTTAAATCTTAATCCTACCTAATTTTCTTGCCAAAATAAATAAATAGAGCTACAATTGTATCCTCATTATGTTTAACCATCATAAAGGCATGATAATGGGCTTGGGATTATTTAATTTATAGGCAATCTCTAAATGGGGGGCAAGAAAGGCAACCGACGCAAATCTTGAAAATAAAGATGTTACAGATAATTGGGGCGGTAGTTCAGTTGGGAGAACGCCTCGTTCGCAACGAGGAGGTCAGCGGTTCGAATCCGCTTCGCTCCACCAAAATTATACTGCGTAAAATTTGTTTGAATTCTAAAAATGCAAAGATTTTTCACTCCTAAAGAAAATATTTCCAAAAAAGAGATTATTATTAATGATGCGAGGCAAGTCCATCATATTAAGGATGTCTTGCGAAAAAGGATGGAGGATTTGATTGAGGTTTTTGATGAAGATAATAACGTCTATGAGTGCAGAATAAAGTCAATTGAGAAAAATAAGATAATTGCCCAAATAGTAAAGATGAATATTGCTACCCCTGGAGGAAAGAAAGTCCATATAACCTTAGCCTGTGCAATTCCTAAAAAATTTAAATTTGACTATATTGTAGAGAAGACAACTGAATTAGGTGTTGATAGTATAATTCCGCTGATAACCAAGCGCAGCATAGTTAGGCTTAAGGATAAAGATATAGATAAGAAACTCCAACGTTGGCGCAGGATTGTAATTGAAGCAGCAAAACAAAGTCATAGCTTGAATCTACCGGTTATTGAGTCGCCTTTAGATTTTAGCGCATTAGCTAAGAAATTTTCGGATTTTGATTGCATATTTGTCCCTAATCTTTCCTGCAAAGAGAGAATGATATTCCCAGAGGCATTAAATATGATTAAAGGGAAGAAACGAATTCTACTCTTAATTGGCCCTGAAGGGGATTTTACCCCGGATGAATTAGAGAAGGCAATAGAAAATAAGGCATTAATGATTACCTTGGGTAGACAGGTACTAAGAGTTGAGACTGCAGCGATTGTCTGCACAGGTTTACTGTCTTTATGTCTTACTGATATTTAGGAAATTATGAAGACCTTTTCAATAAAAACACTGGGTTGTAAGGTTAATCAATATGAAAGCCAGGTAATACGCGAACGCTTACAGGCTCAAGGTTTAAGTGAGGCTAATGGTGCAGCTGATATCTGTGTTGTTAATACCTGTACAGTAACAGCAAGCGCCGACAGAAAATCTCGTAATGCTATAAGAGGGGCTCATAGGAATAACAAGAAGGCCAAGATTGTAGTTACAGGATGTTTGGTAAAATTCGATAAACAGATGCTGGTTAATATAGGAAATATCGATTATATTATTCCTAAGTCTTTTTTCTCAGGAGGTATATCTTATTTTTCCCATCATGCGCGGGCGTTTGTAAAGGTTCAAGACGGTTGTGATAATCATTGCAGTTATTGTAAGGTTTCTCTTGTCAGGGGAAAATCTCGCTCTCGCCCCTTGAAAGAAATAACAGAGGAAGTTAGAAGGCTGGCGCTTTGTGGATTTAAGGAGATTGTTTTAACAGGTGTGTGTATCGGCAGTTACGGCCTTGATTTAAAACCCAGAATGACCCTTGCTATGCTTATTGAGGAACTTCTTAAGTTATCTGAACTCAGACGTCTAAGGCTTAGTTCAATTGAGCCCAATTTTGTCAGTAAGGAACTGATTGATATCTTTTCAGTATCTGGCAAGCTTTGTCCGCATATACATATACCAATGCAGAGTGGCGATAATAAAATCTTAAAGCTAATGAATAGGAATTATACGAGAGAGGATTATGTATCGTTGGCTGAGGAGATTAAGAAAAAGATTCCTCAGGTGAGTCTGACTACTGATGTGTTGTTGGGTTTTCCAGGTGAGGAAGATGAGAATTTTGCAAATACACTCAAGACATTAAGACAGGTTAGGCCCTTACGGATTCATGGCTTTATTTATAGTAAGAGAGATCGAACAGCTGCAGCTAGATCGAAAAATGATGGTTTTAACCAGTTTGAATTATCCCAAAGGATGAATCAGCTTAATCTATTAGCTGAGGAGCTTTCATATGAGTTTCGTAACTCATTCTTAAATAAGAAGCTATATGTTTTGGCAGAGGATTTCAAAAATGGCCAGCTCTCAGGTTATAGCGGCAATTATATCAAGGTTGATTTTTTGGGTGATTTTAAGCATATAAACCAGGTTTTGCCTGTCAGAATTGAAGAGGTTAAAAGGGGTTTTACCAAGGGGGTCATACTTTTAGATCAGAAACAAGGGTCTGGCGACATATCATATTGCAATGTAAGGAGTTATGAAAAGCAACTAAAAAGGTAGCGCTACCTTGACATAAGTGCTTTTATATGTTATACTTTGGACGCTTTTCAAATGAAATCACACTCTAGAATCCTCTCATAATACATTTAAATTATGATAAAAAAACTAATTATCTATTTTATTCCTTTAGTATTATGTGTTGCCTCTTTCGGGACCGTCTTTGCCCAAGATATTACTATTTCTACTAATACTACCTGGGAATCTGGCACTTATACCTACGGTAATGTCTTAATAACTAAT
>JAHJTE010000002.1:300000-403156 GCA_018830005.1 Candidatus Omnitrophota bacterium
TAACTAACATACCTAAAATTGCCACCTCTATTGTTTTTTGTAAAAACACAAGTACTATAACATTTGAGATTAAAAGGGATACATATCTAAATATATTAATGAGATTATGCTTATTAATTTTTCCTAATCCCCAAAGCATCCCTTTGCTTGCTTCTTGTATAATGAAAAATGGAATAGTCAGTAGAGTAAAACAAGCTAAATTTTTATTCATAAAAAAATCAAAAGGAAAAGTCCTAAAAAATATCCACCATAACAGCAAAAATACTATTATGCCAAAAATGAAAGTTAGTGTAGTAGAAAATAAAATGTGCAGTTTTTGTTTATACTTATTGGCCAAATATCTATTTGTCTCAAGTAGCGCCCCTCCCCCCAAAAGTACCATCGCCATAGTTAAACTAGTAATAACTAAAGTAAACAACCCCTGACCTTGGGCGCCTGTTGTTCTTACAATCACTATATAATTCAACACCCCAGCCACTATCATAATTAAATTAGCCAAAAATGTTAGAGAAAACTTCTTAGCAAAACTCATAAAATATTACCTTTAATCATGCAGAAATTTATCTTATTTGTTAGTGATTTAATTGTTATTCTGCCTTTCTATTTTCATAAAGTCCGGGTATTTCAAAACTAGAGCATAATTTACAAATAGATATTCCATTTTTATCAGAAGCGACTCTTTTTCTAAAATTACGATACTTTTTACCATTCCATATCGCCCCTAAGTCATCTTTAAGTATATTCCCCATTACGAAATAACCATATACATCTCTACAGCAAGGAACAACATCACCATTGTTTAAAATAGCCGTAGAAATATAAATCCAATTGCATCTATTACCTGAATTCTTCTTTAGTTTTAATTCACCCTTAACAAATGCCTCTTTATCATAATCCCAATATTTCTCATCATTAGGCAGGAATTGCCTTGCCTGTTCCCAAGTACGCACGCAAGCTCTCTGAAGTCGTGCCTCATCTACACCAAGTGATCTAGCCAATTCATGAAATTTTTCTATCTCCAGCTCATTCTGTTTCATAATAATAAGCCCAAGAATTATCTTTGGATAAGTCTTATTTAGAATTTTCTTTTGCTGAACAAGCATCCTGACGTTTTCAAGTATAACTTGAAGATTACTTCCGACTCGATACGTTTCATGGGTCCGCTGAGTTACCCCGCCAATTTGAAAGATAATCTCATCAATACCAGAATCTAACAATTGCACAGTATCTGTACAATTACCGTTCGTACAGCTTGTTATATATAACCCTTTACACTTAGCATACTTAATCATTCTATAAGAATCTTTATTTAAAAAAGGCTCACCCATAAAATAAAAAAATATACTATTAGCGTGGTCTTTAATTTTGTCGATAACAATCTTAAAATTATCGAAGGTCATCCTTCCCTTTGGTCTATTTAAAATTCCGGATCCAGTTTCGCAAACTGGACATCTAAGATTACATAGATTAGTAGGCTCAATGGTTATATGTACTGGCAGACCTAGCGGCATCTTACTTCTAATAAGTGCTGAAAATAAACCTAGGCAGTAATTCTTAAAACCTCTCGGCCTCCTATAGAGGAGACGTCCAGCTTTTATGAGCCTTCTAAAAAAAATCATAATTGAAAAGATAAACCTACTTCTCTCTTTACTCCTAAATTCCCAATACCTTTTCTGCTGTCAGCTAGGCTAAATATTTATTGCCTTCTCTAGTTAAATGAAGGCCGTCTTTATAGTAAATTTAGGATTTTTTTTATTTCGTAAACTAATCGACCTAGGGGAGACTGAATATTTGCCCTATTTAAACCGATATCCTTAACTTCCGGCAAATGCTCTAAATACTGCCGATAATCAAAACCTAAATCACAGTTTGATATATTTTTTATTATCCAATTATCTGTTTTTAGATCTTCCATATTCGCTAAATTGCCTGTCTTATTCGTAAAATAAATACCACGATGTGGATCAAAGGCTGCCCAATTTTGACCCACTTTTGCAAAAGATAGCATTATCTCACCTTTTCCATCTTTAGTCTGCACCTTAGAGCAGAATGCCTTTATCCTAGCGTAATTACAAAGGGTAACAAAAACATATGGCGACTGATCAGCTGCTCCGTAACCACGCACAATAATATTCCAGACATGATCATCTATAACCGGAAGACCTTCGGGAACAGATCTTATATTGCTATGTGTCCACTTAAAAATTTCTAATGCCCTTTCTTCTTCGCCTTGGGTATCCTTAATAATTCTTTTAACTAGTTGCTTGTAGTTAAAATGTCTATCGAAAAAATTCAGGACCTTCAAATAAAGCGGTATTTTTATCTCCTGCCATTGATAATTTATTCCCTCTCGAGTAGTTAGCTGAATATTTGCAAGGATAAGCATGCCGGCAAAAATTAGGATAATGCTAACAACCCTTACTAAAATTTTATTCATTTAATCTATGAACTTCTGATGCCAAAGCTCTAACATCAAAAGTGTCCAGATCTGAAACGTATAGTCTCTATTTCTATCAAGATGGGCCTTTATAAGCATTTTTATCGCATCAGGTTTAAAATAGCCTCTGTCAAAAAATGACTTTGAAAGAAGAGTCTGATTTATGAGTTCTTTTAACTCACTCCGAAACCATTCTCCAATCGGCAGGCCAAAACCCATCTTCCTCCTATGGATATTCTGCTTTGGGACCAAATCCTTAACTGCCTTTTTTAGAATATATTTTTTAACTAATTTTTTCATTTTATATTCGGGAGGTAAGCTAGCTACGAATTCCATAAGCTTATGATCTAGAAACGGTGATCGTGCCTCCAAGGAATTAGCCATACTAGCAATATCAACCTTTACCAAGAGATCATTCGGTAAATATGTATTAGTATCAGTCATTAGAAGCCTATCTAGAAGATTCAAAGTTTTAGAGTTATTAAGATGAGGGTTTAACCAGCATATAGGATTTTTGTTAGAAAATTTATACAGAAACCTCTCTGAATATAAATCTCTCTTCAAGCGCTCATCGAACATACCTATCCAACGTAAATAACGCTCCTGTTGCGGCAGTGGCGCAGCTTCAAAAAACCTTTTAATTCTTCTAAGGCTATTTTTTGGATTAATAGAATCCGGCAATAAGGCTATAGACCTATTAATTATTTTGCTAAGGAATCTTGGCATATCTTGATAGATTTGTGCAATTAGCATTGCTTGATAACGCTCGTAACCTGAAAAAGACTCATCCCCTCCATCTCCATTTAAGGCCACAGTAACATATTGCCTTGTCTGTTGTGAAACATAATAAGTAGGAATACAAGAAGAATCTGCATAGGGTTCTCCGTAGCGCTGGACTAATAATGGTAATATCTCCAAGGCCTTAGGTTTAACTATAAACTCGTGATGTTCTGTCTGGAATCTCTTTGCTATATTTCTGGCAAACTTTAGTTCACTGTAATTATGTTCTTGGAATCCAATGGAGAAAGTCTTAACTTTCTCACTTGTTAACTGACTCATTAAAGCAACTACTGTACTAGAATCTAGACCACCGCTTAAAAAAGCACCCAATGGAACATCGCTATATAGCCTAATCTTAACCGCCTCTTTGAGCAGTCTTAACAACTCTTCTTGGGCTTCAACCTCTGAAATCTTAATTTTCTTTGAATAATCCAATTGCCAATATCGCTTTAAGCTAATTTCTTTGTTTTTTAATACAAGTATATGTGCTGGCGGCAATTTATACACATTCTCATATATTGTCAATGGAGCTGGGATATATCCAAAACTAAGATAATAATGTATTGCTTCCTCATTTATTCTCTTAGGAACTAATCCGCTCTCTAAAAGCGAACTAAATTCAGAAGCAAAGCAGAATAAGCCTTCAGAATGATAATATAGAAGTGGCTTCTGGCCTGTTCTATCTCTAGCTAAAATTAGCTTAGCCTGCTTCTCATCCCACAACGCAAAAGCAAACATACCACGTAAATATTCTATGGCCTCTTCTGCCTTCTCTTCAAACAGATGTACTATTACTTCAATATCAGTATCAGAGCTAAACCTGTGGCCCTTTTTTAATAAGTCTGCTTTTAATTGTTTATAATTATAAATCTCGCCATTACATATAAGCATAAGTGTCTTATCTTCATTGCATATGGGTTGATGCCCGGCAGAACTTAAGTCAATAATTTTCAGTCTCCTGTGACCTAGGCCGACATTAAACTTTGACTGCTTATGAGATAAATAAATCCCTTCATCATCAGGACCTCTATGGCTCATAGAAATACACATCTTATGGAGAGTGTCCCTATCTACTCTTTTCCTGGAATCAGAATCCACTATCCCGCATATACCACACATTGAATATTTCCTCTAACGTTTTTTACGCCTTCCTTTTGAATCCATATAATATCTATTAAATCTATGCAGCAAAAAGATCTCGAAAGGCAAAAAGAAAAATCTATTATGTAGCCTGAATCTAGACAAGTAATAGCATATTTTCTTACCGAGTGTTCTTAATAATGTTGTACTGGGAGCATGATTTAGGAGTTTTCCGTATTTATCTATGCGGTAAAATATACGCGCCGTTTCTTTATTGGCCCAAGGAAGCCATTCCAGTTTCATATCACCATAAAATGTATTATAGCCTCCCCATTCACAAGAATGTTTAGGCGGCTTATGCCCTTGCTTTATTGCCAATTGATACATATCAGTCCCCGGATAAGGAAGAAAGGTCTGAAAAGTTATGATGTTAAAAGGGATTGACTTTGCTATTTCTAATCCTAAATCAATGGTTTGACAGATCTCTTGCCATGTCTCAGTCGGGAAGCCAATTATTGAAGAAGCGCTTACTCCTATTTTTGGATAACGTGAAAACAATCTAAATTTGTCTATAATTTCCTCGCGTGTTATTCGCTTATCAATCAATTTCAACATGCGGTTACTTCCCGACTCCCAGCCCACAAATACCATCCTCACCCCTAACTCATATATGGTATTTAAAATCTCTTCGTTTAAAATATCTAATCTCATCTCAAGACGCACGCATTTTATCCCGTTTTCTTTCAAAAATCTTAATATCTTAATTGCGCGTGGCACATCCACCATAAAATTATCATCAAAAAAAACTATACCATTTATGCCGCTTCTCTGCTTCAAATCCATTATCTCCCCTGCCACATGCTCAAATGAATGAGATCGCCATTTTCTTTTATTGAAGGCGCGATTATAGCAGAAGCCGCAGTTAAAAGGACATCCTCGAGAGCTCATATATCCCATATAGCGCGTATCAGTATAAACTGTATCAATGCATTGCCTTAAGTCAATCAAAGACCAATCTATTCTAAAATCATCAAGATTCTTTATTAACGGCCGGGGCTGATTTATTACAATCTCGTCCTTACTTTTAAAGCCGATACCTTTAACATCGCCTAAATCTGACCCATTTTTTAAATGCTGTGCTAAATCTACAACTGTCTCCTCGCCTTCCCCCATAACTACTATATCAACAAAGGCATCCAGTAGACATTGGCCTGGTATAAGTGATGGATGTATACCACCCCACACAATAGTAAGCGAAGGATTCTCCTGTTTTAATCTTTCTGATGTCTTTACAGCTACTGCAGTGTGTATACCAGTAAAGACCGACAATCCAACAAACAAAGGATTTAACTCTATTATCTTATCGATATTTTCATCTATTTTTTCAGGCAGAATATTGTATATCTTGACATCAAAACCAGCCCTTTTAAGAGCGCTACCAACGTAAAGAAGTCCTAAAGGATAAACAACCTGATCACTCTTAACATTTAATAAAACTATATTATTAGTCATCTAAACTGCCACTTCTGGATACGATCTACTATTTTTTAAAAGTTTATAATAAATCTTCTGGTATTCTTCTAGTCCCAAATCTAGAGCAAAATATTTTTCTGCTACTTTGCGACATCTAGCCTTTATGTCGCTATCCTTTATTAGCTGTCTTAATTGTTGCTGCACTCTTTCATATTCTCTGTTAGAAAAATCCTTAATAATAATCCCTACTCGCCCTGGCTCTAAAATGCCATCGGAGTCTCCAATCCCTGTATTAATAATAACCGGCAATCCACAGGCAAGATACTCGCCAACTTTAGTAGGAGAACAGCCTTTTCTTGAATAACCCGACTTATAAAAGGCTAATCCGACCTGGCCTAAAGATAAATAATCGGGGACTGATTCATAGCTTAGACTTAATACTGAAAATGAGCTATCTTTAAGCCCTTTATTCCTAGCAATCTTACTAAATAATTCCTTTTCTTTTGTCAAGACCAAAAGATATGCCTCTGATATATATTTCTTTACAACGCTAAAGAAATCTATCATCTCATTAGGCATATACCAGGTGCTTATTGACCCACTATAGACCAGGATGAATCTCCCTTTTATCTTCTTAATTATTTCTAAATCTGATGTCTGTTTCTGTCTGAATCTCCTAAGATCTACACAAGTAGGTATGTAACTTACATCTATCTCATTATTTTTCAAATAGCTAAAACTCTTAATCTCATCTTTAGCCGCATGAGTAAGTGATACGATTACATCTGCATTTTTTAAGAAGGCTTTTTCAAAATACTTTGCTGCCTTATAAAGGAGGCCGCCTTTCTTCCAAATACCGGCCTCAACCCTTTCATCTGCCCAGAATCCCCTCATATCAAAAATAAATTTTACTCTGCATATCTTTTTTAAAATTATAGCTATAAAACTTGCTACGTAACTTCTTGCATGGATTATTTTAATTCTATATCTTTTGACAAACCAAAGTGAACTTAATATACCTTTGGAAATATCGAAAAATGTTGCAAGCACTGGAGGACTTTTATGGTAACGCAATCCCTTCCACATCAGCCTAGCGGAATCTAATTCATTTTTGAGCCTAGCTACATTCGGCTTATCTAGTAAATTACTGTGCTTCTCAAAACTAAGCACTAAGAATTTAATGTCCTTCTTTACCAGGGCCTTTAAGTAAGGAATAATCTGTGATTTACCAAGTGGGTCCAAAAGTCCATCGTAGGAAATATACAAAGCCTCTTTACTCTTAATTTGCCCTGGCATTTTCATTATTAAATTTTCTGGCAAATACACTCAATAGACTCTCCTAACTTTGTCAAACTTAAAAACTTATTAATGGTCTTTTTTGAAAAAGACAAAAATTTATTATTCTCAATCGCTTTTCTGATTTTCTGATTCTGTCGATAGATATTGTCCGTATTACCCCTAGATAATCCAAATAATTCAGGCAGCGTAATATGCTTAGCCTCAAATCCTAATAGTCTAAAATTACAATTACCAAGAGTGGATTTTAGTGTATTAGGTGTAAAATAAAGCAAATGTTCTTCGTTTATTAACCTCCATCTTTGATTTAATAAGCGCCTGGTAATTGAATTAAAATTAGGGGTTGTTATTACTAAAACGCCGCCTTTTCTTAATATAGCATTAATTTTGCGTAGGTATTCTTGAGGCTGTGTTAAATGCTCTAGGACCTCAAACATCACTACCGCATCATAGTAGTCATTCTTAATATCCGTATCTAATAAATCAGAACAAATAACGTTTATTTTAAATTTTTTACAGATTTCAGCAGCATAGGGGGCCTTTTCAAGGCCCATAACCTGCCAATCCATATTTTTTGCCACAGATAAAAAATGGCCTTCGCCGCAGCCAATTTCCAAAATCTCATTATTTTTCCTATAGCCTTGAATTCTATTCAATAAGCCAATATAGCGTCTTTCTGTAAGAGGATTATAAAGTTGCAGCTTAGAAAGGTTAATTCTCTCTTTATAATAACTATACTTGTCTAAATTAAATTTATCTAATAAGTTATCTATATAGACTAAACCGCATTTTCTGCATCTGAGCAACTTCAGCTCTCTTTTTTTAAATAATGGTCTTGAGTCTATGCAATTGCAAATAGGACAAGTCATATTTGGGCTTACTAATAAATCCTTATTTTTAGTTATTTCTTTTCCCGTAGACTCCTTCAAGAATCTTTAAAAATTTAGGGGCATTATTTTTCACTGAATACCTTTCTTCGACGACTCTTCTAGCCGCTAATCCCATATTAAGGCGAAGCTTGGAATCTTCAATTAGTAGAGAAATTCTTTCTATCCATTCATGTTCATCGTTACAAAGAAATCCATTAACGCCATCTTCAATAATCTCAGAATTGACGCCAACGGGAGAACAGACTGGCGGAATTCCTAGAGCCATATATTGTAAGGCCTTCAGGCCGCATTTACCTCTACCCCATTCATCATCAGGCAAAGGCATGAGACCAATATCTATCTGGCTTAAATCCTCTATTTCAGAATCTAGTCTCCAATCTTGAGCCTGAATGTTTATGCCCTCAATCTTGAAATCCTTTGAACCAATTACCTTTATAATAATTCCAAATTTTGCATACAGTTTTTTTAAAACTTCTTTCATTAAGCTTAAATGTACAATCGTAGTAAGGCTCCCGCTCCAACCCACACAAATTTTTTCCTTTTTTTGCTTTTTTATGAGCTTATATGCCTCAGTATCAATTACGGTGGGCAATATTGCTACCTCTCTATTGAATTGTAAAGAGTAACTTTGCAAATTTCTATTCCCGACCAAAACTAAACTACTTAATTTGATTATAGTTCTAGTCTTTCGAGGAAATTTCAAAAATTTAATAAGTCTGTTGACATTGCTGCTTGAAGGTAAATATATTGCATCATCGAAATCATAAATAATTCGTCTTCTAAAATAATAAAGAATTTTTTCAAAGATGGGAGGCCCTAAAGGCGTTACCTCGCGATAAATAAATATTAGATCATAGCCTAGCGATTGAATTATATTAAAAATTCTAAAAAAGAACCCGCTAAGTGAATATAAACATTTCTTTAAAAAATTTCCCTCTTTATAGAGAATCTTATGGAAATTCAAAGAAACAAAATTACAGATTCTATAATCTATTCCCTTTTGAGAAAGATAGGCCAAATATTGCTCGAATCTAAATCGTTGACCAGGAATAGTACCAATTGGATTCGGAACCAAAAAAAGAATTTTAAACTTCATTTTTTTCTATCGACTTCTCTTTAATTTTAAAAGCAGAGACGACTGCCACGACAATAAATTAAATCACTCGTGTTCGGAATTTTGTCTTGGGCAAAATGTATTACAAATTCCTATTATTGCGAATAAAATAACTATTGGCGTCAATATATCTCTGAACCTAAAATCCGTCCCTATATTGCCTCCGGCCATCACTAGTAGGCTCCCAGTAATTAAAAAATAGGCTATTAAAACCAGGCTCTTCTCCCGATTGTATCTCAATTGTAAAATCATCCCGATAACAGAAAAAGGTAAGAGAAAATACCAAATCATCATCTGAGGCAAAGCAAAGATACTTAAGCGTAACGATACCCTCCAAGGAAAGGGCTCTAGGAAAAAATGAAATCCGTTTTTTAAAAACGCCTTAGCAATATTGAAATTGCTAATCGAAGTATAATTTGAAAATTTCCGATCATACACATAATCATCAAAGACTCGATAGGTAACCCCTCTAGTGCTAATAACGCCCCTATTATGGGAAACAAAATGAATCTTAAATTTATCTTGGATATTAAACATAGGGGAGATCAACATTATAATTAATATAGCAAAAAAGATATATTTGTATCTTTTTTTAATAAACAGATAGGAAAACATAGCAGCTAAAAATGTTGGAATCAGGAAAATTTTGCGGATAGAAAACTGCAAAAAAATAGAAAATAAAAATAAGATTAAATATCTAATCTTTTTAAATTGTATTAGCCTTAAAAATGACCAAAGAATTACAGCTGTAAGAAATATAAACATTGAGTCTTTTAAATTAGATACAGACCAAATAATCAGACTAGGAAAAAAAGTTATTAATAAGCAGACAATCTTTGCTTCTTTTATGCCAGAAACTTCTTTAGTTAGAAAATAGAAAATAATCCCGGTTGATACACTAAAGATACAATTAGTTAAAGTAAAACTTACCGGGCTAAATCCAAATAAATAGTAGAATAATGCAATTATATGAAGGTGACCACTAAATCCATACTCATTGAATGCTGCATGAGCTATTAAGCGAGAAAGAGGCTGGCCAGAATAAAATTGAGTTAACCACCAGCCACGAACAGTATAAAATGCGCTGTCCCCAATGAAAGCAATTGCCTTCATATTTCCGGAAAAATAAATCCATTTTCCAATAAATGAATAAAGAAAAGTTATTGATAATAATAGAAAAACTCGTATAAGGATCCCTAAAACAAAAATATTTATCAAAAAAGGTCTCTCTTCTTTTGAGGCAAACAAATATAATGCTAATATTATTAATAAAACTACTAATAAACAAAACAGAGAACCCGGAGAAAAGGTCAGCAATAAACCTAGGATTAGGCCTCCGGTTATCATCAATAATATATAATTTCTATTCAATGCCATTGATTGATTCATAATTGACAAAATTTAAATCTTTCTTCTTGCAAATCCTAATCTAATGGGTTAACTTTATATAAATAAAAGTTGTTGTCTTCGTAGACTCTAGTATTGTTAGGACTATATTCTCTTACCAAGGTTACGATTTTTAAATCCTTCAACTTTTTGCTGCCCACAGAGACCTCACCATTTGCCATAATGTATTTAATATTATGTTTGCGCAAAAAAAGGACTGCCTCCTCCTCACTGCTAATCTTCTTGTCCCATCTAATAAGGTTATATTGGGGTTTTTTCATAAGGCTTTGTATTCGAAGCTCTCTAAAAATACTGTCATAATTCTCATCACTGTCCATAGGCCTAAAGGAGATATCAATATCCTTATCCTTGCTTACTACGCCTGGAAAGGTCTGGATCAAATGATTATAACTTGCTCTAGTCATGTTTAGCTGAGGCAGATTGTTATCAGAGGCAATGCAGATATTGCTAAACTCGGAGATGTTTTTTTCAATAAAAGCTCTTGCTTCCTGCAAATACGTAGGCCTCGCAGAAAGATCTCTCAAATGAACATAGTAATTAAAGAACGAAATAACAAAAAACATGATTAAAATTAATACAAATTGCCTCCTTTTATTAAGTAGAAAATCTACACCTGAGGCAAAAATCAATGCTGCCATCGCGATTAATGGATTTAGGTAATATGTCGGAGAGCAAGATTTATGAAGTAGACTAAAATAGATTTCAAATAGCAAAAAAATTGCCAGAAAAGAAAAAGCCATTCTTTTATCCTTCCTGACTAAATTCCAAAACCCGAGAATTAATACAATAAAGCCAAAAAGATTCAGATATAAAGTAGAAATTAAATCCTTTATGCGTGTAATGATAAATAAACTTGGAGAATATCCCTTATAGACATAATTAATCCACACAGTATCAAATATATACAAATTATAAAAATATGTAGTAAATTTTATAATGAAAAATGGATTACAAATGAAAAAACCCAAGAATGTAAAAAGACCTATTTTAAAGGTCTTAGTTATTAAGCCTCTAATATCAGGCCTTTGTTTACGCCATTGCTCAATTAGCAAAGGTACAAAAACGAATCCTAAAAATAAAGCATTGTATTTAGTGGCTGTGGATACCCCCAAGAACAAGGCCGAAAGATAAAGGAATTTCTCATTCCTATCATCCAGATAGTACCTTAATAAAAGATATAAAAAGATACTTGAGTTTAAGAAAAGGAGCGTCTCCGGTCTTGTTGTGGAAAAATCAGCAATGAATCTTGGTATTAATAAAAAGGCAAATGTTGTTATATGGGAGATATTCTTTTCGTAGAATAACCTGCAGATTTTAAAAATAAACAAAGCGCTAAGCCAATAAAAAATATAACTCATCGCCCTTCCTATAAGGAAAAAATAATGAGTATTATTAAAATAAAAACGAATAAAATCTATCCTATCCGAAAAAAGGCCTAGTAATTTACCGATAACAAAAAATATTCCTATTGGAATAAAGGTTAGATAATGATATAAAGGCGGGTGCACAATTTGAGTAGGTGCAAAATTTAAAGTACCGAATTTCATAATATAGGTGAGCGTCATCCTTTCGTCTGCCCATTCTCCAAAAAATCTCTCTATATCCGGAAATCCATGAAGCAATGCTCTTGTGCCCACTAAAAACAATGCTATGTATATGCAACTAATTATCAAATTAGTTTTCTTCATTTATAATTACCAGATTTTAAGCCCTTCCAAAATCGACTTCAGGAACAGCTTTACTTGATATGAGTTAAAATAAATGAGCAAATTCACTAGAAAAAAACTCAGCATTAACAAATATGGAAATATTTTTTTAGAAAAACGGCGCAAGAATTTATCAATTCCGATTGATGCAATTATTATAATAAAAGGCTCTATTGGCAGACGAAATCTAGGTATACCAAAAGTTATTAGAACAAAAAATTGAATATAAATAATGGGTAAATAAATAAGTGCTAGCTCCTCGAATCTCTTAAAACTAGCAAATATACCCAGAATAAAGAAAGGCAAGATAAAGCCATAGGCGAAATTATATACCCCACCAGCAAGGATGGACCAATCAAAAGGAGCCCAAAAAAATAGTATTTTTAATATTTCTAATTTAAATAGTTGACTTGGATTATCTTTAATATGTTTTAAAGCCTGCTTAGCCAAAAAATTACTCCGCTCGACCTCCGTACTAAGAGATTCTGCTTTTTTGGTAATTTCATCATCAGCATTAAAGCCAAAAGTCTTACCATCGCGAGGAACAAACGAACTATATAAACCTAATCCAGTTCTGCTGACAACAGGTACGAATTTATGATGAACCCTCCAGTTTCTTACAGTCCAAGGTGCTATAGTGAGAAAAAATGAAAAAATAAAAATAAGGACGCTTAATGAATATTTTTTGAAATCATCCTCTCTTAAAGCTATCCTCTTGCCTAAAAACAATAAAACAAATAATGGAAATAACAATGTAACTGAACGCGTAAGGGTCGTTAATCCTAATAAAACGCCAGCACAAATTAAATTCTTATGATCCCTTTTCTGGCTTATCTGCCTTAATAAAAACAATGCGCTCAAGGCAAACAGAAAAGTAAAAAGATTTTCTGTTAACAGATGTTCAGTTAATTTAATAAATGTGGGGTTAAAACAGCCAATCAATGCACTTACAATTGCTATTCTTAACCCAAGACTTCTATGGGCGATTAAAAAAATAATAATACAGGTAAACGCCCCTAGGACTGCATGAATAAGTCTTACAGCCAAATAACTATGCCCAAAAAAATAATAAATACAAGATAAAAAATAAGGATATAGAGGCTCTCGCCAAGAAGTCAATTCACCCTCTGGATTAACAAATCCCTTGCCGGCAAGTAAATTCAGCGCGTAGGTATCATAACCAGAGGCATCATTAACTGGAATCTGCCTAGAGTAAAACGCTATTATAAGCCTCGGCAATAAGGCAATGAGAAAAATGCCTATGAGTATTAGAATTATTTTGGTTTTGCCTTTTTGATTCATATACCTATTTAAGTTTCCTTATAAGCGTTTTGTAGAATTAACGGCTTTTGAGAATATCCAACATAGTTAATCCTGCATTCCAAAAATTCTTCATCCGCTCTAAA
Source organism: Candidatus Omnitrophota bacterium (assembly GCA_018830005.1). NCBI lineage: Bacteria > Pseudomonadati > Candidatus Omnitrophota > Candidatus Omnitrophota bacterium. The sequence continues at coordinate 313,590 of JAHJTE010000002.1, forward strand.
GAATTGATCTTCCTTAATGTCTTCCATAAGGTGTACGGCCGTAAATAAAAGCTTCTTATTGCCCTATTGTATAATGAATATAGCGTCTCGCTTGAAAGCATATCCGACTCCACAATTGGTTTTTTATATCTGGCAAAATCATCCCAATCTCTAGCAGTACAGCGCAAACCATTTCCTCCTTTTGTCAAATTCCATGCCGCAGAACCAGGCAAAGGAACAAACATCGAAAATTGGGCATAATCTACTTTTAGTCTCTTTGAAAAATCTATTGTCCTCTCTATTGACTCAGGTGTTTCAAAAGGTAAACCTAAGATAAAAAAAGCATTAATTTCTAATTTCATTTTATTTGCCAAATTGACGGTCTGTATTACCTGCTGGAGCTCTATTTTTTTATTACTCTTTTCCAAAACAAGATCATCAGCAGACTCAATCCCAATCTCTATCATTTGACAACCTGCTTCTTTCATTATTTTTAACAGCTCAGGGCTTGCATTATCAACGCGCATCATACATGACCAACGGATATTTAGATTTTTATTAATGATCTCTTCACAAATTTCAATAGTCCGCTTCTTATCAAAAGTAAAGGATTCGTCACAAAATACAAATCTGTTTATTTTATAGCGCGCAATTAAACATTCTAATTCTTCTACAAACTTTGATGAATTCCTAAGCCGACACCGCCTCTGATTTATAACATTCGAGGCACAAAAAGAACAATTATAAGGACAGCCGCGTCCGCTTAATACAGGAAGTGCATTACCTAATGAAAGATATCCGTATTTATATACCAAAAGATGTTCAAAAAGAGGAAATGGCAAGGAATCCAAATCCTCCATTAATGGTCTAGGTTCATTTATCTTAATCTCATCGCTCTCATTCCTATAGCATATGCCCTTTATGCCTGTTAAATCATCAAATTCACATAAATCCAGCATCGTGAATTCACCTTCGCCAATCACAGCTATATCTATAGCCTTATAATTATTAACAGTTTCTGCTGGCAATGCTGAAGGATGAAATCCACCCACTACTATCAAGGTCTGCGGGCTGATCTTCTTTATCTCCTCTGCCATCCTGGCCACAACTGACATGTTTGCAGTCACAACAGTAAAGCCAACTATCCTGGGGGCCTCCTCTTTGATCTTTTTAAATAAACCCTCAAGCCCACCTTCGATAAAAGTAGCATCTATGAGCTCAACGTCCTTATCATGAGACTTCAAGAAACTCCCGATGTAAGCAAGCCCCAGAGATGGTAAGGAAAATCCCATCCGCTTTACATTGATCTTGCCATAAATATCTGAATAAGGTGGATTTATTAATAATACGTCTGCCAACTTAACCTCAGCAATTTAATTCTCTCATTTCTTTATGCCAAATTTTAATAAAATAAGTGGTCTTAATATACTCCACCAACCAAGAATGGGAATCATCTTGGTATAACCGATATTATTATCGTGATAAGTCTTGGTTACGGGTGCTTCGGTTACTTTACAATTGGACTCGATTGCTTTATAGAAAAGATAGGGCTCTAACTCATAATGGTCGAGCCAATCCTGCCAGATATTTATTTGTTTATCATCAAATATAGTTAATCTAAATGCACGAAAACCATTAGTGCCATCAGAAATCGGGAATCCTGCAATAATTTGGAATAAAAGTGCATATATATGCGTTGTGATCCTACGGAACAAGGGGATGTTGACTCTTTTGCCGCCCGCCATATAACGCGAACCCTGAACGAAATCAAAATGGTCATAGACTATAGGAGAAAGTAAACGATTAATCTGGCCAGGATCATCCTGATTGTCTCCGCCTAGCACTATAGCAATATCATACTTATGATTTAATGCATAGTCGATGCCGGTTCTAATAGCACTGCCTACACCTTTTTTAAAATCATGGGATATAACAACTGCTCCATTATCTTTAGCCTCTTTACTGGTATTATCCTTAGAGCCATCATCAATTACTAATATCTCGTCAATCCTTACCGGGCTTTCTTTTCTTATCCGAGAGACAACTAAGCCAATTTTATTTTCTTCGTTTAAAGCCGGTATTATAGCTATAAGCTTTTTATCAATATTCATAAGGTCTGTCTACTATTGCCATCTTACATTTTATTTCACTTATCTTTTTTACTACCCTTGCCGGAGATCCATAAGCTAAAGAACGAGACGGAATATCTTTGGTGACTACGCTACCTGCGCCAATTAAAGAATATTCACCGATTTTAATATGCGGCAATAAAGTAACATTCGCCCCAATCTTAGCTCCTTTTTTAATAGTAGGGCCTTTCATACATTTAGTGCAAACCGGACATAGATCATTAGTAATGGTGACACCCGGTCCAATAAAGCAATCATCTTCAATAGTCGTAAATTGCGCAACATAAACATTACTATGAATCTTTACATTAGAGCCGATAACACATCCATAATCTATGACTGAATTGCTCCATATACATACATTGTTACCTATCTTATTTTGCTCACGCACTATTGTATTATGACCCGTTTCAAAGTTATCCCCAATTCTAGAACCCGAATAAATTACTGTGCCGGAACGAAATTTTGGATTATCTCCTACAATTAAGGCTTTATCCTTCACCTTGCGCCCAGAAAAATAGCCTAAAATTACTCCTTCATCGATCTTTTTGTTTTTTCCAACTTTGATTTCTTTTTTCATTATATTTTTTGAACTCGACTTTTGTTTTTAATTGATAGTTGAATAGCCTCTAAAATTTTTGTTATTTTATCTCCAAATACAGCATCAGCGAATGGTCTCCTATTCTTAATCATACAATCTAGGAAGTTAAAATTCTGATTTTTTAATGGCTCAGACAATTTAATTAAAGGGCTCACAACTTCTCCCTCTATGGGCAATAACTGAAATTCACCATAATCTGAATAAAATGGTTCTTTGATAACCCCTTTATTAAATATTCTAATTGGCTCAGAAGTATTCAAATCATCCCATATTGCCATTTTCTTATCGCCAACACAAGTAATCCTCCTTACCTTTCTTGGATCTAACCAGCTAACGTGGATATTAACCAGAATATTACCAGGATAATGAAGAGTAATAAAAGCTGTGTCTGCGATCTTTTTTCTTAAGAAGAACCCGGCACTTGCAGAAACACTTCTTGGCCAGGCTTCCAACAAAAATGAGGCAATTGAAATATCATGCGAGGCCAAATCATATATTACGTCTACATCATCCCTAATCGGCCCTAAATTTGTTCTGGTAAAATGTAAATATAGAATTTTCCCTAGTTCTCTCTTTTTTATATACTCCTTTAAACCGATAATTCCGTTATTGTATAAAAAAACATAGCCAACCATTAAGACTCTTTTCTTTTTTCTTGCCAAGGAAAGTAATTCCTTGCTTTGTTTGCTTTTAACTGCAAGGGGTTTCTCGCATAAAACATGTTTGCCGCTAAGCAGGGCCAATTTAACTAAGTGGTAATGCGATGCTGTAGGAGTGGCTATAATTATTCCTTCTATCTGCTTATCATTCAATAGGTCACGATAATCTGAGGTAGTAACCAAATCTGGATCTATTCGCTCCAACGCCTTTAATCTTTTCTGATCCTTATCGCAACAAATCCCTATCCTTGCCTTATCAGACATATTAAAGACTCTGATATGATTATTCCCCCAATGCCCACAACCAATAATTCCTATTCTAATCATTTTAATCCTTTCAATACTCCATTAGATAAGAGTATCCTTATTAGCTCATTTTTTACAAACTATAATTGCCCTATCTCCAAACTCAAACATCTTGAACAGGAGGCTATTGGAGATAATGCTGGAAAAATTTTTGATATAGTATCCAATTCTATTTTTTAGAGTGTGGTTTTTATCTACAGACAATGGTTTTGCCTGAACTTCTGACACTTTATAATAGATAATCTCAAATCCCAAATTTTTTAGAAATTTTTTTATAGCTGTTGAATTGAATTCCCACAAATGTGCGGGAGGATTATTGCTATATCTATTTTTCTTAAATAACATATTAAACTTTAAAAAAAGATCAAAAAGCGATTTATTGTAAAGCAATGGTTGATTTATTATTAATATCCCGTCCTCTTTTAGCAATGTTTTTAAAACCTCCAAACTTTTCCTAATATTAAGCATATGCTCTAACACATCACCTGCATGAATTATGTCAAAATAATCAGGCTCATAATCTACATCTTCCAAGGTCCCGCAGACAACATCTAAACCTAGGACAACTCTAGCATGCTCAGCCATTTTCTTATTCGGCTCGACTCCAAAGGTTTTAAAGCCTGATTTTCTAGCGTTCATTAGAAAATGACCTCCAGCACATCCAACGTCCAAAAGTCTTCCGTCCTGCTTATATTTTTTAATAATTTTGATTATTTTTTCGTCAGCCTCAGTATAATCTGCCATGGCTTCCAAGTAAGGCTTCTTTCCAGAAACTGTTACATAATAGCTATCAAAATAATCATCTGTATTGTAGATATTATCTAAAGTCAGTTTTTCCGGAAGTGGATTTAAAAACATGAATCCACACTTACGGCATCTGACTATATCGTATTTTTTATTGCCATAAAAATGGCCGCCATATATTGTTTTATTAAAATTCCTGCTACCACAAACAATACAAAGAGCAGTCTCTTGGCTAAGGCTGCTTTGCAATTTCAATCTAGTGTCGGCATTAGGCATTAGTGAGTCTTTCCTCGTAAAAAGTCTGCAATTTCCTAACAAGTCCTTTGGCATTAAATAATTCAAATGCCTTCTTTCTGGCATTTTCTCCTAAATGTCTTCTTAATTTTTCATCTCTTACAAGTTCAGAAATCGCATCGGCCAAAATTTTAGGATTCTGCTTTTGCACTAAAATTGCTTCCTTCCTATCAGATACAATTTCTTTTAAGGAGTCGATATCTGAGGCAATGATCGGCAGGCCTACGGCCATGGCCTCAACAAGCGCAATACCAAAGCCTTCATAGAGAGAAGGAAAAACAAAGATATCAGACGCAGCCATTATCTCTGCTATATCTCTTCTGTCTTCTAAAAACATCACTCTCTCTTTAAGGGATGAATCAGTTACTTTATTTTTAAGCTCCTCTTCTAAATTTCCCTTGCCAATTATGATTAGTTTAAGACGAGGATTATCTTTACTTGCTAAATTAAACGCCTCAAGAAGATAAAGTTGACCTTTCTGAGGATGAAGCCTGCCAACATTTAAAATAAGCACATCCTCTGATCTAAAGCCTAATTCATCTCTTTTCTCTTTAATTTTTAAACTATCTCGGCTTTTGAAAGATTCTACATCAATGTAGTTATAGATAACTTCTGTGTTATTAAATTTAAGCTGTTTTAAAAAATCATTTTTAACGAATTCAGACACAGCAATAAAAGACGTCTTAGAAAACCTGGCAGACCCTTTATCTATTGCCTTGCGTATCTTGAACCTCATCTTCCCATTATCTTCAAAGCTATAGTCTGGATTATGTAGTGTAGTGATTACTGTTTTTACCCTCGCAAGTTTTGCAGCTAGACGCCCAAATACATTAGGAAAGAAAAGATTAGTATGGATAGCATCCGGCTTCTCATGCTTAAAGATTCTTATCAAATCATAAATAATCGAGACATTAAACAAATGTATATCTTTTTTTAAGGCCCTGACCTTGACGCCGATTTTTTCTATTTCGCTGCCGATTTGGCCTTTCTCGCTAAGACAATATACAACTGGATAAAATTTATTGCGATCCAGGAACTTTAAGGTAGTCAAAAGTAGTTGCTCTGCTCCACCAATCCTTAAATGCTCATAGAGATATAAAATCTTTATCATTCGTAAAGTTACTTTTTAACTTATGTTTGCAAAAGGCCCTTGAGCATCTTTATTGCATTTATTGAGCGGCCTCTATAAAGAATGAAGAATGAGCCCAGGGTAAAAATTATTAAAATTATGAAATTAAAACAAAATTTAATTAGGTGGCCCATTCCTAATATATTATGAAAAATCTTTGCTCCTGTGAATGTAACTAAAAACAAGCAAATAATTTTCAGCATATTTCGCCACGGATATACATGAGGAAAATACTTTTTAGAAAAATAATATGCTAAGAGAAACGTTATGATGTAAGCGACAACAGTAGTCCAGGCTGCAGCAAATATACCAAATTTTGGTATAAATATAAGATTCAGGACTATATTAGCTATAGCTGCGCTAATAGTTATAACCGGAATATATTTTGTCTTTTCCATAAAGAATATTCCATTTGCACCAAAACAATATAATCCCCTAAAAATATATGCAATTGCAAGAATAGGTATAAGTGGGATTGAAGCATAAAATGCGGGTTTGGTCATAAGTCTTACCAGGAAGCCTGAAAGAAGAAGATAGCCCATAAACATAACCATGATTACAAACCACCAGATTTCTATAAATCTTCTGGTTTCCTGCTGAGCCTTAATTCTATCTTCTTGGGCAACTTTTAAAAAATGCGGACTATAAGCCGTAGTCGTTGCATTAACTATAATCAATAATATAAAGGCAAAGGTATCGGCAATAGAATAGATACCGATATCTGAAAGTGGTACAAATCGCTGTAAAATCAATCTATCCGAATACATATAAATATATATACTTAATATATGGGGTATTAGCGGCAAACTGTAACGCAGGGAGTCTCTTATATCCTGCGAAAATCGCAGCATTTTAATCCTAAACCAATCGCGAACAAGAAAGACAACAAAAATCAATCCGCAGATAGCGCTTATCAACTGAGCCATGAGGATCCCGATCGGACCCGAATTTAGAAAGACGACAAGGTACAAACCCAAGCCAACATTGATACTTACCTGAATTACTGTTAATAACAAAAACTTTGAACCTCTCTCCAAAGTCTGGAGTAAAGCCATGCATGAGCTAATTAATAAATTCGGCAACAAAGTCCAAGTTGCAATTAAAAAAAATGGCGAATAAGTTAGACCATTTTTATCTGAGAACATAATACTTATAATTCTTTCGCCAAATATGTTGATAATAACGCATCCTGAAAACAAAACTGCGAAACCTAAGAAAAAAATGCTACTAAAATAAACTTTTGCCCTTTCTTTTTCCTTTAAGAATTTAACTACAAAACGAGGAATCCCGCTGTGTATCTGCAAACTAATTAGTGCTGAAACTATACCAACGAACGACGTTACTAAAGCAAGGATTGCATAATCATCGGGAGATAGAAATCTAGTATAGATGGGCAATAGAAAAAAACTAATCATACCCTGCAAAGAAGTTGCTAGAGTATAGAAGAAAGAGTTCTTTAAAACCTTATTAAATTCCATGGTCCTTATCTTGGTCTATCTGTTCCTTAGCAACAATAGATTCTCTAGTGACAAACCTATCTCTTATAATTGTCTTCAATGCTAAAAATCCATCCTGGAATGGCCTGATCTTCTTTCCTTCCTCTACAGTGCGTGAATAATAATTTATAGCAACTTCGCTGATTTTTCCTCCTAGCCTGGCTACTCTAGTAACCAATTCGAAATCAAGATCAAAGCCGCTATTCTCCAATATGATTTGACGTAAAAAATTTCCATCAAATAACTTTGTCGCAGAGGCAGTATCTGTTAACTTACAACCATAAAGTAGATTTGTTAAAAATGTTAAAAACATAACCCCCAAATAATTAAGGTAATAATGATACTTAACATCCCCATTCAAAGCTCTACTACCGAGCACGAATGCTGCTTCTGTTTCTTTTGCATGGTCGTAGCACTTCCATACGTCTTCTGCCCGATATTCGCAGTCCGGATCATAAATCACAATATAATTACCCCTTGAAAACCCGATGCCTCTCTTTACCGATCCGCCTTTTCCAAGATTAGTTTCATTAAAGAATACTTGAACGTCGGGATGATTTATAGCCTTTAGCCACTCGCGAGTTCCGTCAGTAGAGCCGTTATCAAAAAATAATATCTCAACCTGTTCAGTGCGATTCTTTAAGGAGACTAATAAATCCTCATATGCCTTTTCAATACGTCCAATCTCATTATAGGCACACATTATAAATGTTAAATCTGCCAACTTTGTCTGAACCATATCTTTTTTTTCTATTTTCGAATCCATATCAGCCTTTAAGAGAGCTTTTATCCGTGTTTAGTTTGTACCAATTTATGACATTTCGAAGCCCATCCTTCCATGACACCGAAGGCTGCCAATCTAACAATCTTTTTGAAGTCCTAATATCAGCCTTAGAATCAAAAATTTCATTCTTTTTATAAGGGATTACTCCCCAGTTTATATTCGCTCCTCTGTCTGCTGCCTTTTCTATCAAACTTATGAACTCTCTTAAAGAGATACTTTGACCTGTGCCTATACTAAATTCTATAAATTTTTCTTTAAAATTTCTCATGTTTCCTAAAACTTTTAAATATGCTTTAACTATATCTTTCACATAGATAAAATCTCTTTTTTGTTCACCACCTGTTGCATTGATTTCGCTACCATTTAAAATACTTTCAATCACAAAAGGGATGAATTTGGTATCGTCGTCTCTTTCACCATACATATATTCCAATACGATATTGATAAATTTAATCTCATAATTTGCGGAAAAAGACTTTGCTATCTCAAGGAATGATTTCTTGCTGGCAGAATATAGACTATATAAACTATTTATTGATGTGTCTGCGTTTATAAACGCCTTGACCTTATGCCTTGTGCCTAATTCTAATAATCTTGAAGGCAAGACGACATTCGCATTCATAATCTCGATAATGTTGTTATTATTCTTTTTTCCATAATCAGTTGCTAAATGGATAATTACATCAATGCTATTATCTTGAAAAACCCTTTCAAGATCAATTTTGTCAATTTCGTATTCTTTCAAACTCGAAAGAATATCTTTTATGCGCCAAGTGTCAGAAAAAGAGCGCTTGAGGACAATGATATTATTTTCTTTTTCCAATAACTCGGGCAGAAGATGACTGCCCAAAAAACCTGTAGCTCCTGTAACTAAAATATTCATAAATAATTTTCTTGGCTTTTAGAAAAATTAAACAAACTGATTAATAACCAGCTTAACCCTTTCTATCGACTTGCCATCCATTTTATAGGCATGTTCGGGAATGTACTTCTCTCTATTTATCCTAAGTGCAGATTCTATCTTAGAATCAAATAAAACATTGCGAATTTGATTTTCTAATTTTTCAAGATTATCAACAGCTATAACTGCATTATATTTTCTAAAATTCCAGACATCCTCAGAAAAAAAGCCAGAGCTGTAACACAATAATATGACATTTTTATTCAACAAAACTGCCTCATAGCTGGCTCCGGAAAAGTGAGTTATAAGCAAATCACAAATATTTAAAAGCTCTAGCATCTCTATATCATTCTTAATAATGGTGTAATTTTGCAAGCCTGACTCTTTAGCTAATCTCTCATAAAGCTTTGCATCTATATCAAAAGGATGCAATTTGACTATAAGATGCGCCTCTTTTATATTTTTCATGACACCACAAATAAGATTCATTTGTTCTATCATTTCATACTTGAGCGTGCCCATAGTTAATGAGGCATAGGTCGTTGCAAAAACAACTATCTTCTTTGAATCAACCAGTTCTAAATTTAACTTACCTGGTTTTTGATAAAAGGTATCAAGCTTAGGAGCTCCAACAATCCAAATTTTATCTTTATTAACCGAGTTTGCGGATAAATACTCCTTCCAGAAATTGCCTTCAACTGTAACTGCATCCGCCGTAACCGGACGAAAAAAGATAAATTCATCAGCATGGCCAGTCTGCATAGCCACAACCGGTATAGATAGACTTTCTGCAATTAGGGCAATATCAAAATGATAATCCGCCACAACAATAACTTTCGGCCTATAGAGCGAAACAATCTTTCTGATTGTTTCTATATCCCTTATTTTTTCCGGAAATTCTACATAAACTAATCTTCTGAATTTATGCATCAATATTGGCCAGAGAGATATCCCCTTATAAATTAACCTATCACTTATATAATTTGAGGAGAAGAATAGATCGTGGATTCTTTTCAAAAATTGGCGTATTTCTTGCCTAGGCAACAAGTTATATAGCTTATATCCATAAAAATTAGTATAAGATATTTTATTTTTCTTCAAAATTTTAGAAGAACTTGATTGAAATGTATCAATTACTAATCGGTCATTATCATTGTAATCAAAGACAACTGGCAACATTGACTTAAAAAATCTCTCAATGGGAGTAAAAAATATAATTTTATATTGTTTATTTAGCTTTAGAGACGTTTTAAAATTAACAAGGTAAAAATATAAACTTATTAATGTTTTCTTGCCTTTTTTTAAAAACAATAGGCTTTTATTAAAAGCGTTTCTTAACAATAAACTCCGCTTAGAAGTTTTTACATGTTTAAAAATAGTAATCTGCTTTTTCTGGCAAATTAAGCTAACTAACTTCTCAAGATTGCTTATTTTGCCAAGGATATGGACTTGTGATGGGTTTTCAAAGTCCAAGATTCCTTGCATTAAATTAATATCATATATGATCGGTGTGAGCTCAAAGAAAATATACCTGGCGCTTAATTCCCAGAGTGACACTCCTTTATACATTGTTAAAGTTTTAAGCGATGTTTGATCTTCCATCCTTTCTTCAGACAGCGAACTGAAGAAATCATATACATCTTGTTTAATATTTAAAAAATTTATATTTATTTTTTTCTGATAATATTCTAGGCTTCTTGAAATATATTTCTTAGGTATAATTCCGTTATTAAATGCTGATAAAATAAAAATTCTCCTATTGCTAACACTCAAGCTGCTGTATAGCTTATAAGCTGCGCCTAGCTGGGATCTCTCATTAACAAAAATTATGCTTTTAAGTTTATTACTCATAATTTAGTATGATTTTCTCATTTTGAAATCAACTTCCTGACCAACGGCGTACCTTTAGCAATATCTTTTTTTGCTTTCCTGTTTAAGATTGTCTTAAAAAATTTTGGGGCAAGCCCAAAACCTGGTCTGATAGAACGAATATTCTCCTCGCTGAATCTTTCTCCCTTTTTTATATCTTTAACAGCAAACAAAGAACGCCTGATAATAAGACTATTCTTTTCTCCCTTTGTTAATCCATAATAAACCCTTCCTAGCGCCTTTTCGGCAACCCGTACATTATTTACTAATTCCTTCAACTCATTAGGCTCTATTGAAAAAAAGCTCTCTGGAGTTTTATTAATTCTGGATAAGGTAAAGTGTTTTTCAATCATAACTACACCTAAAGAGGCTGCAGCTATTGATGCACCTATCCCTAAACTATGATCAGAAAGTCCAATGGGACAATCAAATGTTTTCTTCATATCTGTAATTGTTCTTAAATTCATCTCTTCTGGTTTTGCCGGATAGCTACTTACACACCTTAAAAGAATTACCTCTTTGGCTCCAGCATGTCTTGCCACATCAATAGCTTCTTTTATTTCTAGTTTCGTCGCCATTCCTGTTGATAATATAAGTGGCTTTTTGGTTTTTGCCATATATTCAATTAAGCCCAAATCGACTAATTCGAAAGAGGCCACCTTATGCATAGGAACGCTTAAGGACTCTAGCAAATCCACAGCGGTTTTATCAAAGGCAGTAGCAAAAAAGATAATCCCTAAATCATCCGCTATGCTTTTCAATTTCGGGAACCACTCCCAAGGAATATATGTCTTCTTATATAGCTGATATAATGACTGGCCGCCCCATTTTGGATGTTTTACCTTGAAATATTTATTATCGATATTTAAAGTTATGGTATCAGGGGTATAGACCTGAAATTTAACAGCATCTGCGCCGCATCTTTTAGCCTCTTTAATCAATCTAACTGCGCGGTGAAATTCTTGGCCGTGGTTAGCAGAGATCTCAGCTACTATAAAACAGTGATTGCTTTTTTGAAATACTTTCCTCGAAACTATTCTTATTCCCATAGCCATCTTATTTAAGGGCATAAAACACTTCATCTAGACTCCTGACACCAACGCCTTTTTTATATTTTAGTTTAAATTTGATTGCTCTTTGCCCGTCAGCTAGTTGTAACCACCATTTCACATCCTGAAAACCAAAATAATGCCTAAAATATACAGTGCTGGAAAGTCTGGGGTTAACTTCAATCACAACAAATCCTGATCTAGTTTTTCTGGTTTGTATATTTATTGAACCGACTAAATCAACGCATCTGGCTAATTTTTCCGCTAAGGCCGATACCTCATGATTTCTAACCAGCTCTACTACTCTGGATAGACTACCAAATCCTAATTTTCTTCTAAAAGTAATAGTATATATCTGGACACCATTAGAGAATACCCCGGTAGTATATTCTTCATTCTCGTTACCGACTTCTTCTTGAACAATAGCATTACAGACCATATTTTTATAAAGACTGAACTCATTCGGCTTATTGATCCTTATTAGCTGCTTGCTACCGTATCCTTTTCTAGGTTTAATAATTAATGGGTATTTTAATTGTTTATTAAAATTTTCTATTAAAAAGGTCTTTGGATGCGGTAAATTATTCTTTTTTAGAAAATTAATAGTTTTGTATTTGTCGAAGAAGGTATTCAAAATAAATGGCCGGTTAATAAAAATCTTAACTTCTTTTTTTAAAAAATAAGTTCTATTTTTATCAAAAAATTTAATTTCCGGTTCAGTGCTGGGAAAGATATATTTAATCTTGTATTTATTGACAATATCTCTTATCGACTTATAATACCTATCTCTTTGCGCTGGCTCTGGCACGACAAAAAATCTTGATACTTGAGCTTTCCCGGCAGAATATGGATCAATATCACAACCTGTTAAATCCATCTGGTAACCTGTGTCTTTTAGGCATTTGATAATGCTCACGCCTATATCACCGCCGACACCAGTTATGAGTATATTCTTCTTGCGCATTCCTATTCCTCTAGCCTCTCTAACACATCAAAGAGATATTTATTGCTCTCTGAATATCTCAATAAATCCTTAATCAAAGGCCGCCTATCATATTCAGCGCGCCTGAATTCAACCTTACCGGATTTAGAGTCTAAAATTGCAAAGCTTGGCTGATTAAAATCTCTTGGCTGGCCACAGGAACCTGGATTTAGAACCCTTAAATCTCCAACACACCTATCCATAGGACGATGGGTATGACCCAGTAAGATATATTTATATCCTAAAGTTAAAAAGTCCTGCAATGAATCAGTTGGATAAACGTATCCGTTTAAATGGTCTCTGGGACTACCATGGAAAATTGCAATTTTCTCCTCATTAATCATATATTCCTCAGGCAAGGCCTTTAAGAAGTCCAGATTATTAATTTTTATTTTCTTTTTTAGTAACGTTAGGGACTTGCCAAATTTTTCAGTATATTTTTTTTCAAGCTTTTCATCATCTAATATATTCAAGAAAATATCATCATGGTTGCCTTTTATGCATATTAAATCTTTACAATCTTTAAGAATTTCTATAATTTCATTTTGATAATAATAGTAGCCACAGATATCTCCAAGAAAAAAAATCATATCAGGAGATTCTTTCTTAAGCATCTTCCAAATCTTTTCAAAGGCATATATGTTGCCGTGGACATCAGAGAATATTCCGATTCTCATCAGGTATCCTTATTTAAGCTTGTCATTAATGAAAGCATGAATCTCACCTGCTACAGCCTCCGGTGTCTTTAGAGCTTTGGTTTTCTTTAAATCGATAAATTTTTTGACACAAGGAAAATCCTTTCTTGACTTATTTCTAATCTGAAATTGCATATTCGTATCTATTGCGCCTGGATCAACGCTAAAAATACGAACTCCATTTTTATATCTTGCCTGCTCATTAGTAACTACTTTAGTAAACATCTCAACTGCTGATTTAGCACTGCAATACAGACTCCAACCTTCGAAGGGTTTTCTGGCCGCACCCGAGGATATATTTACGATTATTTTTTTTGCCTTAAATTTTCTCATCTTTTTAATAAAAAGATGAGACAGGATAAGCGGTGCGATGCAATTTACATTTAAATTCATAATTGCACTCTTAGTAAGGAAACTTCCTGCAAAGGCTATGGGATTAATTATTCCGGCATTATTAATCAAGGTTATCGATGAAATTTTCTTAAATTTTATTTTAAGAAACACTCTATCCATTAATCTCTCAAGCTGCTTAAGTCTAGCTAAGTCGCAAATAAGGCCTCTAGCATCTCCTCCAGAGCCTTTAATTTTCTTAATTAAACTTTTGACATCTCTTCTAGCAATCAAAAACAAAAATGAATCCTTACCAGAAAGTTCCCTTGCTAATGCATTCCCTAATCCCTTTGATACGCCTGTAATAATAAAAATCTTCATTGTTTTCTTATAAATTTTTGCTTTCTGCCTGTTTCAGAATCTCTTTAACGAGTCTTCTTGCACCTTGCCCATCTACAGCTTTTTGTCCAATCTGACTCATTCTAATTCGCTTCTTATAGCTTAATCCTTTTAATTCTTGAGAGATTTTTTTAGACAAGCCTGCCTCGTTATATCGGCCGGCAAACTCTAAAAATCCCAACTTTGCCCAGGCTTTTAAATTCGATAATTGATTATCTGCAAGAGAAATGCCAATCGTTGGTATTCCACAGCGTGCCAGCTCATAAGTAGTCTGACCTCCGCCAGAAATACAAAAATCTGCTCTAGACATTAGAGATGCTATTTCTTTAACATTGACCTTTCTTGCTCCTCCTACCATAATAGGACTACAATAAAATCTACGCTTAACAATAGAGGCAATAGAATTCATTAAATTAAGATGGCCTTTTCCCCCAAAAGTAACTAAGACCTGCTTTATATCTTTATTTATTCCCTTTCTGGAAAAATTCCAGAATTGTTTTCTCAAGGGTATATATTTGGCTCCCAAATAATATAGGACATCTTTACTACGGGGATAGTTTAATCCTCCAGCATAAACCTGGCCGTTAACAACTATACCCCTGGGATAGCTTAGTCTCTTGTTATCATCTAAATAAACCGGGGTTTTGACTATACTCGAAATCTTCTTATAAAGGCTCAAATTTGCTAAGTATGAATCAACAATCACAATATCTGCGCCTTTTAAAAGGTCAAAGAGATAATCCCTTTCTCTTAGCCAATTCAAAATTTTATATCTTTTACTATTTAATAAGTATCTAGTTGTCTTATCAGTGTTTATAATAAATTCTGGCCTGCGGCCTTTTTCCTGGAAAGCCTGATACAGACCAATACAGCGGGTAATGTGGCCAAATCCTATTTTAGCACCACCTTCAGTAATTATTACAATTCGGCTATTCATAAACTTACTTTATAGCCTTTTTCTTTTAATAAAAAATATTCTGCTAATTCGATATCCTCTAATTCATCAATCTCAATAGAATATTTTCGGTCATGTATAACAGGATATACTCTCTCACCAAGAAAAGCATGTATCTTCCTAAAGCCCTCCGTATCCATTAAAACCTTTCTCTTCACAGCAGTGATTGCTCCATCCAACAAATATAATTCTGGCAAATCCTGCTTACGATATAAATTCGTTGGCTTCATAAATGGAATGATCCTATCTGTCTTAGGGTCAATCTTTTTCATCCATTCTGGACGTTGATCAGCAGCATAAACAGTAACAACAGAAGTAGCGTCCTTAATAGATTTAAGCTTAGCTATAACCTTATCAATTTCACCCTTCTTTCTGATGGGTACATTTGCCTGTAAGAATACAACAATATCAGTAAAAAATCCTTGCTTCTTTTCAAGATGTTTTACAGCATGGCGGAGGGCATCATCCACAGCAGAAGTATCCAGGGCCAAATTAGCCGGCCGCTTGATGGCATCTATCTCATAGTATCCTGCAATCTCAGCTATTTTCTGATCATCGGTGGAAACAACAACTTTATCGCATAACTTACTCTCTAAGGCATTCTCTATAGTGTGGGAAATTAATGGCTTGCCTTGCAATGTCCATATATTCTTATTTGTTACTCTTTTACTCTTTCCTCTAGCTGGTATAACACATAATATATTCATATTATCTAGCCTCGGCATGCCTAGCCTCGGCATGCTTAGTTTTATTCCAGGCATCTAGCTCTTTAATCATCCACTCCTGGGTATACATAAGTTCTTCATCGGATAATTCAGTAAAGTTTATCCTTACCTTTTCTCCTTGTTCACCCAGATTCAGCAAGTATTCTTCCTCATCTTTAATCTTACCTTGGGATAAAGCCATATCGTACAATTCAGTTCCAGGATAAGGCGTTATAAAGAATATAACCTCTGGAGTCAGGTTTAATTCTTTACAAAAATTAACTGTTTCCTTAATCGTCTCTAGATTTTCACCTGGTGAACCTATCATAAAAGAACAATCTGCCCAGCCAAGATGTTTCACGGTTAATCTTACAGCTTCCTTTGCCTGCGCTACGGTTACGCCTTTCTTCAATCTGTCAAGAATCTTCTGGCTTCCGGATTCAATTCCATAACCGATTAAGACACAACCTGCATCTGCCATTTTAATGACTAAATCCTCAGTCATCAGATTCACCCTGCCGGCGCAACCCCAAGTGATTTTGCTATTGAATGCTGACTTCAGCGCTTTGCAAAATTCACTTACAAACTTCCTATCCAGACAAAACTCATCATCAACAAAATGGAAATATTCAACTTTGTAATTATCATTCAAATATTTCATCTCCTTGATTATGCTCTGGACAGATCTATGTCTGTACCTCTGGCCCATAAAATCATGATAGCAATAAATACATTTATAGGGGCAACCTCTGGTGCCGCTTAGATTCATTGATAATACAGAATCCTTATCTGAACCGCCATCAATCCATTTATTTCTATTTGGTGCCCCTACGGGATTCTTAAGATAAATGTCCATAGGGAACAAATCCCATGCAGGAAATGGAATTGTATCTAAATTATCCATTACCGCTCTATTATTATTTCGGTGAATCTTGCCATCTCTTTGTTTAAACCAAATACCATTGATATTTGAGAGATCATTACCTTTCTCTAAGGCATCAATAAGCTCAACTATCGTAATCTCCCCCTCACCTATACAAACAACATCAGCCTCTGTCTTATTGAGAATAATATGGGGAATAGAAGTTCCTACACTACCACCAATGACAATTTTTTTAGAAGGATGACATCTCTTTAATATTGCAATTAACCACTTGATATATTTATAAACAGTCACTATCCCGCCAATGCCTACTACATCAAACTCTGCATGCCTAATTTTACCTTCTACCTCTCTAGGGGAAAATCTATAGGCATTTATATCCAACATCTCTACTTCATGGCCTGCATTTCTCAATACAGATGCAATATATCCCAAACCCAAAGGCAGAACGTTAGGCCTTGCCCACTCCCTGATAGGTGGATTTATTAAAAGTATTTTCATCTTTTTCCTGTGAAACTAAAAAACGTCTAACATTATTGCTGCGAAACGTACGAAAGAAAAATTCAGATTGCTTATAAAATGGCTCATTAGAGAACTCGTTAATAAAATCATTATACTGACTCAAAGAATGAACCTTATATCGATATTTAACCGGCTTAGATAAAAGAAACTCAGAAAGCATCCCGCGATAATCCTGCTTACGCCAAGCTCCTAAATCATAAGGACTTAACAGTTCAACGCTCTCCTGAGGCATCTCCCAAAATGGTATAATGATATTTCCTACTAAAATTTTTCCAAACTGCATTTCTTTCAAAAATTCAGATAGGTCACCTCGTCCTTTTTTGCGAAATATAACAGTGGCTGCCTCTATAACCTCATCTAGCAATTTTTGCTGTTTTAAGGCATGAATCATATCACCCTTTATAATCTTTGATAGAATGAAATGATTCCTGAATCCAATATACTGACTAGAGTCACTTTTCTCTGAGAACTGTTGACTAAAAACCTTACGCACATCTTCCTTTTCTTCAAATAAATTATCCTGCAAGCAATCTTTAAGTCTCTCTACTTGTCCGGAAATAAATGGATATCTCCCTGGATTATCAAACAATTCTAAAATAACATCTGAAATCTTAACTCCCCTATTCTCCCAGATATAAACCATCTCTTTAAAATAGCCCCAAAACATAAAGAGTTTATAGATAAGTGTCAATAAATTTATTTTTATGAACTCTTGGAAGCTAAAGTCATTGCTTGCCACTGCCCAAGAATCTATTTCCACATTCTCAAACTGACCAAATTTTGTATAGCCACGTTCAGCAATGCTATATAAAACTTTATAGCCATATCTATTTATAGTTTCAGACCGGCTAATTTCAGTTTCCTTAAGCATCTTAAGCGTCCCTATTGCTACGCTATCCAAGCGCAAATCAACAAGTTCATCTATTACATGCATAAATGAATTATAAGTTTCTCCTGGTAAGCCGAATATTATCTCTGTCGTAACATTAATGTTATTCTCGTGTGCCCATTTTACCGCCTCACGAAATTTTTCTAGCCTTATATTTTGCCTCCCGATATTTTTTAATACCGAGCCGGTCAACGTTTGGGAACTAATATTGAGCGGAATCAAATCCCTTAATAACAAAATTATCTCTTTTATATTATTATTTACTTCCTTGTTGGTATATACGCGCAAGGCACTAGGATAGCTGCTCTTTGTTCGATTTTGAGCAATGAATTTAGCTATCTCTAAATCTCTAGCAATAATACCGAAGTTTTCATCCGCAAAGCGAATTGTTCTATTTTTGGCATTGGCCTCTAAGTAACTAATCTCTTTCTTTACTCTTTCTGTGTCAAATGAGCGTAGTCTATTCCAGGAATCCCTTGCAGAAACACAAAAAGAACATTTGAATGGACAACCTCTGCTAGTCTGTAGAATCGGCATCAATTCGCTATTCAGAAATTGATCAAGGTATCCAGCCAGATAAGGCGACGGAAAAATATTGATATCTTCTATTAATGCCAATTGTTTACCGCTGATTACTTGCTTCCTAGATCTAGATAAATAAAAGACACCATCAATAGAGGCTTGAAAAATAGCATCTCTGCCACCTTTAATGAAAACATTTAGTAAATTAACAAAGGGAATCTCTCCCTCATTTGGAATCATAACATCTATACAAGGAAATTCCTCAAAATCCCTAAGACAATCTTGGGCTGTTTCAGGTACATTTGGTCCGCCTACAACTGTTATTATCTTTGGATACTTAGATTTCAAATAAGTTAATGCATTCGTAGTAAGCCAGCGACTCCAACCATACCAGGAGCATCCAACAATATCAGGTTCTTTATTCTGAATCGCATTATGAAGCGACTCAAACGTCCTGAATAGCTTAATATCAACTGCCTCGCCTAATTTTGATACGGCATAGGCCTTAATATAGCCTATTTCTAAAGGCACGGTAGCTGGACTAATCCCAAATTTGGTATTCGCAAGACTCGCTAAATATATCTGAACTTTTCTCTTCAACTCAAACCTCTAAAAAATTAACCTAGATACCTTTTTCAACAGAAACATTACGTCAACATTGTCATCCTTGCGGTATTTGAGAAATTTTATCTTCTTAACCCTTAAATCTTCAAATGTATCCGTGTAGATCTTCGGAAAATTTGTCTTCCAAAGCAAACTTTTCTTGCCTCTATAGTTGATTTCATTATAATCTTCGGCAAAATACTCAAACCCCCAAATATATTTACGACTGCATCTATGTATCTCGCTAATAGCTTTTTTTATATCTTTGGGATTAATATGTATGAGGACCCCTGAGGTAAAAACAATATCAAAATATTTATCCTTAAAAGGCAAATCAAAGATATTCCCTTTCAGGATATTAATATTTTTAGTTCTTTTTCTTGATAGTCTAAGTGCATAATCCTGTGGTTCAATGCCATACAAATTTTTAAAACCCATCTTTTGCAGACATAGTAATTGATTAGCGATGTTGCATCCTACTTCCAGAATCCTAGCATTGCGGTCAATTTTATTTAGAAAAAGCCTATTTAGAGAAGTTCTTGTTATGCCGAAAAGGCTTTTGTATAATTTATCTAAGTCAGCAAGGGAATTATAATTCCTATCAGTATAGGCCTTACCAAATTTGCCTGTCCATTCTTTTAACTGTTTGCTTCTCTTAACCATTATTTTTGCCTTCAAGTAGATCTTTATACACCGGTTCTTTCAAGAGCCATTCCTCATTAATCTTTTCAAAGATTTCCTGATTCCAAAATTTATCTGCTATATGCCAAAATTGCTTTGGTGTATAGCCGGCAAATTTTATAAAATCTTCCATTATCCATGGATCTAATTTATGGTCATTTTCCATAATAAGCCTTTTACCTTCTTCCTTAGTCAAGCTTCCTTCTCTGATACGTCGGCTTACAATATCAGTTGTTCTCTGGAAGCCAAATTTAGGATACTTTAACCAGAAATTAAGCAGATAAGCAACGGAGTCTATTTGTTCGAAGTCTTCAATATAGCCTTCTCTCTTCCATTCATGAGTTAGGTCTTTAAAGCCATACCTTTTGGCAATCTCAAGATGCTCTGTACTACTCCAGGGAATAAAATAGCTCATAAAGATTACCTGTGGGTCTACGCGTTCAAGCTCTTCTTTTGTGGGTGGGATAAAGGGATTTAATTCTTTTTGAGAAAAGCCTTTTTTTAGCCAAAAATCAATATCTATTGTATTAAAACCTTGGGTGGTTTCATCTAATATATAGCTGTTAGCTGAATGAGTTTCGCTATCTTCCTTGCCACAATACTCGTATTCTGAATTCTCCCCAAATACGACCAAAGAAATTCCAAGCTTTACAGCCATCTTCAAGCTAACAGTATAGGCAGCTACCTCTACAAAGCGTAAAGGATCACCAAATTCCTCAAAACCTATCCTTGCTGCGCGCCTTAAGACATCAGTACTTAAATTAAATAGGATATGATCACAATTAAAGGCATCACCAATATTGGTAAAATTACTCAATCCGGCCTTGGTCTTTGTGTATGGATCACCAACTGTTAGAAGAATCGGGTTCATCTTCATTTCAGTCTTGATCACATGAAGCAAGAAATGGCTATCCTTTCCACCACTTACCGGAACCATACAATCATAAGGACCATCGTCTCTTCTATATTTATCACAGAGCTTCTTTAACTCAGCTTTCCTTTTTGCCCAATTAACACTCTTACGCCTTTCATAACTACGACAGGCCCCGCATACACCCTGTTTATCAAAGATAATTCTAGGCCTAGTATCAGGTAATAGACATCTTTTACAATACTTCATTTTATTCCCCTCTCTTTTTCTAAATTATCTAACATGATTTTATTTTATTAAATACATCGAAGATTATCCTTACAGTATACTTTATATCTTTATCACTCATGCCTTGGTGCAAGGGAATGCTTATTTCTCTCTGATAGAATTCCTCAGCCTTAGGACATAATCCCTTTTTATATCCTAACTTTCTATAATAGGGATGCCAATAAACAGGAATATAGTGAACCTGAACACCTATTCTGTTTTTTCTTAATTCATCGAAAATTAAACTCTTTTTAGAAATATACTTATTTTTCAGCCTTATTGGATACAAATGCCAAGAAGACTTTACGCCTTTGCCTTCAATCGGTAAATCAAAATAATCATTGTCCAAAAAGAGCTTTCTGTATTTTTCTACAATTTCTCTTCTTCTTTTTATAAATCTATCTAATTTCTTCAGTTGAGATATTCCTAAGGCACATTGAAAATCAGTTATTCGATAATTAAAACCTAACTCCTGCATCTCATAGAACCAAACGCCAATGGACTTAGTATTCTTAACGCTGAATTTTCTTCTCTCCTTAGTGATGCCGTGGCTACGAAGCAATAAAAGTCTTTCATATAGATCTTTCCTATTAGTTAAAACCGCCCCTCCTTCACCGGTTGTAATTGGCTTAACCGGATGAAAGCTAAAAACCGACATATCGGAATATTTACATGAGCCGATCTTAGCCCCAACGTAGTCTGCGCCTAATGCATGAGTTGCGTCTTCAATAACAATCAGATTATGCTTCTTTCTAATCTTATTGATTTCTCCTAAATCACAAGGATGTCCGGCAAAATGAACGGGTATTAGGGCCTTTGTTTTCCTATTTATATTTTTTTTAATATTAACTGGCTCGATATTCGCTGAATCTTGCTGAATATCGGCAAAAACAGGCCTAGCCCCACAATAGAGAACACAATTTGCTGAAGCAACAAAGGTCAAAGGAGAAGTTATCACTTCATTGCAAGGTTCTATTCCAGCTGCAAGGCAGGCAATATGCAACGCTGCGGTCCCGCTTGATACTGCAACTGCATATTGCGCATTGCAATAAGAAGAAAGCCTATTTTCAAATTCACTTACCTTTGGTCCTTGAGTAAGCCAATCAGAATGCAAGACGCTGTTAACAGCTTTTAAGTCGTCACTATCTACAGATTGCCTCGAATAAGGTATAAATTTTCTATTAGGCATTGTCTCTTTTTAATAACTTTTTCATCTGGCTCTTGGTAAGCCATCTCGGATTTTGATCACTACTATATCTAAAGCCATGATTTAATTTCTTCCCGCCTTTAAAATTTTTATCACTCCACCAATGAAAATCAGGCTCAATTATATAATAACCTTCGAATTCCCTCGTATGCCTAGCCTCATCTTCTGTCACCAATGCCTCGTGCATCTTCTCACCTGGTCTAATTCCTATTTGCTTAATCTTACAATCGGGAAGAATCAAATTTGCCAGATCTAAAATCTTCATACTGGGGATTTTTGGAACAAATACCTCGCCACCATTCATCATTTCAATACACTTAATAACAAAATTGACTCCTTGCTCTAAGGTAATCCAGAATCTTGTCATCCGCTTATCAGTAATTGTGAGCTCGCCAGATTTTTTCTGTTCTTTGAATTTTGGAATAACGCTTCCGCGACTTCCTATTACATTGCCATAGCGAACACAGCTAAACTTCGTTTTAGACTTTCCTGAATAAGAATTACCTTGAACAAAAATCTTTTCTGCACAAAGCTTTGTGGCCCCATATAGATTTATCGGGTTTACTGCCTTATCAGTGCTTAAAGCCATTACCTTATGTACTTTGTTATCTATAGCTGCATCTATTATATTCTGGGCACCGATGATGTTTGTCTTTACTGCCTCAAAAGGATTATATTCGCATGATGGCACCTGTTTTAAGGCCGCAGCGTGCACAACAATGTCAACGCTATCCATCGCCCTTTCTAATCTTTCTCTATCCCTTATATCGCCAATAAAAAATCTTAAATGTTCATTATTATTAAACTTTTTCTCCATCTCCCATTGCTTTAATTCATCCCGGCTAAAGATTCGTATAGCCTCTGGCTTAAATTTTTTCAGGACTATTTCTGTAAATTTTTGACCAAAAGATCCGGTTCCACCGGTGAGTAGTATTATTTTTCCATTCAAAGACATAACGCCTCCTCCAAATATTATTTAAATCTTATTAAAAACCAGATTGAAAAGGAACTTTCTAAATCTAAATCTATTTGCATAGTCATCAATCCTGCTTGATAATGAAAGACTATTGCGCTGACTCAAAAATGAACGCATGTTTTTATCAGTCTTTATTAGATTAACTTTGCTAAGCCGGCAGACTAAGCTATCATAGTCTTGCTCGAGGAATCTAATCTTAGAAAACCAATAGCGACTTGCCTGGAAATCCTTGGACTCATATTCTAAATATGATAGAAAAAAAAGACATTGGATATATTCATCTATCTCTTCATCTAATATCTGCCAAATATAGCTAACCCTTTCCAACACTGTCTTTTCATGGATTAGGCCATATTCTGGCTTACTATATTGCAGTTTATAGAAAGATGTTACTTTATTAACCCAACTATGCATATCCCCCATGGTAATCCATCTTAAGTCTTCTATCTTTAAGTCAGATAACAAATAATTGAACAAAAACGGCCTTTTCTCTACCGCTTGCCTAAACAAATTATTGGCCTGTCTATAACGTTTAAGTTTTAATTGCTCAATCCCAGAGTTGAAAAGTTGCGAAAAAGGACTGCTGTTTTTACCCTCTGAATTATTTATTCTATATCCTTCTAAAGAATAATTTAAAGAAACCTCATTAACATTCGGAACTTGATTGAATTTAATTCTTACTGGAACCTTATCAAAGACCTGGGCAAAAACATACCTTGCATTATCATTATATTTGTCAGTAGCAGAGAATCCTTTATAATGGGCAAATTCTACGGGTTTAATTTTATTCACATAAATATCTTCAACACCAAGTTTATCTAGGCCGTAAGTATCTTCTAAATTGCTTCTGATCACGTTTGCGGCTCGTATAAAATCATAAGTCATGAAACTATTCACCAGCTTACCCCTGAATAAAGCTAATTTTATTGCCATTAGATTAGGTAAACAAAGGAGAACGAGCAAAAAAACTAAGATTGTCTCCTTTGTCATTATTTTTAATCTTGTCGAATCCAATAAATGCATAATAAAATAGAATAGAACAGAACAAAACGCAATACAAAATATTGGAGACAAAAAGATAAAATATCGAGAAGGAATAGGATTACGTAAATATAGATACCCTAAAGCAAAAAGATACCAAACCCCTAATGTTATAAGCGACTTGTTTTCGAGAACAAACTTTTTAATAAAGATAATTATTATCAAAATCCCCAGTATAAGACTATAGGAGTCAAGCTGAAACGGTATAAAATGATAAGTCCGCACAGAGTCGATTAAGAAAACATTCGTCAAAGGATGTATAAATGAAGCCAAAATACCTAAAAATGGCACTAAAAAATTATATGGTATTAGGAGTCTCTTCGCACCGCCCATTGCAATCAATAACAAAGCTAAAACAAACAATGCTATTATTGATAGCCACTTTAATTTTTTTATAAAATGATTGAATTGGGGTAATCGTAATATTACCCTTAACGTAAATAAACAAAATGCTCCCGAAAAAAACATTATTAGATACTTTGTAAATATAGGGATGTTAACATTGTGGAAAAACATAAATAGGCGTGTCTCGCCAAATGCAAATGTAACTAAAGGATATATTAGATAAGTAGCAAATAGGGGTAACCAGATATCATACTTTCTAATTCTCTCATCATGATTTTTTGAGCAGAATAATATATGAGTCATTATCATTGCAGGCAGAATAAAAATACTTGCCCGGCTAAAAGAAGCAACTAGATTAAATATCAAGGTTAAAATATAATAGCTTCTGTATTTTTTATTGCTGCTAATGAGTTCGTCTGTTCTCAGATAAAAATTTAAAACAAATAAAATAAAAAAGACTACTATCAAGTGCTGAAAGGCCATTGGCCACATGTAGGCATGAAAATGGGCAAAAAGCGTCAGATATACTAAAGCGGAAAAAAAGCTGATTTTTGAATTTAGGCCCAATTTCTTACAGACAAAAAATAACAAAATAGAACAAGCAAAATGAAATAAAACAGAGACAAATATGAAATACCTCGCTAATGGTCCAAACAAAGACATAATAATAAAGCTATAAATCTTTAATGATGCGCTTGCCTGTTCTATTGGCAGCTGACTAAAGAAAAATCTAATTAATTGAAATACCGATAGATTCTTTGCCTCTTGTGCAACCGTGGGTAAAAGCCAGAGCAGATCTTCTTCAAAAAAAGTATTTATAGCATGTGAATAAATAACTTTTATAAATAACGCAGATAAAAATATGCCAACACAGATATAGATCAATCTTATCGTGTTTATTTGCGAAAGTTTACTTACTCTATTGTGAAAAAAATTCTTCATGTGATTATTGCCTGTCAACAAATTGCCTATTCTTTACTCTTTTTAAATACCATTGATAGGTAATCTCCAAGCCTGCTTTAAGCTCAACCTTTGGTTTCCAGCCTAAAGAAGTTAAACTACTTGTATCAAGCAGTTTCCTGAAAACCCCGTCTGGTTTCTTGGTATCAAATTTAATAGTCCCTTTAAAACCCACGATTTTCTTTAGCAATAGACTTAGGCTTTTTATAGAAATATCCCTGCCAGTTCCGACATTGATAGGCTCTAGGAAATTGCTTTTATTCATAAGAAATATACCTGCATCCACCAAATCATCTACATATATAAACTCTCTTCGAGGTCTTCCGGAACCCCAAATAGTAACGCTCCTTTTTTTTCTAATCTTTGCTTCATGAAATCTTCGCATAAGTGCAGGAATTACATGAGAGTTATTTGGATTAAAATTATCATCTGGACCAAACGTAGTAGCTGGTATTACTGAAATAAAATTAGTTCTGTATTCTCGATTATAGGCTTGGCACATCTTGATGCCGGATAATTTTGCTACTGCATATGGCTCATTAGTCTGCTCCAGGGGACCACTCAATAAATACCCTTCCTTCATTGGTTGCGGACATTTCCTAGGATAAACACAGGAAGAAGCAAAAAACAAAAGCCTCTTTACTTTCACCTGCCAAGCTGAGTGGATTACGTTAGCCTGAATTAATAAATTCTCATAAATTAATTCTGCCGGTTGTGAAATATTAGCTGCGATACCCCCTTCTTTAACTGAAGGTAAAAAACAATATTCTACTCTTTCTTTTTTAAAAAACGAAAACACCTGCTTCTGATCAGTAAGATTAAGCTTGTATGCATCACTTAAAAACAAGTCAACAAACCCAAGCTGCTTCAACTTAAGAGATAAAGTTCGACCTACTAATCCACTGCCTCCGGCAATAAAAATTCTTGATTTCTTATTCATAGGCGCAAATTTGAGCAAAAATCCTATTGACCTTATTCCTTTAGAAAATTCCTGATTACGTTAAGAACGTAATCGAGTTCAGTTCTGCCCATATCCTGATGGATGCCGATATGTAAACCCTTTTCTCCCATATATTCTGCATTAGGAAATTCTCCTATTCTTTTTCCTAAAAATTTAAATCCGGGACATTGTGTGGGCATTGACAAAAAGAGATTACGCGTATCGATTCCATTTTTTTCTAAGAAGAAGACAAGCTTATCCCTGCTGAATTTAACGTCTTCAGCAATGATTATAGGAAAGGCATGTGGTCCGATCTCCTCATGAGGCTCTTCTTTAATCGTATAAAGAAAAGGCTCGAACTCTTTAAATTTCTCTATCATGTATAATAAATTTTGGCGTCTTTTTTTCAAAATCTGAGGGTAGATATCGATGTTGCCTAAGCCGATTGCTGCTTCTAATTCGTTCATCTTGGCCGAGAATCCTATGCGTTCAAAAATGAATCTAATGTCTCTATTTTGACCGTACTTGAATCTCTTGTCGCAATATCCGGAAGAGGTATTTAGTATGCAGCTTTCACATTTACAAGCTCTTCCGTGAGCCCTAAGGGAACGTAAAATTTCAGCAAAATCTCCTCTATCTGTAACAACCATGCCACCTTCTACTGTAGTTATCATATGTGCCACATAGAGACTAAAGGCCGCCATATCAGCCAATGTTCCTACCTGTCTTCCTTTGTATACTGTTCCATAGGCCTCAGCCGCATCCTCAATAACGAAAAGTTTATGTTTTTTGGCAATAGCGTTAATTGTATCCATTTCAGCAGGTTTACCCATAAGATGAACAGACATTATAGCCCTTGTCTTTTTAGTTATAGCTTCCTCTATTTTTAAAGGATCAATATTCAATGTCTTTCTATCAATATCGACAAATACAGGTGTAAAACCAGCCTGGAGAACAGAATTACCTGTACTAACAAAAGAAAGTGCTGGTACAATAATTTCATCGCCTCGCTTTGCACCAAAGTCATAGCAGACCGCCATGGCAAGACAATCAGCATCTGTTCCAGAACTTACGGCGATCGCCTCTTTTGTGCCGATAACATCAGCAAAGTTTTTCTCCAATTCTCTCACGTACTTGCCACCCGAAACTCTATTTGAAGAGAGAATCTTCTCAATAAGTTCTCTTGACTTATGGGTGATGGAAATAGTTCCAAAAGCAATTCTCATTTTTTTCATTTTTTATTTTTCCTAAAATATACTTAGGGTTCTCATCAAGGACTGCTGTGATCAATTCTTTCATTTTAAAATTTTCTGGGCTTGCCGATATCTTTCTGGTGTTCCAATGTCAATAAAATCTGCGTCTGTCTTATACCCGTAAAAATCACTTTTAGTAATTTTGGGGAAAAGTTGTCGCTCTAGAGAAAAATTCTTATCAGATGGAATCATAGAAAATATCCTATTGTCAAAAAGATAAATCCCAGCACTTATAAAACAGCCTTCTCC
Source organism: Candidatus Omnitrophota bacterium (assembly GCA_018830005.1). Lineage (NCBI taxonomy): Bacteria > Pseudomonadati > Candidatus Omnitrophota > Candidatus Omnitrophota bacterium. The sequence goes on from JAHJTE010000002.1 coordinate 341,804, forward strand.
TGTGTCCACTTTCTCATCAAATTTCAAAATCCTATCTGAATCCCCTATGCTAACAATGCCATAATCAGCTGCTTGTTCACTTTTAAGTAATACAGCTGAAAACAATGCCTTTCTTTCGATATGAAACTTTATAAATTCCACAAGATCTAATTTACACAATGAATCCCCGTTTAAAACTAAAAAGGTAGGGCTTTTTATTAAGCTTTTAGCATTCTTTATTGCCCCTGCGGTACCCAATGGCTTTAACTCTTGGCTAAAACTTATCCTTAGATTCCTCAATTTATCCTTATAGTAGCTCTTAATTAAATCTGATTTATATCCTGTGCAAAGAATAAAGTGTTTAAATCCGAAGTTCGCAATATAATCAATCAGAATATCTAAAAAGGCGCGTCCATTAATTTCAGCCAGGACTTTTGGCCGATCATTCACAGCCGACTTAAGACGTTCGCCTTTTCCTCCACAAAGCAAAACTACATCTATAGATTCTGTCTCGATGCTATTCATGATCTCAATAAAGAATCACCTGGACTATAAAATATAATTTGACTTCCTAAACTTTCAAAACTAAAAGGCACATAAAGTAATTTGCTTAGTTTTTCTCTAATGCGTGGCTGTACATTCGGCTCTGCAAAGATTAATATAAAACCACCTCCGCCAGCGCCCAATAACTTCCCCCCTAACGCACCTGCGTTAATGGCGCTATCGTATATCTCATCGATTTTAGGAGTGGTTATTTTTTTGGATAAATTGCGTTTAATTTTCCAGCTTTCGTGCAAAAGTTTCCCAAAATCCGTCAATCTGCTTTTACTATTCAAAATTTTTAATGCCTCCTTAACCAATTCCGACAGGGTTGTCAGTTCTGTTTTCTTATTAGGCGTTTCTTTAATTTGTTCTGCAGCAATCTTAGAGGCGGTGCGTGAAAATCCTGTAAAGAAAAGCATCAAATGTTCATGTAGACAATTAAGTCTGCTTACATCAACTGTTAGGGGGCTAACCTTAATATGCTCTTTGCCTCCGAATTCTATCAAATTAAATCCACCAAATGCAGCTTGCGCTTGATCTTGGCTTCCTACATTTTCGTTAATAAGTTCTTGCTCAACATGTATAGCATCAAGTGCTAACTGCCTCTTCGTAGGCATAATACCTTTAAGGGCATAAAGGGCATGAAGCAATCCTACCGTAAAAGTCGAGCTCGATCCCATTCCCGTACGAGCAGGCAAGTCTCCATCATGATGGATTTCGATTCCATTTTTGACTTTCATAAATCTTAAACATTCACGAACAGAAGGATGGTGGATCTCAGAAATTTCATTTATAAGCTCTACCTCAGAATAACTAATACGGGATTTATGTTCAAAAAAAGGCGGTAAATAACGACAATTAATATAGCAATATTTATTTATAGTAGTAGCTAAAACAGCTCCGCCATTTTCCTTATACCAAACAGGATAGTCTGTGCCACCTCCGAAAAAAGAAATACGAAAAGGCGTTCTGCTTATAACCATAATTTATATCTCCTTAAGTTTGTATGAATTGACCCAATATAACTTTTTTCCAAAACCCAAAATATCCGCGGGACCAAATATTTCATCTAAAGAATATTTCTTTTCAATAAAATCTTCTATGCGGGGGGATATTGATTGGAAATCACTTAAATAATTATTACTGATTTTTAAAATTATTTTCGGATTTTCATTTTCAATTTTAGAAATTATACTATGTTCAAATGAAGTTACTATGGGCCTGAGGTCCTCTCTTTTAATAGACATCTTTACCAAGAATTCAAGTTTCTTTAAAAGGTATTCTTCTCTTACAAAGATATTATTTTGCTTAGTTAAGAAGCTTAATTGTGGATAATAGCCCATAACAACTATTTTTTCATTATCCTGGAGATTCTTTGATAGATAAGAAAATAATGACTCATATAATTCCTTTTCATAAGCAGTGACTAGGATTCCTTGGGCTCGGACTAAATTTAACGGTTCTCGATATCTTTTTGAATTAGAGTAAGGATAAATAAAAAAGTTTAAAAAACTGATATAAAATAAAAATATCGCAATACAAATTCTTGTAATTACCGGCCTAGTAGAGTAAAAAGTCTTCAAAAAATAAAGCAAATAAACGGTAAGAATAAAAGTAAGTTGAATATTGTATGCCTTGGTCATATTATGACCCACTAGAAAACTCTCGAAAGAAATAAACACCGAAGGAATAATGATGATCAATAAAGAATTTTTGTCTCTAAGCAATTTTTCCTTAATCTCAAAGTTAACTTTATTAAATCTTGCCCTGATATAAATAAAGATAATTGAAATAGGCACTATAAAATACAGGCAATTGATAAAGGCCTCAAATGAAGTAACCAATAATTGCTTAAACTCACCAAATGAAGATATATTTATAAGGCTGCTAATTGGAAATATGCCATTAATTTTTTTTAAAATTTCTGAAAAGGTAATTATATCAATCTTGGATGAGAGGCTAACGGATACGGCAGAATTAGGTTGAAAAAACAAAGGGTAAGCCACAGGTAAATCCTTTAGCGCAGTCTGAGAATAAAAATACAATAAATATATCAACGGTAAAATGAATACACCTATTAGAAATATCAAATAATTATTAATTTTATTTCTAAATTCCCTTAAACCATCAAACAAAAACAAAAATAAAGATACAGCAACTAAAAAACTAACTCCTGCTAATAACGGCTTAGTTAATAAGCAAATGGAACAAAAGATACCAGCCCAAAAAATATTATATATTTTTTTATTCGATTCCAAGTATCTACAGATCATCAATAAACAGGCAATCTCAGCCAAAACAATGAAGATATGATTAAATGTATAATATGGAACATTAAAAAATATAATTGATAGAAAAGCAGCTATGCCGGCCCAAAGACTTGGCATGATCCTTTTGGACAAAAAGAAAACAAGAGGTATGACTAATGAGGCAAAAATGATATAGCTAATTCTCAAAACAATTAAATTGACACCGAATATCTTCATGATGAACGGATAGACGAAGAAAGAAAATGGACCATATAACCATTCAAAATCACGATAGGCTAAATTGCCTTGCATAGCTAAAAGATAAGCGTTTGCATCACGACTTTCCTCAAAATTCATACCTAAACGAAAACTTAAAACATGATGAATATAATAAATCAAGGCTACGGCTAAGATAATTAGCAAGCTTTTATACTGTTTCCAAAACTCATTCTTTTTAAACATAAATATTAAAATGTTTTTCTATTTAGATGCAGTATGCTAATAACCGCGAATTCACTTTCAATTTAATTTATATGCATACACCCTAGCTTTTTCGTTTTCATTTCCAAGAATCTGTGCTGGTTCAAATTTTCGCTCTAGAAGATAATTTTCTGCTAGATAGTCTTTAATCTTGGGGGATATCATCCTGAAGTTAGGCAGATAATCTGCATTTATCGTCAAAACTATCTTGGGTTTCTGCGTTCTCATCATAGACATTATTTTATTCTCTAGCAAATTGCCGGAGAGAATAGCCCGGCCTGTCTTCCGTGCTCTCCAAAAGAGAACTTCGAGATTTGGAAAAATATAATCGTCTTTCGCAAAAATATTTTCTTGTTCGGTTAAGAAACTTAATTGAGGATAATAACCTATAACAGCAATCTTATCTTTGGCTTTAAGATTATCGGATAAGTATAACGACAAAGACTCATACATTCTTTTTTCTTGAGGTGTTACCAAAATTCCCCTGCTGCGTTCAAGATTCAATATTTTAGTGTTCTTTTTTAATCTAGAGTACGGATAACGGAAGAAAGACACGAAACTTAAGGAAAATAAAACAATAAGTATTGCAGCAAACAAACGCTTACGCTGATGAATTCTTTTAAATAAATAGAGTAAATATACAGTCACTATAAATGGGGTTTGAATAGTAAATGATCTATTGTAAATATGAGACATTACTAAGCTCTCTAGAGAAATAAATATTGAAAAAAGACCGAATAGTAGGAAGAATCTTTTGTTTTTTTTAATTTCTTCTCTAATTTCTGTTCTTTGATTACTAAATTTAGATCGATTATAAACAAGCAAAAGTAAAGCGCAGGTTAGAAACGGCAAAATAACAATAAAATTATCAAATGAGGCAATTAGGACTTTTTTTAACTCTGTGAATGAAGTTAAATTTATAATCGTTTTGATTGGCAATAAGGTTGTTATTCTTTCAATGAGCCTTGGAATAATGCTCATTATCCTTGGAGCCTGATCAGCAAACAGCGATGAATCTTTAGCAAAATATGGATGAGCTACAGCAATACCTTTAAGTCTAGTTTGAAAATAGAAATACAAAGAATATATTAAAGGCAAAAAAACTGCGGCAATACTAAACATTAAAATATCTTTAAATCTTTTTCCCAGGCTACCTAAATCCTTGTACAATAAAATAAATAAAGATATTGCAGCAAAAATAGTTATTCCAGAAACTAAAGGCTTAGTTAATAAGCAAATGGAACAGGAGATACCGGCTAAAATTAAATACAAGATTTTTCGATTTGTTTCCATATATAAACATATCATCAAAAGACAGATCATTGCCCCCAATGTAAGAAAAATATGATTATACGTATAATACGGGACATCAAAGAATACAATTGATAAGAATGCGGCGATACCTGCCCAAAGAGGCGGCATTATTCTTCTGGCTAAAAAGTATGCAAGAGGAATAATCAAAGAAGTAAATACAATATAGCTAACCCTTAAAACAATAAGATTAAAACCAAATATCTTCATAAGCACAGGGTAAACAAAAAACGCGAAAGGTCCATATACCCATTGGAAATCACGGTAGGCTAAATTGCCCTGTATAGCCAAAAGATAAGCGTTTGCGTCACGGCCCTCCTCAAAATGCAATCCCAAACGAAAACTAAAATATTGTTTCAAGTAATAGCTAGCAACCACTACTAAAATTATTAAGAAGCTTTTATTTTGTTGCCAAAACTTATATCTATAATTCATTTATCTTAAACATTGGAGAATTGGTTTAGTCTGATAACCTGATAACCTTTGATTAATTCCCTAATACCATCCCGAAGTGAAAAAATAGGCTTGAATCCTGTCTTTTCAATTTTTGAGTTACTTACGATGTAGTCTCTTTTGTCCGGATCCTCCCCAATCTTAGCTTCGACAAAATAAAACTCAGGGATCTCCTTTTTGATCTGTTCACATAATTCCCATTTGCTTAAATTTGCATCGCTAATGCCAACATTATAAGGTTCGTCTTTCATCAATTCGAAATTATCTAAGGAATGAATAAATGCCTTTGCCACATCTCGCACATGAATATAATTTCTCTTGAAGTGTGGCTCGAAAATTATAATAAAATAGTCAGCTACGGCGCGATAAACAAAATTATTCACTAGAAGGTCAAGCCGCATTCGTGGACTAACCCCAAATGCCGTTGCCAGACGTAAAGAAATTGAATTTTTAGCATCCAACAGCGCCTTCTCTGCTTCTACCTTCAATCTTCCATAAAGAGAAATAGGCCGCAAAGGGGTATCCTCGGTGCAGAAGTTATCTTTCTGGCCTACTCCATAACCGCTATTCGTAGTGGGATAAATTACTCTTTGATTTTTACTGCGTAAATCTAATATCAAATTTAGGCCATCAACAATGACTGCTTTAGCCTCTGTTGGATTTTTCTGACAAACAGGCGCGCCCGTCAAACAAGCCAAAGGGAAAATTACATCGACGTTCTGGAGCAGTTTCGAAATCAATTTTTTATCTCGACAATCTCCTCTAGTAATAGTCAATTTTTTATCATAGCAACAATCTAAAAGAGAGGTTTGATTATAAATAAAATTATCCAGAGCGATAACTTCGCAACCCTTCTTTAATAATTCAGAGACTAATACTGAACCAATATAACCTGCTGCTCCAGTAACTAAAATCTTCATAATTCCCCTCTCCTTTACTAAACCTTGTTTGTCGTCTCCTGTTCTTCTAATAATCTTCTTTTTAATTTGAATTTTAGCATATCTTGTATATGCGCTAGGGTCTGTATGCCAAATTTATCTAAAATCATATCTTGATAGCGCTTACTAGAAAAATATTCTTCAAAGGCATCGTCTCTAAACTTAAGAATTTGAGATGCAGTCAAATACTTGGTTGGCAGAGGCTGTGTTTCAAAACTAAATTGAGAATAACCTAACCAAGAATCCGGTAGAGGTAATTTATCAGCTAATGTCTGTTCATACAGCTTTGAGCCGGGATAAGCCATGGCTACATAAAAATTTGCGTATTCGCAATTAAGCTCTTTTGCTAAATCTAAAGTCTGGCCCAAAGACTCTAAATCATCTTCTGGCAAACCAAAGATAAAATTAGCGCCAATATGAATACCGACTGAATGTATCAAACTAGTGATGCGCTTCATCTTTTCATTGTCAAACCTTCCCTTGCTTACTGCGTCTCTTACCCTCTTACTGCCTGACTCAAAACCAATACCCAACCAATTGATTCCAGCCTGCTTCATTCTCTTAAGCATATTCTCATTAAGCGTATCTACTCTAGCATATGCCCAAATATTTAAATTATAACCCCTTTGAATTAAAGAATCACAGATCTGTATAACGCGTTCTTCTTTTAAGGCAAACATTTCATCCATGATTTTGAAATTCTTGATTCCGTAATTTTCTACCAGATAATCAATCTCCCTAATGACTTTATCGGGATCCCTATACCTGATTGTATGCTTGCCGAAGATTGCATTTATGCAACAAAAGGAACAGTTAAAAGGACATCCTAAGCTTGTATAAATTACTCCGTAAGGACTACGCTTATCTAAATGACCAAAGCAATGCCAGTTATGTGCTCTATATTTATTCATTGCCAATAAATCCCATGCCGGCATAGACAAATCATCCGAATCAACTAATTCAGCTCTCGGGTTAGAAAGAATTTTACAATTCTCTTCATAGAATAAACCCTTGATATCTTTCAAAGGTTTGCCAGATAATAAATCTAATACTGTAAAAAACCCCTCTCCTTCGCAAACGAAATCTACCGATTCTTCTCTAAGAGTCTTCTCTGGTAAGGCTGAAGGATGAAGTCCAATCAGAATAGTCGAAATATCCCTATTGTTTTTTTTGATATTATCAAGCAACTCCCTTGCCCCTACCATACTAGTTGTGGAGGCTGAAGGATTGGTTCCAGAAGCGACTATAGCCACTAATCTCGGCCTCATTTTAACGACTGCTGACAAGACTCTTTCCGGCTCAATCTCAGCATCTATTATATCTACATTAAAACCCCTCTCTCTGATAAAGCCACCCAAAAGCCCAGCCCAAAGAGGCGGCTCAAGACCAGAAAGGGACTTGCTTAAATTCTGGTATATCTTCTTCTGTGCTCCGGGTTTTATAACTAATAAATCTAAGTTTTTCATTTTATCGGACCAGGATAAACAGGATTCTCCCATCCCTTCCAAGGCTTAATAATCATATTTCTTTTAAATTCTTCTCTCGGTAAAAATGGATATTGATCTTCTATTGGTGTACCCCAACCAAGCTTTGGTTGATAATCATAGAAACCAACCATATTAACATCACAAATTACTGACTCCCGGCTTTTAAGGGCATCTTTTAGTTTTCTTTTCAATTCTTTGTGATCCTTAATTCTTAACGTCTTTAAGCCATAGGCCTTAGCAACTTTTACGTAATCAGGAAAAGACACGCCATGTTCGGAATCAACGCCTGCATATTCTGATTTAAAATGCGTGTCACGATAAGCCTTAGTTATCCCAAATGCCTGATTATTAAAGATAAAGACCTTAACCGGAAGCTTGTAATGCTTTAACGTCTGAAGTTCTTGTATATTAAAATGCATACCACCGTCTCCGAGTATACAATTCACTTTCTTGCCAGTAGCAACAGCTGCTCCTATAGCAGCCGGAAGTGCATAACCCAAAGATGAATTTCCGTTGTTACTAAATACTCTTTGATTCGCCTTAGGCTGGAAGGCCTGAGAAGTTACAACGCAATTACCTCCTGCCTCATGTACTAAAACATCACCCGAATTCATTAGCTCAGAAAGAACCTTAACAAAGATATATGGATTAACGCTCCCCTTTTGTTTGACGTATTCTTTCCTGACTACAGGATATCTATTCTCCCATTCCTTGACCCGAGCCAACCAAGTAGGATCAATATTCGCTCCAAATTTAGGAGATTTTCTAAAGGCTTTCGTAAATTCATTAATAAATACCTTCGCGTCGCAATAAATATTCAAATCGCCCTTTGTTTGTTGAAATTTCATTTCGTATTTATCAATATCTACGATTATCTTCCTTGCAGCTCGAGCAAAGGTATGCTGCATACCTCCGGTAATTCTTCCGGAGATTCTGCTTCCTATAGCTAAAAGAAAATCGCAATTCTGGATACCGAAATTTCTGCCGTCGCCGCCGAATGTACCCACTTTTCCGCCAAAGAATTTAGGGTCGTAATGATCGATCATATTCCAAGTTACAAAAAACGGCACACTCTTTAATTTGCGAGCTAAAATCTTTGCCTGTTCGCTGGCACCGGCCAACCATACCCCGCCGCCTAAAAGAATAGCTGGCCGCTTTGCTTGCCTTAGATAATTTAAAACACGAACAATCTTATTAATCTCCCACCCCTCTGAACTAGGGGGTAAATAACCTTTCAATTTTGAAGAAACCTTTGCTCTTTGTATATCCATAGGGACATCTAACAGTACTGGACCTGGCCTACCACTTGTTGCTAAAAAGTAAGCTTTCTCCAATTCATATCGAATATCAGCTGCCTTCCTAATAACAGTAGCATATTTGGTAATCGGTTTAACCATTGACACAATATCACTTTCCTGAAAACCCCATTGCCTAACTAGATTATTAGGTTTTATAAAACGGGAATTAACCTGACCTGTAAAATAGAGCGCTGGACAGGAATCGTAAAAACTAGCTGCAATGCCATTTAATAGATTCTGGCCTCCTGGACCGGAGGTGGCAATCATTGCTGACATCTTGCGCGTGGCCTTAAAATAGCCATCAACCATGAATGCGCCTGCTTGTTCATGCAACGGACAATAATACTTGAGCTTCTTGTTTCTGGCAACCGACACGACAAGACTTGCCGCAGCAGACCCCTCAATAAAAAACACATCACGAATACCTTTCTTAACTAAAAAATCAGCAATAAATTCCGAAACTATCATTCTTGTACCTCTCCTAGCTCCTATCTTATTAAAACGTCCTTCCTCAATTGTCCCAAGAGCTTACTTTGAAGGCTTAATTTATTTCCTAGATCTATCATAACTGCAATAAATGATGAATAGGTAATTTTCTGTTTCTATTTAAGCTTGCATAGCGTTGCGTGATTATATCCTCTGCTTTTTTTCGAAATTCAATTAATTCTTCGATATCCAAATTATAAGGTTTGATCCATGGCTTATCGCTAGCTTGATGAAAATTCTCGGCATATAAAATATCCTGATCAGGAACTAATAACAACTTATTCCTAATAACTTCATCATATAATCTAGAGCCAGGAAGCGGGACGGCGGTATGGATTGATATGTTATCTAAATAAAGTTTATTTATCATCTCGTAAGTTTCCCTAAGAGTATCCGAGGTTTCTTGAGGTAGGCCAATAATAAAAAAAGCCCTTACAAAAATATCCTTTTCCTTGCGCATTAGTTCAAATACCTCAAATATTTTTTCCCTCGGCAATTTTTTTCCCATAACTTTATTTCTAATGTAATCAGAACCGCTCTCTACAGCAAAGGATATCCTTAAAAGGCCCATAGCTTTTAGCGCCTCTAGAATATCCCTATCAAAAAACTTTATAGAGATACCGTTTGGTGTATCAACATAGATCTTGAGATTCTTTTTCCTAATCTTACTAGCGAGTTCAAGTACTCTACTTTTATCCATGCTAAAGTTATCATCTATTATTGAAAAATAATTAATACCATATTCATTATATAGGTATTCTATTTCTTTTAGGCAATTCTCAGCTGATCTGTATCTTATTTCTTTTCCATGAAGAAGATGCATAGCACAAAAATTACATCCCATAGGACAGCTACGACTTGAAAGGAAGGGGAATCTGTATTTAAGGCTATATCCTTTGGGGTTGTGCCAATGCCTTTCCCACTTCTCTGACTCAATCTCATAATCCTGCAAATTTAAGAGTTCCCAGGCTGGATAGGGTAAAATGTCTAAATCATTAATGAAGTTTCTTTTAGGGTTGACTCTTATCCGGCCATCTCTGTAACATATTCCATCTATGTCTGATAGTGAACCACCATTGAAAATACAATTTAACAACTGAAGGAAAGACTCCTCCCCTTCACCAATAATAATAAAATCAACACAATCAAAGCGTTCAAGAATTTCCTTATAAAATACGGTCGGCTGGATACCACCTAGGACAACCGGAAGAGAACTATCTATCTTTTTTAAAACGGAACTTATGAAGATAGTGGCTGGAAATTTACCCGAAAATAAACAACTAATACCAACAAGATCGGGTTTGTAATCATTGTAGGTGTCAGTAATTGTTTGCTCGACAAAAGCATCGAGATCATCTTTAAAAGATAAATTATGTCTTTTCAGAAGAGCTGGAATATCTAGATAAAATATATTATAACGGTTCTTCTTTAGAGTAGCTGCCAAAGAAAGCAAGCCTACCGAAGGATAAGGCTCCTCTCTCAAATTGCTAACCATTGAATCATTCGAGATATTACTGGATCTAACGTGAGAATTAATTAATAAAATCTTCTTACTATTCATCTTGACCTTTTATAGCTGGGGTCTTTTATCAATTGCTTTGCAGCTAGAGCAATTTGTTCAGCGGAAGGAGTGGAATTTCGAGACTCAAAATTAACGCCAATAGATCTATCCTCTAATCCTAATGCCTTTAGGGGCTTCCCGGTCTCCAACATCAACTGGTAGGCTATAGATTCAGATGCGCCACAAATTTCAAATCCGGCATCGATTACCAGCCCCGCCCTGCTATTACTTAGTGCTGCTATGATATGTTCCTTCTTAAACGGCTTTAACCATGCAACATGAGCAATATTACAACTAATGCCGTCCTTCTTTAAAATAGCTGCAGCCTCTTCTACTTCAAAACGAGCTGCTGAAATTGGAATTAATGTTATATCCGCGTCATTATCTGAATTTGTAAACTCTTCGGTGTTCTCAAAACTTGCTCTATGTTCACTAACGAACATGGGATCATCGTGCTCCATAAAATCATTCCAAGCCTGCTCATATTCAGTTGGTGTCATAGGAGAACAAACCCTCATACCTGGCATATGCATAAATACGCTATGCAATACACCCGAATGGACACAACCCGCATCTTCCTGGGCTAATGCCCTTACAAATATAGGCATTAAAATTCCAAAAATATCTTTTGCCTTAGCAGCGTAATTTACTAACGTACTGCTATTAAGCCACATAAAATCTTGAAAACGAATTACAATAATAGGCCGTCTTCCTGTAATACCTGCGCCGCAGGCAATACCCATATTTGATACATCTGACATAGGCAATTCAACCAGATTCTTAGAATTAGGTACTGTTTCGTTAATCCAGCCAACAGCTCTAATACATTGACCAAGTAGAAGGCCGTTATTTTCCTCAAGGTGCCTGCGAGTAATTTCTTTTATTGTCCCTGCAACTGTTTTCGCCATAACTCTCCTACATATCTTTTCATCTCATTCTCAATTAGTTTTGCATTAGAGATCTTCTTTTTTACCTCAGACAATCTATCTTGCTTAGGCGATCCATCATTACCTATACCAACATGCCAAAGATGTCTACAGGTCTTTATATTAATAAAGGCGGGGAGACATTTAGTTAATTTCTTAATGCTATCAAAAATTATCTCAGGATCATCTACGATTGATTCACTGACTAGCCCCATCGCCTTTGTTACGTCTGGAATCTTCCAATTTCTTCTTACCTCAATAGGCGTCAAAATAGACAAGTTGTTATCTTCACAAACATACAAAATTGGCAATTTATTCTTTTCCGCAAAACCATAAGAGGATAATACATAATCCTCTTCGGCTGCTGCATCTCCGAAATAAACAACAGTAGGCTTTCCAGAGGCTAGGCAATAACCTGTAGCTAAAGGGATGTTTTCCCCTATAAGGCCATTATGGCTATACATAGGAATATTCAGATCTTTGATGCAAGGCGATCCCCCCCTACCTTCACAACAGCCCGATCTTCTTCCTAATAACTCGTCAATGAGACGCTCGATATCGCCTCCGTACGACAAATAGGTTGAATGACAACGATGTTGAGTAAAAACTGCGTAACCTTCTGTAAGAGCAGACATAGTTGCAGAAATTGCTTCTTGGCCTACTGACAAATAAACTACTCCGGGAACAAGGTTCTTTTTTACAGCTTCAACTACCTGAAACTCAAAATAACGAATAAGGCACATCTTCCTAAATATCTCTTCTAAATTTAGCTTTTTTTCCATTTCTTATATAGGATTAAAATATCACCATCTGTTAAAGATCTATTTTTTGCGGCATTATTTTTGCAAAACTTTAGGAATCCTCTCAGCTCTTCCTCTTCTAAATCAAGCTTTAGCTTTTTTAGTTTTTGCTCTAAGGCGCGCCTACCAGATAATTTTCCAATAACGAGTTGATAACCATCCAGGCCTATGTCTTGTGGATTTAAAAGCTGATATGTTCGATTATATTTAATCATGCCATCTTGATGAATCCCTGATTCATGCAGGAATGCATTTGCCCCTACGATTGCCTTATTGGATGCAATTTTTATCCCCGATAATTCTTCAACTAACTTACTTGTATTTATAATTTCTTTCGTATTTATATAGCTTATATCTTCTTTAAATACATCTTCCCTGGCCTTTAGCGCCATAATAACTTCTTCGCAAGCGGCATTTCCAACACGCTCTCCTATCCCATTAATGGTAACCTCTACTTGTCTGGCGCCTGCCTTTATCCCTGCCAAGGTATTTGCTACCGCCAATCCTAAATCATTGTGACAATGGGTGGAGACAACGATATCTTCTGGTAATTCCTTCGTGATGCTACCAATTAAAAAAGCATATTCTTCAGGAGTCGCATAACCAACTGTATCGGGCAGCTCAATTGTCAATGCACCTGCTTGCACGCAGGACTTACATACTTGTATAAGATAATCCAATTCGCTGCGAGTTGAATCCTCCGCAGCAAACTCGACATCTTGCCTAAAGCTCTTTGCATATTGAACCATTTCCACGCAAAGATCCAAAGCCTGCTGAGGAGAGATATTAAATTTATGTTTCAAATGTATATCAGAAGTGCCCATTACAACTTGAATACGCCCTTTTTTTGCCTCGCCTAGAGCTTCTGCTGCCACCTCTATATCCTTTTTATGCGCCCTACACATGGTACTGATGATAATTGAATTTCCGAATTCCTTCGCGACAAGATTTACGCCTTTAGCATCTTGCTCAGAAGCTATAGGAAATCCTGCCTCAATAATAGGAAGTCCTAGCTTCACCAACTGCTCAGCGATCCTCAGCTTTTCTTCTGGTAAAAAATTTACGCCTGCTGCTTGCTCGCCGTCTCTTAAAGTAATATCATTTATTAACAAGTCTTTCATTTCTCTTCACCACCTTCATATTCTTTGTCTCCATTAATACCTTCTTCATCTTTTCACAAGCCTCTTCAATAATTTCAGGCCGCCTCATATAACAAAGTCTTATATAACCCTCCCCATATTCGCCAAAACAAGTTCCAGGAAGCAACACAACATTGCACTTCTCTAAAGCAAAATCAGCAAACTGAGTACTGCTCATGCCTGTGCCTTTTATATTTGCAAAAACATAACAGGCGCCTTCCGGAAGACAACAAGAAACTCCCGGAATCTCATTTAACTTCTTTACTATTAAATCCCTTAAGGATTTGTACTGCCTAATCCTATCCTCAATAACACTCTGGTCACCCTTTAAGGCACTTACACCCCCATATTGTATAAAAGGAGGTGTACAAGAATAAATCGTTTGAAAAAGGCTGCCCATTTTTTCTATGACCTCTTTTGGACCTATTGCATAACCCAGGCGCCATCCAGGCATTGAATAGTTTTTGGCAAATCCATTTAGGATAATCGTACGCTCTTGACATTTATCAAGAGAGCTAGGGGAAAAATGCTCACCGTCGTAAATAATCTTAGAATAAATTTCATCGCTTAAAAGATAGGTATCGTTATCTTTGGCCACTTTAGCAATAGCCTCCATCTCTTCCTTAGTCAGCACTGCGCCTGTGGGATTCTGGGGTGAATTTACAATTATCAGACGAGTCTTATCGGTAATCCGCTTTTCTATTGCATCGGCTTGTATATGGAATTTACTCTCTTCTTTAATAGGCACGCCAACCTTCTTTATGCCAGTATAATTCGTCACAGCCAGATAGGTGGAAAAGCCTGGGTCTGGATAAAGCACCTCTTCTCCCGGATTTGCCACGCAGCGCATTACAAAATCTATGATGCCATTTGCCGGCATAACCACTACTTGATCCAACTCTGGTTTAAAACCCAACGTCTCATGGGCATATTCACAGATGGCTTCCTTTAACTCAGGGATGCCTGCTGAATCAACATAATGAGTACAGCCATTATCTAAGGCCTCTTTAGTTGCATCTATTATGTGCTGATGAGCCCTAAAATCTGAATCGCCAATCTCAAAATGAAAAATTTTCTTTCCAGCCTTCTCCATCTTCCTTATTTTAGCCATAAGCTTAAACATTGGCTGACCGATTAGTCCTTGCGTAATCTTAGCTAGTTTTTTCATTACGTTCTCCCTAAATAAAAATTTTCTGTTATTAATTCGCTGTAATTAATGCCAAATGAATACTTCTCTTAAAACTTGAAAAAGATAAGCTGCTCCCCATTTAAAAACCTGTAATTTTGCTTCTCCGCCGATTCTTTTTGGTTCATCACCGGGGATCTCAGCAACTTTAAGTTTCCTTTTTGCTGCCCGAACTGACAATATCGGCTCCCAGCCGATTTTAGTCCTAAATAATTTCTCGGGTGTAGAATAAGTAATATCTTTATCTAAATCCAACTCTCTGACTAAACTCTTTTTATATATTCGAAAGATATTCATAACATCTGTGTATTTACCGCCGTGTAATAAGTTCATGAGAGTAGTGAACATCCAATTGCCAAAGGCCGTAACTGGAGTATCATCATAACTTTTAGCTCCTTTGGCGTAACGAGACGCAATAACCATGTCATAGCCTTCTTTCATCTTCTCGATTAATTTAGGAATAAGTTCAGGGATACAATTCCCATCCGGACTAAAGGTAATAAGTACCTCACTATTGACAGCTTCAAGGGCATCTATAAATGCATTACGCACGCCTGAACCTAGGTGCTTTTCAAATATTAAAGTCCAGCCATTCTCTTTAATGTAATCAATTGTCCCATCTGTAGAATAGCCATCAACAAAAACAATCTCATCGACCCACTCTCTTTTTATTCTGGGCATAATTTGTTTTAGACCATCAATTTCGTTAAGCGTAGGAATAAGTAAAGCTACTTTCATTCTTTGACCCCTTTCTAAGAATTAAGATTAATCGAACTCACTTCTTTTCCCTAAAATAATGATTTTTAATGCTATTATAATTTTTGAAATCCATAAAACAGTCGGCTTTCCAATATAATATTTACCATCTTTAAATATTATCTGACCACTGTTAATTAATCTATTCGTTCTCTTTTGGAATATCTCCTTGGCGCTGTATCGATTTAGAAGCTCTCCTAACTTGAGTCCGTCTCCTGCCTCATATAATTCCCTTAATATTCTTATACGACGTGCTGTCTCGCCTAAATTTATAAAATGAAAATAACAATAACCCAGACAACCGTAGCCTATCAAATTTATAACAAAAATATCACTAAGGCCTTCTAAGGAAACCTCTGGCCTAAAGGAGATAAAAGAGGTGAAAAATAAGAGATACAAAATGCCAATAACAAATCCCAAATAAATTGAGTTCAATAATCCTATTTGTTTAAAATATCTAAAACTAAGTAGTTGTACTAAGACATTTATAATAAGGCAAATAACTGGCATAAAAACTAGAAAATAATCAAAAGTCATCTTATGATCTATCCACCTTTTTCTAATCTGAGTAACTTACGATAAAAAACAAACAGCTTTGCTACTAAGGCTCCTGTTGCTCTTAACTTGTATTTGCCATTGCCAACGTAGATCATCTTCGCGGTAAGAAGATCATTCAATCTCGGCAATACTAAAACATCGTCATTCATATTTTGCTGTAACATATTTTCATCCAAGCCATTAGGACCTGCCTCATGGACTTTCATAACCATGACCAGAGAGGGACTATCTACCTCTAATCCTGAATAGGTCACAATATAGGCTAATGTCAAAGAAATAAAAAGAATGCAAAGTTTTAGATATCCTAGAGGTAAGACTCTAGCGAAAATATCAGCTTGATTTGAAGATGTCCTCAAAAACAAAATCCCAACTAGCAAGATAGATAGAAAAATCAAAAACAATACATTAGTTTGATTTTTTGGGATACGAATCTTCCAAATTGCAAGATGAATAAAAAATGCTATTACAAATAGAACTATGCCATATAATAAAACGCTCATAAAATCAAAACTTCCCTTTAGTTATCGTTGCCTTATTAGCTTCTTTCCAGCTCATATAGAAATCATTTAATTTTTTAAACTCAAAGTAAGTCTGCAATGATGCTCTTGCCTCTGATACGACAAATCCAGAATACCCAGCCCTCCTAATCAAATCCAACATATATAAACTATGATCTGGCGATTGATGCAAGTGTGTATGCCATAAATCGCTACCAAAGACATAACCGGTCAAATGAATATGGGAGGCATCTTTTATAACCGGTAAAAATTCCTCTTCATATACACCGCAACATTCTAACTGTAAATGCTCCACATCCAGACATCTGCCCAACCCAAATCGCCTCATAAATTTCAAAGGTTCATGCACGCTATGGGTATTTTCAACGCAGAGCTTAGTCTTAATGGGTGTAAAAATCTTTGTTATATCCAGCCATTCATCCTCCCAATAAATATTATGAAAGACAACGATTTTTGCGCCGATTGCTTTCACTAACTCTGATAATTTATCTGGAGTTCCTAAGTCATGCGGTGCATGTACAGCATAGCTAAATGAAAATCTCCTGCACAAAGCTATGAGGACATCTAGATTCCCTAGCATCTGTCCGTTTAGATAAAGTTCAACTCCACAGATGCCGGCCTTTTCAATATCGGATAAGATTCTCAGCTCTGGGGCAGACTTTACTGCCAAAACAATATCATTAATTTTATTCATAACTCTAGACAAACTACTAAAGCCTTAGATCTCTAACCAGATGAGCGTCTTATTGCCGTCAATGAATCTTTGGCAAAACCTGGTTCGCCTGCCTTATCTTTTTTAAAATAGAAATCTCTCAACAAGCGCAAATAACCACTAGCAACATGTAGAAGTGAAGGAAAACTAACAGCCTTGGAAATACCGTGTTCCCTTACGTCAAGCCTATATGGGACTTCAGCGAAGAGATAGCCTCGCTTTGCAGCTCTTATCAGTATGTCTGTCTGAAAGAAAAAGCCATTACTCCTAAATTTGAGCTCTTTTAAAATGGATTTTCTATAAAGTATGGTGCCATTTGTGTAATGGAAGTTAACAACAAAAGTAGTATTAATAATAAAACGATAAATGAAAGAGAGAGCATTCCTGAATAAAGATCTTGCGTTTTTGTTAAAGACAAAAGGAATAACTATATCTACCTGTTCAAGCAATTTGTAGTAACGCAAAATTTCCAAAGGGTCATTTTCATTATCCCCAGGCATCCAAAGCACAAAATCACCACCTGCCTTATCCACCCCATCCCAGAACGATGTCCCTACGCCTTTGGGCTTAGAGTGCGAAAGAATTTTAACCTTAGGATTCTTCTCCTTTAATATCTTTACTAAATCTTCTGTCTTATCACAACTTCCGTCGTTAACTACAATAATCTCACCCTCAATATTAAAAACCTCAAAGGCCCTCAGGATATTCTCAATAGTTGCGGTGATATTCTTTTCTTCGTTAAGTGCAGTTACAACTACTGATACGCCTTTAACTTTATCCATAATTTACTGTTTATCTAACCTTTAAACAAAATTAACATGCTCAGGTGGATTTTTTAACTGCCAAACAAACTCATTTATAGCGTGAGTCCTACAATTTGAGTAACATTTATTAACATCAATTTGTGCAACTTTTTCCACTATCTTCCAGTATCTATCACTTCTGATTATGTCTTTGAAAGACTCCTTAGTTAAATCACCCATGCGATATTCTTTCTCCATGCTAGTATCCTTATCAAAACACATACCGCAAGGATATATTCTTCCCTCACCGCTTGAATATAACAAAAATGGCACGCCAAGGCATTGTTTATAACCTCTTTCTCCTCTATTTGCGATCTTCCACCATTTTATTATCACATTATAGTTCTGCTGACTTTCACTCTCTGCCTCTTTCAGTACTTTTTGGAAATTCTCATATTCAGCAAGTTTACTATATACACCAATATCGCTTTCTACTGTATCACTGCACTGTTTTACGACCAAATAATCTACCCCTAATTCCTTACCAAGTTTTGCTAAAGGAACTACCTGATCTACATTTGTAGGAGTTAAAACCATCTGAAGACCGACAGTGACACCTAATTTCTTTCTTTTTTTAGTCTGGACACAGAATCTTATTTTCTCAACTGCCGTAGAGAATTCCTTGCTACGATGAACTCTTAGATAAGCTACATCACTAGCAGCGCTGATGTTAAATCTTATCCAACTTAAATGTTCTAATGCCTCCTGGCCTGCTTGGCCTGTATCAAATAAAATACCATTCGTACCCATAGAGACATCTACGCCAGCTCTTTTAGCCTCTACTATTGCTTCGTAGACATGGGGGTTCAGTAATGGCTCGCCTTCCCCAATAAGCCCAAGAGACCTGACCCCTGCCTCAGGAGCTTCTCTTACATATCTTAAGAGGGCTTCTCGTGGGAAGAATTTATCAGCACCTTTCTTATAAAAATTTCCCTGGAGCACTCCAAAACAGTACTCGCATCTAATATTACAACCTTTGCTTAATCCTACATCTATATGTATGGGAACAATCCTCTTGCCATTGAGCCAGTCAGTAACTCTATCCAGGTGCCAATAAAGTTTATGTCCATCCATTATATATTTATCAATCACGATTCAATCTCCGTCAAATTTTGGCTTTTATCCTATCGCAATATTCTCTTACGGCGTCTTGCCAAGGCCTTAAGCTGGGGATTTTCTCAGATTTCAGCGGTGTATTAGTATTTTTTATACAGGTAAAAGGGAAATCTTTATAAGATGCCTTCTGAATCTCAGCATCCAATTTAAGACATTTAATAATCTCTTTCATTAATTCAAACAATGATGCCTTGCCTTGGTTAGCTATATGATAAAGCCCAAAGGCAGAGCTTGACCTTAGAATACGCAAGATCTCCCCTGCTACATCTCTACTGTATGTTGGCGATGAAATAATATCAGCAGCAATCTTTAAAGCCTTTTGCCCTTGTTTTATTCTTTGTAGCATCTTTTCAACGAATTGATTGTCTTTTGTAGTTTCACCAAACAATACAGATACTCTAAAAATATAATATGTCTTCGCTATTGCCTGTATGAGACAATCAGCACCATACTTTGTAAGCCCATATAAATTTAGAGGATGAGGCGCATCACTTTCAACATAATAATCCTGTTTTTCATCATTAAAAACAGCATCTGTACTAAAGTGAACCAGCAAAAATCCGTATTCATTTGAAAGTTCAGCTAACGCTTTAGGATATAGGGTATTTACTGCCAGGGTATCTTGCGGGTCATCTGCGCAAGGATCAAGGCCTAAGGAGGCGACAGTATTTAAAACTACCTCTGGCTTATTTTCTTTAATAAGTGCGTGAACCTGTCTTGAGTCTCTTGCATCAAAATCCTTGCTATTTTTCCCGATGACCTCAAAATCATTGTTTGTAAAAACCTCAGTTAAAGCAAGTCCCATTTTGCCTGTGGAACCAAGCAATAAGACTCTTCCTTTTAAAGGATTAGGAAGGCCTATCCCTGTGGATAATACCCTTTTACTCATACCTGAGTGCCTCCTTAACTGCGCATCTAATAGCTTTTGAGGAAATCCCGTAATAATCTCTCATGCCTTTCCTATTTTTAATCTTATGTATAAATTCATTACTTATGCCCATTTTCTTTAATCTAATGCTGAGGCCTTGCTCAAGAATCCAATCAGCAATGATACTACCTAGCCCGCCATCTATGAAATGTTCCTCAACCGTTATTACGGTATGTATATTCTTTAGCTCCTTAAGAAGAGCTGGGAAATCCAGAGGACAAATCTTAGGAACAGATATTACCTTCACTGTCCCCTTAAAACCTTCTACTGCAGAGATTACTTCCTCCCCAATTGAACCGTGAAATAAAACTGCCACTTCCTTGCCTTCTCTTATTACTATAGGTTTCTCTATTGTCTTTGGCGGCCTTTTGTGAATCCTAGGCTCACCGCTTTTGGCAAGGCGTATATAAACCGGTAACTTACTAGAAAAAGCATACTCAGCACATTTTTCTGCCTCAAGCGGATCTGAAGGAGAAAGTATGACTAAATTAGGTAAACTCCTTGCAATTTGTATATCCTCAATAGAATAATGTGTGACACCTTGCGGTGCATACGTCAGTCCACTTCCAATCCCCACTAAAGTAATCGGTAATCTCTGATAACAGATATCATTTCTAACCTGTTCATAGCACCTGAAAAGAAGAAAAGGAATGATATTGTATAAAAAGATCTTATACCCGGCAAGCGCTAAGCCAGCGGAAAAACTTATCATATTCTGTTCGGCAACGCCAAGGTTTAAGAATCTATCTGGAAACGTCTTTTTAAATTCATCCAAGACCCCGAAGCCAGCGTCTCCGGTTATTAAGAAGATTCTTTTATTCTCTCTGGCGCAATCTGTTATTCTACTGATTACACTATCTCTCATTTTGCCTTAGGGCATAAATTCTTAAGCGCTTCTCTTTTTAAATCATCCGTAACAATAAAATAATGCCATTTATTCTCATTTTCCATGAAGGGAACGCCTTTGCCTTTCACTGTCTGAGCTATTATTATTTTAGGCCTTCCTTTAGAAGGCTCTTTTAGGGCTTTAAAAATCTGCGTAAAATTATGCCCATCAACTTTATGTGTCTGCCATCCAAACGCCTCCCATTTTTCAATAATAGGCTCAAAATAGCATATCTCTGTTGGCCGGCCGTAACCTTGAAGATTGTTATAATCTAGGATTGCAGTAAGATTATCTACTCCTAATTTTGAAGCAAATAAGGCACCTTCCCAGATAGAACCCTCTTGTGATTCTCCGTCACCAATCAAAGTAAAAATTCTTCTCTTATCTTTTTTGAGTTTATAGCCGTAGGCCATTCCGATTGCCATATTAAACCCATGCCCTAAAGAACCACAGGATGCCTCAATCGGCTTTGCGCTGAATCTATCAAGATGAGCAGGTAATGTTCCATCATTTTGAAAATATCTCTTTAAGGTATCCTGGCTAATAAACTTCTTTAAAGCAAAAACAGCATAAAGCGCCATAGCTGCATGCGCTTTACTAAGTATGAATATATCTCTGTTTTTCCAATCCCCTAGATCTATTTTAAGTTCATGGAAATAAAGAGCTACTAGTAAATCCACGCACGATAAAGATGATCCTACATGTGCGCTTCCTGATCTACAGGCAACATCTAGAATCAATTTTCTTGCTTCATCTGCGATTCTTTTAAATTTAGTTTCTAGTCCTGGCATATTTGTTTTAAAGAAAACTTTTATACAAAATTTACGTGTTCTGGCGGATGTTTTAATCTCCAGAGATACCTATTTACTTCATCCAAACGGCAAACTTCGCGACACTCATCTATATTCCATTTGCTCTTCATCATCTTACGAATTGCCTTTCTTTTCTTTCCCTTCCATATCTTACTAAATGTTGCTTTGTTAATATTGCCATAGCGAAAACGTTCCTCTCCTAAAAAGCTGCTACAGGCATATAAGTCGCCATTTGAAGCAAGATAGGCCCAAAAAGGAAGTCCTAAACATTTCCTGTAAGGTCTCGGTTGCGTGATCTTTGACATAGTATGTTTTCTAAATATTATTCTAAAATCTTCTCTTTTATATTTCTTCAGGCTCTCTTCTAAGGATAGCAATCTCTTGTAATCAAGCTTGGATTTAAGACGGTTAATACTTAAAGGGTGTTGCGAATAGGGCTTTATAATAAGGTAATCAGCTCCAATGTCCCTTAAGATCTTTGCTACTTTTTCTACCTCATTATAATTCTCATTTAAAAGCAGAAATTGAACACCGATAGTGCAGGCGTATCCCATTTTCTTTTTTAATCTAACCGCCTCTTTAATATTATTGATAACCTTGTTAAAATCGTTTTGCTTAGTGCGGTGAATCAAAGAATAGGTCTTTGCACTTCCAGCGTTAAGGCTTATCCTCAGCCAGCTAAGTGAAGAAAGAATCTGCCCTGAGATATGTTTAGTTAACAATACGCCATTTGTAGTAATGGCTACATCTAGACCATTTTTCTTTGCGTATTTTACTAAGGAGGCTAGGTCTTTATTAAGCAAGGGCTCCCCCTCACCGGCAAACATTATGCTTTTTACTCCTCTGGCGGCAATGTCTTTTATAAATCCTTTCAGGATTTTGGTGTCTAGGCGGCATGCCTTATATCCTAAATAGTCTAGGCCGCAAAAAATACAACGATGATTACATCCACCATAAGGCGTAATCTCCATATAAATAGGATAGATATCTTTTCCTAGCAGCCAATCAGAAACGCGTTGCGGATGATAGATTAATTTTTGACTTTCAATTCTATATTCATCCATTGTTTTTAATAAAATAATCAACAATTAAATGACAGATTGCAAGATGGGTAATCTCTGCGTATCCATAAGAAGAAGACGGAACATAAAAATTTATATCCCCTAATGTCCTCAAGGGATTACCTTTTTCAAATCCAGAGAGGGTAATTATAAAGCAGCCTCGACCCCTTACCTCTTCTGTGGCATTTAAAATATTTTTTGATTTTCCAGAGCTACTTATAGAAAATAAAATATCGCCCTTTCTAGAGAGCATCTCTAGAGGCTTTTGAAATACTGCCTCGTATCCCAAATCATTACTCAAACAAGTAAGCAAACTAGCATCATTAAAGACAATGGCTCTCACCTTGGCGTTTTTCAAGAAATCCGTGGCAATATGGCTGGCAATAGATGCGCTTCCGCCATTGCCGATAAGCATAATCTTATTCTCTTTTTTATCTAGTGCTGTAATTAAACTGGTTATTTCAGAAATTGCCTTATCAAAAGATATAATCTTACCCATCTTTTCAGTTATCTCTATTTTTGAAAAAAGATCTGATAATTCTTTAAAATAGTGCATTTTATTTTCCTCTTATTTAAGAAGAGTTAATATATATTTAAATAAAGGCCCTAGCTCTACAGAAGAGCGATTTCCCACGATCAAAACCTTCATTGCCCCTGCGGCATTGCCTATAAAACCTACGACTTGCATTGGATTATCATTCAGTACCCAAGGTGATGTCAGGGAAAAATAGGCATCTCCTGCCCCAATCCTATCTACCACCTCTTTAGAGAAAACCGGAATCTCACTAAAACCATCTTTTTTCGAATATATCAAAGAACCTCTGTGGCCTCGCGTAATAATTATCTTTTCACATTTCAGCTTCTTGCTTATTTCAAGAATTAATCTTTCTAAGTTAGAAAATTTATCATGACATGCAAGCCTTATTTCAGGTTCATCAATACAGATATAGTCAGCTCTAGGAAATTTCGTAATAAGATTAAAACCGAGGTTTGCGCTATTGGTCTGGACATTAACAGCTAAATGCGGCGCATTCTTAGAAAGCACATCCACTACCTTAGGTGTAATCAATCCATGGCCAAAATCAGCCACCAGCACCATATCAAATTCCCTAAGCTGAGACTTTAAATAGCCACATATCTCATTTTCTAATTCTCTCGGCAAATGATTTGCATCTTCTAGGTAGCAAATTTCAAATAATTTATTCAAAAAATTAGGGTCAACAAATCTACGTTTAACTACCGTAGGGGCTTCTTTATTATAATAAAACTTGGTTTTTATATTTTTCTTGAGATGACTCTTAATAAAATCTGCGTAGTCATTTTTCTTGCCGATACAACTAAGCAAAGTTACCTTCTTAGAAAACCCTGCTAAGTGATTAGCAGCAGCTAAAGCGCCACCTGCGAATGTCTCCTCATTTAAGAATCTAGTAGCAATTATGTTGTCCTTGGCAGACTTTCCCATACCCACACAGTAGTGATATTCATCTATGATTATGTCTCCTATGACAAGGATCTTTATATCTTGTATTTTCTTGAATCGATCAATTATATCTTTGGCAGGATACCGCCTCTTAAATTTATTAAGAAAATCTCTTGCCTCTTCCGAATAAGGAGCAAGAAATGTATTTATAATATTGGAAGAACTAAAGGTAATTTCATCAGTAAAATGAAGCATGCCGCCAACAGATTTAACTACTGCCTCTTCTTCGTAGATCTTGCCTGTAATATCGTCTTCCTTTCTTGCATAATCGCTGCCCTTAACATAGAAGTGCGGTTTTATCTTTTTCAAGGTCTCGACTGCTGTTGGCCATTCATTTATTGCTACAAAATCAACTGCCTCTATAGCTGCAATGCTTTCTGCACGTAATTGCTGATTAAATATGGGCCTGCCCGGACCCCTATTCACATGTTCATCGCGTGTTAACGTAACTACCAGAATATCCCCCTTTTCCTTTGCCGCTTCGAAATGCTTCAGATGTCCTGGATGTAGAAGATCAAATACGCCATGGCAATGAACTATTCTTTTGCCCTTTTTCCTAAAACCTTCTAGGATTTTGCTAAGTTCATTGAGTGTTTTAATTTTTGAATCAATATTTTTACCCATAACTATCCTTTTATTTAGAGAGATACTTAAACCACTCTTTCGTGGTCTCTCCTATCTTCTCCGGAGTCCATACCGGAGCATCCTTCCAGTAATCTATGTTTTCTAAAATCTTATCGACTCCCGCTTGAAATGAAACTTGAGGTTGCCAGGAAAGTTTCTCGCTAATCTTATGTATATCCGCCCACGTGCAATCAGGCTCACCCGGCCTTTTAGGGATATGTACAACCTCCCCGCCTAAAATGGAAACCAGCTTATTTACGCTCTGTGGATTGCCTGTGCCTACATTGAAAATTCCTGTTTTTACCTTAGAGCTTGCAGCCCTAACAAAGGCACTTACAACATCAGAGACATAGATAAAATCTCTTTTTTGCTCACCGTCACCAACTACTGTAAAAGGCATAGACTTTAACTTTTGTGCTAAAAATACTCCAAAAACAGCTCCGTAGGTACCGGATGTCCTTGAACGCGGACCGTAGACATTAAATAATCTTAATGATATAACCGGCATCTTATATACTTTACCCCAATGAAAAACTATTTGTTCTCCTAAATATTTTGTTAATGCATAAGGATATTGGGGACTAATCTTAGCTGTCTCTTTAGTAGGCAAAACCTTGGCTATACCGTAACAAGAAGAAGATGCGGCATAAATCAACTTTTTAACTTTAGAAACTCTAGAGGCCTCAGCCACACAGGCTGTACCTGTAACATTTGAATCATAGTATTTTATGGGATTAACTATTGAAGGAACAATATCAGCTAATGCTCCAAGATGAAATACTATATCTATTCCTTTAAAATATTCTATTATCTTATCAAGTTTTGTTATGTCCTCTTTAATCAAGGTAAAATTCTTATTTTTTTTCTGATGAGCTAAGTTCTCAGCCCTACCAGTTGAAAAGTTATCAATTACAGTAACCTTATTGCCCTCTAAAAGCAAGCAGTCAACTAAATGACTACCTATAAAACCTGCCCCACCTGTAACTAAACACCTTTTCATCTTCATTTTTCCCTTATTATCATCTAGTCAGAGCTTTTAAAACACAAACATTAATGCTAACACAATTCAGTATGTAAATCAACTATCTTTTAGGGATAAAACTCT
The DNA here is from genome assembly GCA_018830005.1 of Candidatus Omnitrophota bacterium. Taxonomy (NCBI): domain Bacteria; kingdom Pseudomonadati; phylum Candidatus Omnitrophota; species Candidatus Omnitrophota bacterium. The sequence continues at coordinate 367,999 of JAHJTE010000002.1, forward strand.
TTACAATACAATCAGTTACAACAATTTTATACGTTAAAAATCCGCTCAATTTTTGCCTAATTTTGGGTATAATCTTTGACTATTTTTCACCTTAGGAAATCATCATCGAATCTTTTTATGTCATCTTCTTCCAAGTATTTCCCAGTCTGCACCTCAACAATCTTAAGCGTGGAATTTCTTGGATTCTCCAAACGGTGCTTCGTGCCCTTTGGGATATAGATACTCTGATTGCTCTTAATGAGTTTTTTCTTGCCGCAAGAGATAACCTTAGCGCAACCCGAAACCACAACCCAGTGTTCAGCGCGCTTAGAGTGGCTCTGAAGACTAAGACGTTTGCCTGATTCTATCTGGACTAATTTAATCTTAAATCCAGGGGCTGTTTGTAAGACTGTATAAGAGCCCCAGGGTCGCTTTTCAGTTAAATGTCTTATATGTTCTTTTCGCTTAGAAGACTTTAATTTCTCAATGATTTTCTTTACATCCTGTGATCTGGATCTGTCACATACCATTAAGGCATCAGGGGTATCGGCAATAATCAAATCCTCTAAACCGATTGTAGCAATCAATCTCTTACCTCGGCTGAAAACACAAATTCCCTTGCTATCCAAATCCACAGAATCTGCCTGGATTAAGTTTCCATGCTTATCCTTGCCTAAAACATCCTCAAGGGCATCCCAGCTACCTAGGTCTGCCCAGCTAAAGGTTGCAGGTAAAAGAGCAATTTTTCCTGAGCGTTCCAGAATACCGTAATCAACTGATATCGGCTTAACTCTATGCCAAACCTTATTAATATCCTCAATTGAGTTTATGGACATTAATTGTGAATATAGTGCCGGTAGATAGCGTTTTAACTCCTCAAGAAAAGCCGCTACCTTCCAGACAAAAATACCGCTATTCCAAAAGTAATCCCGATCAGCCATATACTTTTTCGCCTTCTCTAAACTCGGCTTCTCCAGGAATCTATCAACCTTGTAATAACAAACTCTTTTATTTGTTCTTTTGTGAGGTCGCTTTATTTTTATATAACCATATCCGGTTGAGATTCTTTTTGGCTTTATGCCTAATGTCACCAAAAAACCAAGATCAGCAACATCTATAGCCCTAAGCAAACTCATCTTAAATTTAGGAAGATCTCTAATGAAATGATCAGATGGCAGAACGATTAATGTTGCATCTTTATCTAGCTGCTCAATCAATCTTGCGCAATATCCTATAGCAGGAGCAGTGTTTTTCGCCTCGGGCTCTAATAATATATTTACTTCAGGAATATGAAACTTTTTTATCTGCCTCTTTAATTCGAAGAAATAAGAGAATCTGGTAATAATGTAGATCTGCCTAGGCCTTACTAATCCCTGAAGACGAAAGAGTGTATTTTGAATTAAGGAACCTCCTTCTCCCAGTTCCATAAATTGCTTTGGCTCAAGCTCCCTGGAAAAAGGCCAAAAACGACTACCCACGCCGCCGGCTAAAATCAAGGCAAAAATATTTTTGTTGGAATGCCTATCACTGGCCATAAACAACTCCTTATTTTAACGCTAAAGAGATTATCTTCTTATTCATGAAGGCCTCGCCTATCAAAACTGCATCAATGCCTGCCTTCTTGAGATTAGAAATATCACTATTTCTTTTTATGCCACTCTCGCTAACTACTAACTTCCCTTTAGGAATTAATTTCATAAGCCGGGGTGTAGTCTTTAAATCTATTCGGAAGGTTTTTAGATTTCTATTGTTTATGCCTATAATACGAGGTTTAATAGCAAGCGCCTTTTTCAAGTCACTCTTTGAAAAAACCTCAACAACGCAATCCATGCCTAATTTCTCTGCAAGATCATATAGGATCTTAAGCCTCTTTTGGGTCAGAATTCTAGCAATTAAAAGAATTGCATCAGCACCAAAGGCACGTGATTCGTATACCTGATATTCATCGATTATGAAATCTTTACGCAAGATAGGTAATTTTACTTTTGCCTTAATCTTACTTATATATGAAAGATGACCTTTAAAAAATTTTCTATCAGTAAGCACTGAGAGGGCATCTGCACCTGCCTTCTCTAGCTGCAAAGCCAACTGTACTGGATTGAAATTACTGCGTATGATGCCTGCTGAAGGCGAAGCCTTCTTAACCTCGGCAATAACACAAAGCTTATTTCTCTTAGCTATAGCCTTTTTAAAATCTCTAGGCCTTGCTCTATACCTTAAACTAGTCAGAGATCTTCTCTTTTTTGCCTTGCTAATTTCGATTCTTTTATTTTTGATTATATTGCTTAAGATATCCACTCTCTCACCTGTTAGTGAACGCCTTCAAGTCTTGCAACTTATCCAAGGCCTTACCTGAGCCTATGGATTCTCGCGCCTTTTCTATTCCTGCTTCAATCGTTGCCGCGCTATCTGCTACATAAATTGCAACGCCTGCATTAAGAAGAACAATATCCTTTTTAGGGCCGTCTTTACCTTTTAAGACTTCCAACACAATCTGTGCATTAAAGACTGCATCGCCGCCCTTAAGATCTGCAAGCCTTGCCTGACTTATACCAAATTTATCAGGTTCAATCGTAAAATTTTTAAAATCATTATCTTTATATTCACAAACCAATGTATTGTCACAAGTCGTAATCTCATCTAAGCCGTCCTCACCATGTACGACCATTGCATGAGAAAGTCCTAAATTTGCCAAGACGTGTATAAGAGGATCAATCAGCTTTCTATCAAAAACACCTATAATCTGATGAGTCGCAAACGCAGGATTAGTCAAAGGGCCTAAGATATTGAATATTGTGCGTGTCTTTAATCTCTTGCGCACTGGCATTGCATATTTCATTGCTGGATGTAGATTAGGAGCAAATAAAAAAACAACACCAATCTCCTCTAATGCCTGTTCAATAGCCTTCGCGTCAATTAACAAATTAACCCCTAACGCCTCTAGGACATCAGCGCTACCACAAGAGGAAGAAACGCCTCTATTGCCATGTTTTGCAACCCTTATATCAGCTCCTGCTAAGACAAATGCAACTATTGTTGAAATATTAAACGTTTGGGCATTATCTCCACCTGTGCCACAGGTATCAAAGATAATACCTGTGGGTGCTTTTATTCTTTTTACAAACTTGCGCATTGTTAAGCTAGCACCAGTAATCTCATCGACTGTCTCGCCTTTAGCCTTCAAGAGCAGCAGAAAAGATTCAATATCAGACTCAGCCGCATGTCCAGTCATAATCTCCTCCATGCAAATGCGCATCTCTCCTTGAGTTAAATCTGTTTTTTGTTCTAAGATTTTAATGGCTTCTTTTAACATATTTGCCCTCTTAAGATCATAGGTCTAGAAAATTCTTCAAAATCTTTTTACCTTCTCCTGTCAATATTGATTCCGGATGAAATTGAACACCAAAAACAGGTTTCCTCTTATGTTGCAAACCCATAATCTCACCCTGTTTTGTCCAGGCAGTAATCTCTAAACTAGAAGGCAGGCCTCTCTTCTCTACGATAAGCGAATGATAGCGAGTAGCGAGGAAGGGATTTCTAATATCTTTAAAGATCTTGCAATTGTTATGATAAATTAGAGATGTCTTGCCGTGCATTAGCTTTTTTGCACCTACAATCTTAGCGCCAAAGGCCTCGCCAATACACTGATGCCCCAGACATACACCCAGGATAGGGACAGAATTGCAAAAATTAGTTACAACCTCAAGAGATATGCCTGCATGCTTAGGCCTTCCCGGACCTGGAGATATGACTATTCTTTTTGGCATAAGCCTTTTTATTTCTTTAATTGTGATCTTGTCATTGCGAAAGACCTTAAGATTAGCGCCAAGTTCACCTAGATACTGAACAAGGTTATATGTGAAAGAATCATAGTTATCAATTACTAAAATCATACCTTACTCCTTCTCTCTCCAGATCTTTGCGCCTAAATTCTGTAGCTTTAAGTCTAATTTTTCATATCCGCGATCAAGATGATATATTCGCGATATTGTGCTTTTGCCTTCTGATACTAGGGCTGCTAAAACAAGCGCAGCTGAAGCCCGCAAATCACATGCCATTAGTGAAGCACCCGAAAGACGCTTGACTCCATGCACAACAGCATAAGGACCTTCACGCTGGATATGTGCGCCCATACGGTTTAACTCTGCCACATGCATAAATCTATCAGGATATACCTTTTCATGGATAATACTGATTCCTGAGGTAACGCTCATCAGAGACATTGTCTGGGCTTGCATATCTGTAGGAAACCCAGGATAAGGAAAGGTAGTTACATTAATTGCTTTTGTATTCCTAATGCTCTTAACCCTTAATTCATTATCCCTGGCCTTGATTTCAACTCCGGCTCTTATCAAAACATCTATTATTGCTCCTAAATGTTCTGCAACGCAGTTTTTTATGAGTATGTCACCTTTGGTAATCGCAGCTGCCACCATGAATGTACCGGCCTCAATCCTATCAGGTATAACAGTATGTTCTGCACCACCTAATTTATCTACGCCATCAATCTTTATAATCGGTGTACCAGCCCCTTTAATCTTTGCTCCCATTTTTATAAGAAATTCAGCTAGGTCGGAAATTTCAGGCTCACAGGCAGCAGCCTCAATTATTGTACTGCCGCGAGCTAACGTAGCTGCCATCATTATATTAGCCGTTGCTGTTACTGAAGGACCAAATTCACCACCAAGATAAATACGATTGCCGCGTAAATGATTATTCTTGGCAGAAGCAATGACATAGCCAGAATCAATGTTAATATCAACACCCAGACCAATTAAGCCTTTTAAATGTAAATCCACTGGTCGTACACCAATAATGCAGCCACCTGGCAAAGATACCTTAGCATGCTTCAAGCGGGCAACCAATGGACCCAAGACACAAAAAGAAGCACGCATAGTTGATACTAGCTTATAAGGTGCTAAGCTATTTAATTCCTTTCGCGGCTTCACTACCACTGTACCATTCTGAAAATCAACCCTTTTACCTAGATACTCGATAATCTTAATCATTGTCTGCACATCTTTGAGTTTAGGGGAAGAGTGAATCTTGCATACCTCATCTGTCAAGAGTGTTGCCGCTAAAATAGGAAGAAAGGCATTCTTAGCACCACTCACCTCAACCTTACCCTCTAACTTAACGCCACCTTCAATAACTAACTTATCCATTAGTTCTGGCCCTCTTATATCCTATCTAAACATATAACTCTTTCGATGCCATTATAATCATTGATGATTTCTCTAATTTCAAATTGAGGATAATCAGCGATAATCTTACTTATGCCCTCAACCTGGCCTAAGCCAATTTCAAATAATAAAATGCCTCGTGGTTTTAATAGATCTTTGGCTGTCTTTAAAATTTGTCCATAAAAATGTAGCCCATCCTTACCGCCATCCAAGGCAGGCCTTGGTTCATTTTTTACCTCAGGCGCAAGATGCCCTAAATCTGTGGTCGTTATATAAGGAGGATTGGAAACAATCATATCAAAGCTAGAAGCTAAAAACTGCAAGCCAGAAGCTGAGAATAAATCTACCTTCCTAAAATCTATTTTCTTCTGGACTGCATGCAACCTTGCATTCTGCTCTGCCAGATCTAGTGTGATTACAGCAATATCTATTGCTGTAATCTTTGCATTTGTAAGATTTTTAGCTAAACTGATAGCGATATTACCGGCACCAGTTCCTATATCTAGGATCTTTAGATCTTGCCCTTTACATCTTGGCCCTTGCATCAGGGAAATTGCCTCCTCAACCAATATCTCGGTCTCAGGACGAGGAATAAACGTACCAGGCTGAATCTTAAATTCCAGCCCAAAGAATTCACATCTGCCTAAGATATATTGAAGCGGCACGCCCTTTTGCCTTTCTCTATTAATTGCAAGCCTACGAGACTCCTGTTCTCCAGATAAATGCAAGGTCCGAGGATCTGAGTATAATTGGGCACGCGTACAATTTAATAAATCACAAAGTATCAACTCTTGCTCATTCATTGTTCATTAGCCGCTTGCGCTTATCCTTATCTTCATTCTCAATAAGGGCTTGGATGATTTCATCAAGACTACCCTCTAATATCTCTTCTAACCTATGAATTACAAGGCCGATGCGGTGATCAGTAACGCGATGCTCAGAGAAATTATAGGTGCGAATTTTCTCACTTCGATCACCACTTCTAATCTGGGAACGCCGCTGATTAGAGATTTCGTTTTCATTCTTTTCTCTTTCTGCCTCTAAGAGCCTGGTTCGCAATACGCGCATTGCCTTATATTTGTTCTTAAGCTGAGAACGCTCATCCTGACAGATAATAACCAAACCCGAAGGCAAATGAGTAATTCTAACAGCTGAATCTGTAGTATTAACACTCTGGCCACCTGGCCCGGATGATTTGAACACATCAATCTTTAAATCCTTGGGGTCAACTTTTACATCTGCCTCTTTTGCCTCAGGTAAAACTGCAACTGTTGCTGCAGAGGTATGAATCCTGCCTGAGGCCTCGGTAACTGGCACGCGCTGGACTCGATGAACGCCGCTTTCAAATCTTAACTTTCTAAAGGCATCCTTTCCTCTCACGGAAAATATGACTTCTTTGAAGCCCCCTGCTTCAGAAGGATGACTACTTAAGATCTCAGCCCTCCAGCCGCACTTATCAGCAAATCTAGAATACATTCTGAATAGATCAGCGGCAAATAGGCTCGCCTCCTGGCCTCCGGTTCCAGCCCGAATCTCGACAATAACGTCTAGACTGGCATCTTTATCTTCGCCTAATAAAAACTGCTCCAGTTTCTTTCCTAGGTCTTTCTGGGTAGCCTCAAGCACTTCTATCTCCGCCTTTGCAAGATCCAAAAACTCCTGATCATGCTTTTCTTCTAATACATTTTCTAATTGAACCAATTCCAGCGTAATCTTCTTCCATTTACGGAAATCCCTAACCGGTTCAACCAAGGCGGATAATTCCTTTGCCAAGGATAGACACTTAGGCTGATCAGAGATAATTTTAGGATCAGCCAAAAGATGCTCAATATCTACTAGCCGTTTTTCTAAATCTTCGAATTTTTTCTTAAACATTTTATATAAATAGAAAAATGGATTAAAGATACTCTAAAATTCAGTAATCTTTAATTCCACTTATTTTTCTTTCTTATATTTCTTAAGAAATTTTTCGACCCTTCCTGCAGAATCAACAAATTTCTGTCTACCTGTAAAAAAAGGATGACATTTTGAACAGATTTCAACCCTGATATTCTGTTTTGTTGAACGCGTGTGGATAACCTCTCCACAGGCACAGGTAATCGTTGCTTGCTTATATTCTGGATGTATACTCTTCTTCATTACTTCTTATTTCACCTCCCTAAAAGTTTAAGTCTTGGCTTGATTCATGCTGTTTAAAAACTCTTCATTATCTTTGGTCTTATTCAACTTATCAATTAAAAGCTCCATTGCCTCAGCAGAATTAAGTTCATTGAGGACCTTACGCAGAATCCACGTCTTTTGCAACTGCTCTCGATTAACAAGCAGTTCTTCTCTGCGCGTATTGGAGCGTTTTATATCTATTGCCGGATAAATCCTTCGTTGGAATAGAGTCCTATCAAGCTGCAGTTCCATATTACCCGTGCCTTTAAATTCTTCAAATATTACCTCATCCATACGCGAACCAGTATCTACTAAGGCAGTAGCAACAATGGTTAGACTTCCGCCTTCTTCTATAGCACGTGCAGCTCCGAAGAAGCGTTTAGGCTTATGCAAGGCATTGGAATCTACGCCACCAGTAAGAATCTTGCCGCTGTGCGGAACAACTGTGTTATAAGCACGCGCTAATCTTGTAATGCTGTCAAGCAAGATAACAACATCTTTCTTATGCTCAACGAGGCGTTTAGCCTTCTCCAATACAATCTCTGCTACCTGTACGTGCCGTTCTGCTGGCTCATCAAAGGTAGAAGAAATAACCTCACCCTTAACAATCCTCTGCATATCTGTTACCTCTTCCGGCCGTTCATCTATAAGCAGTACGATTAATGTAACCTCTGGATAATTCTCTGCTATTGAATTGGCAATCTTTTGCAAGAGAACCGTCTTTCCACTATAAGGAGCAGCCACAATCATAGAGCGCTGGCCCTTTCCAATCGGAGTAAGCAAGTCCATTACCCGCATTGATACTTCCTCAGGTTTTACCTCAAGCTTCAATCTTTGATTCGGGTATAAAGGCGTAAGATTATCAAAGAGGACCTTATCCTTAATCGATTCCGGATTCTCAAAATTTACAGCCTCTACCTTTAAAAGGGCAAAATATTTCTCACCTTCTTTGGGCGGTCGAATCTGTCCACTAACAGTATCTCCGGTGTGTAAATCAAATTTTCTTATTTGAGACGGCGAAATATAAATATCATCCGGACAGGGCAGGTAGTTATAATTGGGGGAACGCAAGAAGCCAAAGCCATCTGGTAAGACCTCCAAGACTCCCTCCCCGAACATCAACCCTTCCTTCTCTGCCTGGGCCTGCAGGATTTTAAAAATTAAGTCCTGCTTCCTTAAACTACTTATGCCATTAACATTTAAACTCCTGGCAACCTTGTTTAATTCTGATACCTTCATTTCCTTTAGATGTACAATATCAACCTTAGCAACTTTTATCTCTTTCTTTGCTTCTGTAGTCATCTCGCCACCTCTTTGTAAATCTTTTTTATTTGCCCTTTTAACTGATTTAAAGATCCTGAGTTATTAATAACAAAATGCGCATGCCTCTTTTTATCTATAAACGGAAGCTGATGATTAAGGCGCATCCTGAACTCTGCTTCCGATAACTTATGTTTTCCTAAGGCGCGTTTCAACCTTAGCCGCAACGGACAATTTATCAAAAGGACATAATCAACAAAACGATTAAAACCGCTCTCTATCAAAAGCGCAGCATCAACTATGATTAAGCCGTATTTTTTTCCTATCTCTTGCTTTAGTCTTTTTATAATATGGGGGTGCACTATTCTATTCAAGGCCCTTAGTGCATTTTTATCGCAAAATGCTCTCAGACTAAGTTTTTTTCTATCTAAATGACCCTTGGCAGTCAACACATCCTTACCAAAGGTCTCGGCTATTTTTTTTACAACTGCTGGTCTCATCCTGTAGATATCTTTTGTGAGCCTGTCGGCATCAAGAACCTTTGCGCCCAATTTCTTAAAGATTGATGCGGCCGTGCTTTTTCCGCTTCCGATACTGCCGGTAACTCCAATAACAATCCTGTTTTTAATCTGCATTGTTTAATATTTTTTCATAAAGTTTTCGGCAAGCCTAGATGTCATAGCAATAAATTATTGCCTTAGACTGATGTAGTAGGCCTTGCGATTAGAGAAACGGTTATTACGATAATTATAAACTGAATTATCCAGCCGATAATACAAACTGCAACTGCCCTAAATGTGCTGCGATAATCAAGTGCCTGTCTGACAGCAATTACCATTGCCGCTAACATCCAGAATGCAGCTACAAAAAACACAATATTAGTAAGAAAAGGAATAATGCCTAAAATCCGAATAAGTCCGGGTGAAGTCGAGAATCCTATAGTGCGCAATAACTGTCCCAAATCTGCCTTTGTATCTGGGGTTGGTAGCAATTTTGTGCCGACAAAGTAAGTAATAAAGGCCCAAATATACCAGGCTACCAATGCTAAAATCGTACCTGCTAAGACTGAACTAAAGCCTCCTGTTGTAATAGTGCCTAAACCAGCAGCAAGACTTGATAAAACCACAACCAGCATAGCCTGAGTCATGGCAGACTTATCTGCCTCTACCTCTTCGTACAATTTAGGCTCTAACTGTGCTGCCCGAATCATCCTCTCCCTCAACTTCTTCCAATCAACCATTTCCAACCTCCCATTTTGTACCGCCATTGTTTATACTCTAACATTCTTCCATCTCTAGCCAATTCTTCCCTTTTTTTATAGTAACCTTGATCGGAACAGAAAGACTAAAAGCATGTTCCATCTTACTCTTAATAATCGCAATAATATCTTCTAGTTCTTTCTTTTCACAATCAAAGATAAGTTCATCATGCACTTGCAGCACCATCTTCGAAGAAAAACCTTTTTCTTTAAACTCCCCAAATATATCTAACATTGCCTTTTTTATTAAATCTGCGGCTGAACCCTGTACTGGCATATTTATTGCCTGACGCTCGGCAAAAGAACGCACTCTAATATTCTGAGAGTTAATTGCAGGCAAGTAGCGCCGGCGACCCATGATTGTACTGATAAAACCATCGCGCCTTGCGTCTTCAATGCAAGAGATCATAAAATCCTTCACCTTAGGATAACGCAAGAAATAATTTTCTATAAATTCCTCCGCCTCATACAAGGCTACTCCTAAATCCTTTGCCAGGCCAAATGAACTTATACCGTAGATTATTCCAAAATTTACTCTTTTGGCAATATTGCGCATTGATTCATCCAGATCTTTTTTGTCTACTCCAAAGATCAAAGAAGCAGTATGATTATGGACATCCTCATTGTTCTTAAAGGCCTCGATAAGATTCTCCTCACCTGAGAGATGCGCTAGGATACGCAGTTCTATCTGAGAATAATCAGCGCTTAATAGGAAATTGCTAACCTTGGAGGGAATAAATGCCTTTCTGATTTGAGCACCCACCTCGGTTTTAATCGGTATATTTTGTAAATTTGGATTAGAGGAACTTAAACGGCCTGTCTGGGTTCCTGTCTGATTAAGAGAGGTATGTAGTCTTGCCTTTTTATCAATTAACTTCGGAAAGACATCAAGATAGGTAGTCTTAAGTTTGGTTAACTGCCTAATTTTGAGTATCTCCTCTACGATGGGATGCTCATTAGATAGGCTCTTTAATACTGCCTCATCAGTTGCAGCATGGGTTTTTCTACGCTTTCTTATTGGTAGTTTCAACTCTTCAAAAAGAACCTGACTTAACTGCTTGGGAGAATTTATATTGAATTCTCTACCCGCCAGTCCAATAATGTCTTCTCGCAGTTTATTTATCTGTCTATCTACTTTTTTAGACAGTGCCTCCAAGATCTGCCTATCGATTCCTACTCCAGTCATTTCTAAATCAGCCAATACTTCTAAAAGCGGCATCTCAATGTCGAAAAAGAGTTGCTGCATACCTTTTTCTTCTAGCTCTGTTTCAACAGGACGCAGATCATCCATAAGCGAAAAAGCTGAATCAAGCATAAGATGCTGGCTATCCGCAACAACCTTGTTAGCATAATTAAGTGCCAGACTAGATAAACTGTAGTCACTGCGGCCAGAATCCAAAAGATAAAATGCAATGGAAAAATCCAAGAACAATCCTTTCAAATCAATGCCTTTATCAGCTAAGAAAATCTTGACCCTTTTAAGGTCATTGGAGATCTTTTTAATCCCTGCATCAGAAAGTATATCCCTCATCTGTTGGCTAATTTCTTGGAGTTCACAAAAATAACGAATACTAGCCAAGTTTAGCGAATCCTTGACTTCATCATAATAAAGATACAATTCTTTTTTTTCTCTTGCCTGCTTTATTAACAAAGAAGCATCGTTAGAGCGCTCTCTTGTTTTTTCTACATTTTCTCTATTTGTATCCAAGGCCTGCAGCAGAGATTTAAACTCCATCTCCTTAAATAATGAAAATAGCTTATCCTTATCAGGGGAACTGACCTTCATATCTTCTGTCTTTATTTTGATAGGGACGTTGAAATCTAACGTTGCAAGCTGCCGACTCAATAATATGTTCTCTTTCTCGGATGCAATGCGCTTGCCTTGAGAATCTCCTATTCTTTTAAGATTCTTGAGTAAATTATCAAGTGAACCAAATTGATTTATTAATTTAACTGCTGTCTTGTCTCCTATACCAGCTGCTCCGGGAATATTGTCGCTTTTATCTCCGGCTAAAGCTAAAAAGTCAACTATCTGCTGTGGACCTATGCCAAAACGTTCTTTAACAGACTTTGCATCAAGGATTACAGATTCCTTGCCTGGCTTATAAATCTTAGTATGCCCATTAACAAGCTGACACATATCCTTATCTGAACTAATGATATAAACAGAAAATCCTTTCTTGGCTAATGTCTTGGCTAAAGTCGCAATAATATCATCTGCTTCAAATCTATCACACTCAAAGGTCTTCAGGCGATATGCTGCTATAAGTTCCCTAATCTTGGAAAGCTGGACTTTTAGTTCGTCCGGCATCTTAGGCCGATGTATCTTATAATCCTTGAATTGCTCAGTGCGAAAACTTGGTTTTCCCGAATCAAAGCAAAATGCTAAATAGTCAGGTTGCTCCTCTCTTAAAATCCGAGAAATAAAGGTAGTAAAACCATAAACAGCGCCTGTAGGCATTCCTGAACTCGTTGTTAACGCCGGCAGGGCATAATAAGCACGATAAAGATAGGAGTTGGCATCAACAAGAAATACTTTTTTCTTCTTCATGAATCAGCTATATGTAAAAACCTTGTTTCTTGTTTAATTTTCTAACGCTGTAAATGGGATTCATTTGCTCGGCGTGAGCTACATTTTCGAATTGAATTTAAAGAGAATAAAAATCGGAAAGTAAATCTTGTGCTATGGTGTCAAAAGTGCACGTTTCTGAGCCTCAATTAAAAGCTGTTCAACCTCCTTATTATGCGGGTCGAAATTAAAAGCCCTATGAAGCTGTCTTAAGGCCTTCACATATTCACCTCGATCATAATACTCCTTGCCTCTGGCAAAATAAGCCTCAGCTGCAAGTTGACTACTATCTCTAATGTCCTGTTTTAATTCTTTGACCTCTGCGATAAGCTCTAAGGTCTGGGTCTCCTCATATACCTTATATGATCCCTTATCAATCTTGCCTAATCTCTCTAAATGCTTCTTTGCTTTCTGGGTCCAGGCCTGGGATGAATCTCCCAGCTCAATCCTCTTACTCCATAAGCGGGCAGCATTTTCAAAATCCTTATTTTTCTCATAGATTAATGCAAGATTGGTATAAGGACAAGGATATTGCGGATCTAGCTCAATTGCGCGTTTATATGCCTTCTCAGCTTCATGCAGTAGATTCATCTTTTCGTAAACTATGCCTAAATCATTGTGGCTAACTGCATAATTCGGGGCAAGCTTAATTGCTTCCTTATAAAGCCTTAAGGCCTTAGCATAATCCCCGTTCAGTTGCGCTTGAAACCCTTGTTGCCGGAACAAATGAGCTTTATTTTCTGATAATTCGTTAGCCCAGAGGGGATTATTTACGCAAGAAAGGCAATAAACTAAAAGCGTAAAAATAAGTATAAAATAGGTCTTTTTGGTGGACATTTTTGAAGGCGAATCTAACATTTAAATTAACACAAAAAAAATCCTAAGTCAAGTGAAATCTATAAGTTATCGCAATATTTTATATAAGAGAAGGCATGTTTAATGCAGGGTGATTTTTCTCTTTTAAATACTTCACTAGATCCTCTGCTGTAACAGCAATAGTCTCATCTGCAATCTTTTCAAAGAAATCTGGCTCATTGATCTCTTTACTTCGCTGTTTTAAGCGGCTCATTAGAGCCTCTTTCAATTCCTTAGGCATCCAGACTAAGCGCTTCAAGCCGCCATCAGCTGATATGAATTTCTTACTGGCAACATAAAGTTTACCCACTCCCAGAAACCCCGGAGTCTGTAATCCGCCACCAACAGAACTGGCCAAAGTAGTAAATGTCATGCCAACCGGAGTCATGCCTGTGTGATCACGATGCACTACCATAACGCCATTGGCCTCTGGAATAACAGCAAGTATGCACTCAAAACAGCCACAGGAAGTCTGAGGATTGTCCATAATTGAATACATGCTAACTATGGGAATACTCTTATTGGATTTCTCGTATACAAATTTATTGGTATTTTCCCATTGTCCTAACTTCGTATCTATAGGCTTGCCCTTTGTCACCGGCTGGTTAGGACCTGTGGGAGTAATTTCATAAGATGCCTTTCCGTCTAACCAAGAATAAGCACCACAAAGGCCAAGACGCTCAGGAGTGATAATGCAGACATGATTAGGGGCAAAGGACTGACATAAAAGACAAGAAAAGAAGGTATCCACTGATTCATCTGTCATGCCCATAATTCTCTCATCCCGTTCCTGAAAGGACTGGTTTGCCTTAACCAATAACTTCTCCACATCCTCTTGTTTCGTGTAAAGAGTTACCTGGACTTTATCTACAATTGCACTATATTCTTGGTGCAGCATTGCATGAATCAGAAGCCCTATGTGTTTTAAGCGAAATCCTTTATCAAACGCATCTTTACTAATTCTAATCCAACACATATCTCTCTGACCAATATGCATTACGCCCATTGCACCATTGACATAACGATGAATCTGGCGTTCCATTATTGGCTCAAAATCCTTCTGCATCTTACGACCATAGACATTAACTACAATACCTAAAGGCATTGATTTTTTAACGCTATCTTCGATGGAATCCAAGTCCTGGCCGACTAATTCTACCTTAGCATCTTCAACTTCCTCTGTATCTTTAGTTTCTAAAAATTCTAAAGCTGTAGATGCCTTACCGCCAAATTCTACTGCCAAGTTCTCTTTCCTTACCCTTTCTCCTTCAAATGCAGCAGCGTAGGGAACCGGAATCGGAACCTTGCTTACCTTTACCTTTACCCCGCGCACATCAACACAGCGAGAGACTATTTTTTTATAATCAAATTCTTTTACTAATGCCTCGTAAATAGTTACTCCGCTTGGTTTAATCTCCGGAATATCTGTATCCGCAATCACGGGAAATCCCATTGCGATTGCGCCAGCACCAGTGGCATACTTGATATCATCCAAAGGCCCTAAAGCAAGTCCAAATGCAAACACCCTATTCTTTGTATATAAAAGGCATTTTTGCACCTGACCCGGCTTTATGCCGCCAAAGGTAATTGCTGATCTTATTGCCCAATTAAGAGGATAGATTGCTGATTGGGTATCTCTACCATAAGGCACGATATAAGTATCCCAGCCCATCTCTACTTTTTCTTCTTTAAGCTGGTCAACAATAGAACGGCCGTTGCTTGAGCAACCCACAAAGGTAAGTATATTTCTCTTCTGCAACTCTCTGACAATATCTACAGCGATTTTATTATCAGGCGCAGCGCCTAAGATAGCAGCAAATCCTGGCATACGGCCATCAACTAATTGTATGCCTAAAGAGCGCATTGCTGTATCAGAAAAGAATCCATTACAATCAACCTGGGGTTCCTCCTCTTTTAGATATCTTAAGGCCATGATGATTTCTTCTGCTAGGAGTGCTGCTATTCCAGCATCAAGCGTTACTCCTAAATAGGGCAACCAGAGCTTTTCACTCGGCACCTCTGGCAATAAAGACTTTGCGTGTTTTAATATTTTAGTTACATCAGCGAGTGTCTTTGTCTCATAGGCAAATAAGGCATAAGAAAATGGAAGATAGAATGCTGTCTCAGGATACGCTATTTTTGTTTCAGGGCCTTTTTCTTTTAAGGCTTGTTCAAAAAGGCTTGCAGCCTCATTTACTAAACTGTGTGCACCCCTTATCGCACTCGTTGCAACAATCTTTGACATATCAGGCCTCCAACGAATTAGTCAATTTATCGATTTTTTATTATTTCTTCAAGTAGACTTCATCCCTACCAAATAAATCAATCACCTTAGCATAGCTGAAAGAATCAGCCAATAACTGCGTCTTTATAGACGAGATATCTGTTCTTTCCCTTATTAATCTTAAGAATATTCCGCTATTTTCTATTTTACCTACACCGATAAACCCTTTCAGGATATTGTCCTTTATGATAAATTTCTTATAGATTGAATTCTTTTTATCACTAAATCTTAAAGTTTCGCAATCCTCTTCTTCTTTTTTCAGGCCAATAGAGATAACCGGCAGAGCAAAAAAGTCAACAGAATTCATGGCGACGGAACCTGAATAAGCGCATTTTTCTCCTCTAATATTAGAGCCGGCAATTCTTCCTTGTTCAACAGCATTTGGCCAGAGGGCATTTATGTAAGATGCGCCTCTTGCAACGTCAAAGGTCTCAGCCACATCACCAGCAGCAAAAACTCCCTCAACGTTAGTTTGCAAGTATTCATTTGTCAATATTCCAAAATTCGTATTAATTCCTGATTGCTTAACCAGTTCTATATTCGGACTAACGCCTTTTCCAACAATTACTATGGCAGATTCAATAATCTTGCCGGATGAAAGTTTTACTGCCCTTACCTGGCCATTACCGATAATTTCCACTGCCTCCTCGCCTGTTAAAATCTCTATACCCTGATTCTCTAAATGCGCACCAACAATAGATGCAGCTTCCTCATCCAGGACCTGTGACATAACTTGTTTTGATTTAATAAGCACCTTTACACTCAGTCCTCTCCTCTTTAGTGCATAAGCAGCCTTTAGACCAATAAGACCGCCTCCTAAAATGCAAGCAGCCTTTGCATAGACAGCTATAGATATTATATCCTTGGCATCGTTAAGCGTGCGAAAACCTGAAACCCCTTCTCTTTTAATACCTTTTGTCTCCGGTAGCTTAGACCTTGCTCCAGTTGCAATTAAGGCAATATCAAAATCAAGTTTTGAATTATCTAATAAGGTTAAACGTCGCTTCTTAGGATCAAGTTTTATAACCTTTTTACCCAATGCTAAATCAACTGAATTCTCCTTATAAAAATCTTCTGGCCGAAGCCTCAGCTTGGCCTGGAGGACCTCACCTGAAACAAAAGAAGTAATGAGGCAACGACAATATGCCGGATATTCTTCATCGGAAATTAGCGTTATCTTCGAATCCTTGTCACGGCTTCTTATAGCCTCAACGCAAGAGACAGCTGCAGCAGAATTTCCAATAATACAGATATGCTTCATTTTACGCCCTCTTCCTCTTCGTAACTAATCGCCTTTGTAGGACAATTCTTTGCACATTGGGGCTGGCCAATCTCAACACAATGATCACAGCGAGTAGGGATTTTAACGCGTTTATCAGGTCTTATCGCACCATAAGGACAGACCATAATACACATCCAACAGCCAACGCATTTGTCTTTATCGTGAATTACCTCTTTTTTCTCAAGATCATAAGTCAAGGCACGCGCTATGCAGGCGTCAACACATTTAGGATCATCACAATGCCTACAGGCAACAGGAAAATTTTTACCTTTATCTTGAAAGACCTTTACCTTAGGCAGGTGTATCTTTTTCTCACTTATTGCCTCAAAGATATCTTTGCTCAAGGAATGACCCACAAAACAGACAAGTTCACAAGTCCTGCAGGCCACACATTTAGTCACATCATAATGTAGTCTTTTCTTTTTCATTGTCCTTTACCTACCTACCTCTACCTTGGATTCATACATCATTGGCTTTAGACTGAGTGCCTTTCTTTTAGAATCTATGTGTTCAATCATAATCTTGGCCATTTTCAAAGGGTCTTTATCAAAGGCCCATTTCCCGCCTGTAATCTTCTCCACGTCTTCAAAAACGTATTTAGTCATATTATCGCTGCCATAAACAGGCAAAGGTTCACCCAGCACAACCAAAAGTCCAGAAGCAACAAAATACCAACCAATGGCGATTGCCTTCTCGCTCATCCATTCTGGAGCAGCGCCTGCCACAGGAAGCTCATCTAGGCTCCTACCAATGCCGCCTTCTTTTACCATCTCACAACAGGCAGTAAGTATTCTAGAATTATCCACACAAGAACCCAAATGCAGAACCGGCGGACAACCTACTGCCTCACATACCTCTTTTAAACCTTTGCCAGCATAATCAAAAGCAGCCTCAGGAGTCAACAGGCCTGCTCGACCGCAGGAAAGCGCAGAACAGCCCGTTTGAACCACCAATACATCATTTTTTATCAATTCTTTAACCAATGTAACGTGGCTTGCGCTACTTGCCATTTTCGGATTATCGCATCCCACAACACCAGCAACACCTCTAATGCGTCCGTTAATAATTGCCTCGTTCAACGGCTTGTAGCTTGGCCTATATCTTCCGCCTAACATATCAAACACATATTCAGTAGTAAAACCAGGTATTAGGTCTTTTCCTTCTCCCTTAGGAATACAAACCTTTTCCTTATTACGATTCGGAAAATTCTCAATTGCCATACGAACTATTGCTTTGGCAATAGGCAGGGCCTCTTCTTCATGGAATTCTACATGATTCATGCCTGGAAAGCGTGCCTTTTCAGAAGTTGATACTATTTTTGTATGAAAGCAATTCCCTAACTCAGATAACGAAGGCATAATACATTGTAAATCAACAAGCATCAAATCTACAGCGCCAGTCATAATTGCCAACTCCTGCTGCAAAAAATCCCCTGCTACTGGATATCCACGACGAACAAGAATCTCATTGGCAGTACAGCAAATACCAGCAAGGTTTATTCCCAAGGCACCATGCTCTTTAGCCAGAGAAATAAGCTCTGGATCACTTGAGGCATCACAAATAACCTCTGATAAAAGCGGAACATGCCCATGCACTATTAAGTTTACCTGATCCTCTTTTAGAACTGACAAATTCGCCTTTGCTCTTTTAGGAGAAGGTTTGCCAAATAATATATCAGTTAATTCTGTAGCAATCATTGAACCGCCCCAGCCATCAGCTAAAGCTACACGCATACCATGCTGCATTAAATTATTATAATCATTGTCTACTCCAATATGAGTGCGACTCAAGGCCTCAACTGGCTCTCTGTCAATGCCGCGCGGCATAAGAGAATATTTTCTCCAGATCTTTTTCTGTTTCTCAGGAGCACGCTGTATAAGGGCAAGCTCTCCTTCCTGCTGACCAAATTCAGCAAACATTTTTTCCGCCAGCTCTTTTGCAATTGTCTCTACTGTCCGGCCATCAACATTTACCTTATATTCTTTTGCAACTGCTTTAAGTTTTTCTTCATCCCTAACCTTATAGAATTTAGTTTTACCAACAGCAGTTAAATGTAAAGTCTTGACTATTTCGCGACCATGATCACTATGACAAGAAGCCCCAGCAGCAATATGGCGTACCAAATTCCTTGCCGAAATTGTATCTGCATCTGCACCGCAGACACCACGAGTAGCACCTTCCCCAAAAGGATCAATGCGACAAGGACCCAGGTTGCAATTCTTGCAACACAGGCCCAACGTGCCAAAACCACAATGTGGCTGTTGTTTTTCCTCGCGCTCCCAAATTGTCTGAATGCCTTCTTGTTGGCTGCGTTCGTATAATTGATTCTGTATTGGGTCTTTTTTTAAATCTTCACGACTCATATTTAGCCTCCGTAAAATTAAATCAGCGCCATCCCAAGCTATTAATTGCTTAACGTATACAATTTATTAAAAATTTCGTCAAATTCAACCTTCAGGTTATCATCAAACTTAAATACTCCCCGATTAGCCTGTAAAGATTCACTTAAGTGTATAAAACCCAAAAACTCATTTCCTAAATTTTTGAGTAGGAAATCTCTATCCTGTTCACTCTCTATTTTGTTACCGACAAAAAAACTCATTCTTATGCCTAATTCTTTTACTAAACTCTTAATGCGGCCTGCGGTAACCACGCCTAGCTGGGTTGGTTCGACTACAATTAAGGCCACGTCTACATTAGCTGCTGTTGCCCGGCCTAAATGTTCACTGCCAGCCACCATATCCAGAATAACGACTTCATTCTTTCTTAATACCAGGTGTGAAATTAGCCTTTTAATAAATGTGTTTTCCGGACACATGCAGCCGCTGCCAGCCTTGGAAACCTTACCCATAACAATGAGCTTTATGCCATTATGGATTTTGCAAAATTTATCCGGTATATCATCTACTTTGGGATTTATCTTAAAAAAAGTGGAGGGCGTATCAAGAGACTCGACCTCAGTACGTTCTGCAATAAGCTGCTTCATTTCAGAGATAGGGACGATCTCTTCCTCGAGGGGAAAACCTAAGCAAATAGAAAAATTTGCATCAGGGTCACAATCCACAATAATGACCTGCTTGCCTTGCTCTTTAAATTCTAAAGCAAGAGCACTTGCTAGGGTTGTTTTACCGGCTCCTCCTTTACCGGTTACGGCAATCTTCATGTTATAATCCTGCTGCCTCTAGAACAAGCGGCACTTTCTTATCCCATCCTATAGGCATAATATGAACACCATCACACATCGGCTTTAAAGCCTTTATCAGCCCTGCTGCAATATCAATTGATGTAGCAACCTTATCAGTTGTATCCTGCATCTGGCTTATTAATTCTTGAGGCACATTAACACCAGCTACGTTTTTATTCATATACTTTGCCATACCAGCTGATTTTAAAAGTACGATTCCTACTAAGATTTTTGTCTTTAGATGCTTAATTTTTTTAATGAAATTCTCGAATATCTCCACATCATATACTGCCTGGGTTTGAAAGAATTCTGCTCCTGCTTCGATCTTTTTCTCCATCTTTATAATCTGCGGCTCTAAAGGGTCGGCGCCTGGATTTACTACAGCTCCGACGCAAAACTTCCCAGATTCACCCTCTAAGGCATTGCCTGCCATATCCTTACCAGCCTCCAGACCCCTTATAACCTTAATCAATTGTACAGAATCCAAATCAAATACTGGTTTTGCCTGAGGATGATCGCCCAAAGAAGGATGATCACCTGTTAAGGCCAAGACATTTTCAATGCCTAAACTCGCAGCAGATAAAATATCTGATTGTAAGGCAAGGCGATTCCTATCCCTACAGGTAAGCTGATAAATCGGCTCATATCCTTTTTCCTTCAAGAGCCGACAGACCGCCAGGGAGCCTAAGCGCATCACTGAACTCTGCAGGTCTGTAACATTTATTGCATCAACGCGGCTGCGAATGAGTTCTGCATCCTCTAGGAGGGTTTCGGTGTGTATTCCTTTAGGCGGGCCAATCTCGCTGGTAATTAGAAATTTTTCCTGTTTGATTTTTTCTTTAAAACTCATTTTGAATTTAGGAACTTGTAGGCCTGAACTAGATTCTTCATCAACATTGTAACTGTAAGCGGTCCGACTCCGCCGGGAACAGGGGTAATAAAAGAGGCTCTTTTGGCTGCATTTTCAAACTCAACATCTCCAACAAGCTTACCCTCAACTCTATTTATTCCTACATCAATAACAATTGCACCTTGTTTTATCCAGTCACCTGGGATTAGATTCGGCCTACCCACAGCAACGATTAAGATTTCTGCTTTTCTAACATGTTCCTCTAACTTGAGAGCCTTACTTGTAGCTATATGGCAAGTAGTAACAGTAGCAAATTCTTCCAAAAGAAGAAGACTTAAAGGTTTTCCTACTATCTCACTATGTCCAACTACTACAACCTCTTTACCATAAAGTTTAACCCCGGTCTCCTTCAACAATTGCATACAGGCAGCAGGCGTACAAGGTAGGATTTTGGCTTTACCAAACACAATCTTTCCCATATTGGCTGGATGCATGCCTTCAACATCCTTGTCTGGACTGATATATTGGCTAATCTTCTTATAATCAATAGCAGCAGGTAAAGGCATCTGTATAATGATGCCATGGACAGCAGTATCGGAGTTGAATTTATATATAAATTCAATTAGTGCGCTCTCAGTTGTGTCCTGATTTAATTTATGATACCGATAATCTATTCCTAAATTCTCGGCTGTTTTCTTTTGGCTTTTGGCATAACTTTCAGAGCCGGCATTGTCTCCCACCTGCACGCTGACTAGAACTGGCTTAGAAGAAAACTCTTCCACTTCCTTCTTTATCTCTTCTTTTATTCTAACGGCAATCGGTTTACCTTCTAACAATTTCGCGCACATAAGTCACTACCTCATCTCTTATTGCTTTAAGCATATCTTCGTTTTTATCAAGCTCTTGTATTATATTTGCTTTTTTCTCATCTTCCAAGATATTTTTTAGATTTATCTCTACATTAATCCTAGCACAAGAAAAAGCAGCCATTAAACAATCAATTCCACATGCTACATCTGTTATTAGATTAGGATTGCCTTTCTTGGCAAGGTCAGGACATAGACAAGCTGCCTCAGATGCTAAGTGAGAGATCTCAAGCGGGACGCTTAAGGATTTCTGGATATCTTTGGACTTAAAGGCTGCTACATCTTCATCAATAAGTTCTTGAAAACGGCTGTTTAATTTCCGGGACTCCTCCAAGATCTTACTTACGTCATTCTCTACTGATTTGTGCTTTTCTTTTCCGACAGTGAAATTACAAACCATGTTTATGAGGCTTGTTCCCAGACAAGCCAAAACAGCAGCTGCTGAACCTCCACCAGGTGCAGGTAACTTATCTGATAAATCGTCGAGATATTTTTTCAATGAGTCGTTAATGTACATACTAACTCCGGTTTAAGCTATTATTATTTAAAATAATCCGACAATCCTGCCTTCACTGTCAATATCCACATTCTCGCCAGCAGGGTTTGTAGGCAGCCCGGGCATAGTGCGCATCGTGCCACAGAGAGGATACAGGAATCCTGCACCTACTGAAGCGTTGATATCGCGAATCGGTAATATAAAATCCTTTGGCGCTCCTTTTAATTTAGGGTCATGCGATAAGGACAGATGGGTCTTTGCCATACAAATCGGCAGTTTATCAAACCCGAGCTTTGAAAACTCTGCAATCTTCTTTTGGGCCAAATCAGAATACTCCACATCTTTAGCACCATAAATTTTAGTCGCAATTGTTTTTATCTTGTCCTTAATTGGGATATCTAAAGCGTACAGGAACTTAAAATTCTTTTTAACTTTAGAGGCTGCGATAACTGACCTTGCTAACATCTCGCCGCCCTTGCCACCTTTTTCCCAAACCTCGCTTGCCACAGCATCCTCTGCTCCGGCCTTTAATGCCAAATCTCTCACCAAGTTAACTTCAGAATTTGTATCAGCACTAAATTTATTAATCGCTACAACAACCGGGACTCCGAATAACTTCATATTCTCGATTTGTCTTAGGAGATTGCAGCTACCCAGCTTTACTGCCTCTAGATTCTCTTCTAAAAGAGCCTTATCCAAAGGCCTTCCGGCAATAACTTCAAATTTTCCCGAATGCATCTTGAGTGCCCTAATAGAGGAAACAATTACTACGCAATCCGGGCTAAGTCCGCTATAGCGGCACTTGATATTCATAAACTTCTCTGCGCCGCAATCTGCACCAAATCCTGCCTCAGTAACCACATAATCAGCTAATTTAAGGGCAATCTTATCAGCTATAATTGAACTGTTACCATGAGCAATATTGGCAAAAGGCCCGGCATGAACAAAGCAAGGCGTATTCTCTAATGTCTGGATAAGGGTCGGTTTTATGGCATCCTTCAGCAACACAGCCATTGCTCCGGCAACCTTTATATCCTCGCATGTTACAGGCCTGCCGTCTTTTGTCCTTGCTAAAACAATCCTGCCAAGTCTTTTCCTTAAATCAGAGAGGCTATCTGTCAAGGCAAGAATAGCCATTACCTCTGAGGCAACCGTAATATCAAAACCTGAATCACGCGGGATGCCATCCTGAGAGGTCCCTAGGCCTATTTTTACATTTCGCAGGAATCTATCGCTTACATCAACAACGCGGCGCCAGCTGATTGTTGTAGGATCTATATCGATCTTTTTCTTAAAATGCGCATTGTCTAAAAATGCGGCAGCCAAATTATGAGCAAGCCCAATCGCATGTACGTCTCCGGTAAAATGAAGATTAAAATCCTCCATTGGTATTACTTGAGAATATCCGCCGCCTGCAGCGCCTCCTTTTATACCGAATACAGGCCCTAGGGAAGGTTGTCGAATACAAGCTAGTGTATTACCTACTATCCGATTCAAACCCATAGAAAGCCCAATAGTAGTAACGGTCTTGCCTTCTCCCAAAGGCGTTGGGGTGATTGCCGTGACAAGGATATACTTAGCGCTAGGCCTGTTTTTTATCCTGTCTAAAATAGAAAGCGAAACCTTAGCTTTATGCTCGCCGTATAATTCTAATTCAGAAGTGCGAATCCCTGCTCTTGAGGCGATTTTTTTAATCGGTTTAATCTTTGCAGCTTGAGCAATTCCTAAATCAGGCAACATATTTTTTTCTTGACCTCCTTATTAGAAAACACCTGCTGCAATCAAGCGACTATTCTCTCATCGGGAAAGAGGACGAAAACTCAACCTATGAATAGAACAAGGACCAAACTTCCTGATTGCCGCAAGATGGGTCTTTGTCGCATAACCTTTATGAAATTTAAATCCGTATTTTGGATATACCTTATGATAAAGCTCCATTATCCGATCGCGGATTACCTTGGCGATAATAGAGGCGGCAGCAATTGTTATACTCTTGCTATCTCCACCGATGATCTTTTTCGATGGTATATCTACTTCCAAATCCATATTGCCGTCAATAAGAAGAAAGTCAGCCCTTACAGATAGATTAGCAAGCGCTCGCTGCATTGAAATCTTGCTTGCCTCTAAAATGTTAATATGGTCTATCGCTTTCTCATTGACAATCCCGATGCCGAAATCGCAATGTTTAATTAATTCATGATAAGCTAAGGTCCTTGCCTTTCTTGATAATTTTTTTGAATCGTCTATTCTATTTTTAAATCTCATCTTTTTAAGATGCACTGCGCAAGATACCACAGGACCAGCCAAGGTTCCACGGCCAACTTCATCTACTCCTGCAACAAACTTAAAACCTGAAAGCTTAGCCTTTCTTTCGTGATATCTCATAATAAACTCTAAAGATCTACCCTGCAGAACGAACCTTGGCGGCTTTACCTTTTCTTGCGCGTAGATAATATAATTTTGCGCGCCTTACCTTTCCTTTATGCAACAGTTCTATTCTTTCCAGATTAGGGGAATTAATAGGAAATATCCTCTCCACGCCTTCTCCGTAAGAAATCTTGCGCAAGGTAAAGGTTTCAGAAATACCCTTTCCCTTTTTAGCAATAACTATGCCTTCAAAGGGATGTATGCGCACCTTACCTGCTTCCAAGACCTTTCCATACACCTTTAAAGTATCGCCGATATTAAACTGCGGCAAGTCCTTTCTTAACTGCTTCTTCGTAAATTCTTCTAATCTTTTCATTTCGCATCTCCGCTTTTTTTATTTTTGTTTTAAAAGGTCAGCCCTTTTCTTCTTTGTCTCTAACAACGCCTGCTTACGCCTCCAGTCTGCAATTGCCTTATGATCTCCTGAAAGCAACAATGCAGGCACCTTCATCTTTCTGAAATCTGCTGGTCGGGTATATTGAGGGTACTCTAGAATTCCGGACTCAAAACTCTCTTCCTTCAAAGATTCGCTTCTTCCTAAGACACCCGGCAGAAGACGAACAACAGAATCAATTAACACCATTGCTGGTAATTCTCCACCCGTCAAGACATAATCTCCGATTGAAATCTCTTCATCAACCAGATATCCTTTTACCCTCTCATCCACTCCTTCATAATGACCGCAAATCAAAACAAGATGTTTAAATTTAGAAAGCTGCTTGGCTCTTTCTTGCGTTAACTTACGGCCTTGGGGCGAAAGCAATATTATCTTTCTTTTATCCTTCCTGACTTTATTCTTTTTGCATATTGCCTCCACAGCGCTAAAGATTGGCTGCGGACACATTACCATACCTGGACCACCGCCAAAAGGACGATCATCAACCTTTTTGTGCTTATCTTCTGTATAATCCCTTATGTCATTAATACGTATCTTAACCTTGCCAGCGCGCTGGGCACGTTTAAGTATTGATTCATTCAGAACTGCTGGGAAACTTGCAGGAAAAATAGTCAGGACGTCAATTAACATCGTAATTTAAAAATTATATTTGCTATAGCTCTTCTTTAACTCTGAAAGAGAATCTGCTTTTATTGCTTCTCTAATTTCGCACATAATTTTAATATAAAAATTAACATTGTGCAAGGATACAAGATAGAGTCCAAGTAATTCATCGCTATTAAAAAGGTGCCTAAGGTAAGCGCGCGAATAAGTCTTACAAGTTAGACAATCGCAACCTGCATCAAGCGGCTGAAAATCCTTAGAGTAAGGAGCATCCCTGACAATAATCTTACCTCTAGCGGTAAACGCACTTCCATTTCTTCCATAGCGGGTTGGAATAATACAATCAAACATATCTATTCCTAAGCTTACAGCTTCAATTAAATCAAGGGGCTTTCCCATACCCATAAGATAACGGGGCTTTTGGCTGGGTAATTCCTGAATAACTTTGGATATCATATTATAGCGTAGATCACTCGATTCGCCAACACTTAATCCGCCTAAGGCATAACCCTCAAAATCCATATCCAAGAGTTTTCTTGCACATTCTTTTCGTAAATCCTCAAAGCTTGCACCTTGCACAATCCCGAATAATAACGGCTGCTCTTGGCCCTCTAGTGTTTGGCAAGAGGCCAGGGCTAGCCTTGACCTTTTTGCCCAATCAAGAGTACGCTCCATAGCAACCCTTGCATAGCTAATAGGCGTAGGGTATTGAATGCATTCATCCAAGGGCATAATGATATCTGAACCTAAAATCAGCTGGATATCTATAACATCTTCGGGTGAGAAAAAATGCCTTGAGCCATCAAATAAGGACTTAAATTCAACGCCTTGATCATTGATTTTATACAAAGACGTCTTTTTACGTGAGACCTTTGGCTTAGAACTAGGACTGGACATGGAAAATATCTGATAACCACCGCTGTCTGTAAGAATAGGCCCCTTCCAGCCAATAAATCTATGCAGTCCGCCTGCAGCCTTTATAATCTCAATGCCGGGTCTTTGACTCAAATGGTATGCATTGCATAGTATAATCTCAGTACCAGAGTCCTCTAAGTCACGATTTGAAAGCATTTTTACTGTGCCTTGAGTGCCTACTGGCATAAAACAAGGAGTATCTATGCTTCCATGTGCTGTAATTAATTTACCTAAACGTGCCTTAGATTTTTTGTCTTTATGAATAACGGAAAATGCCATTTGAGGGCCTAATCAGCGGGTTTGCCAAAGCGCTTTCTCTCGGTAAGCAATAAAACGTCCTTCAATTCCATAACATTTCTGGCGTCGAGCCATTTTTTTTCAAAATTCTTCTCCTGGCATATTTGTGCGATAGCTGCTAAGGCCTGCAGATGAAAATTCCTTTCATCCTTTGTTCCGACAAGGACAAAAACTGTATGCACTGGCTGATCTTCTAATTCAGGGAAGATTATGCCTTCGTTAGCCCTTGCCAGAAGAATATTAAATTTATTCTCACCTTCGATAACAATATGTGGAATTGCCAATCCAGGATGAATAACAGTGCTTGACTCTTTTTCTCTTTCATTAAGCAGATCGCGGAGGTATTGCGGCTTAAGGCTAAGCTGGCTAGTTAAGGCATCTGCTACCTTCTGGAAGAATAGGCTTGAGGGCAATCTTCCTCTTATATCTAAAACAACAGCCTCCTCTATTAATTTATCAAATCTATCTTCTACTATATCATCCCTCTGTCTTATCACATTTTTAAGTTCCTGAGAAAGAGTACCGGAAGTAAACTCTTTATTAACAATGCGCTCAATAACATGGATAATAGCAAATTCTCTTATCTTCTTTTTATAACTTAAAACAAAATACCCCAGGATGCCTACACTAATGGACATAATACTAAATAGTAACAATATTTTCCCCATCTCTGCAAGCAAAAACAAGCAACCCAAGATGCCTGCAATCTGAACAACCGGATATAAAGGAGAACGAAATGTAGGTTTGTAATTGGGCATTTTGCTCTCACGCATAATTATCACAGCAAGATTAGTGAACATAAAGATTATGATAAGCAGCTCTGATGCTATCTTAACCAGAGACTTCAAATCTAGAACACTAATTGCCAAAAGCATAAAAATCACTGTAAAGATAATAGAGTAATGCGGTGTTTGATAGCGTGAGTTGACCCTGTTGAAAAATTTCGGCAAAAGCTTATCTCTACTCATTGCCATAGGATAACGGGAAGCAGATATAATCCCAGCATTTGCAGTAGAAATAAAGGCTAGGAACGCAGCAATCGCCATTATAATCCTTGCAGGGCTACTACCAAATTGATACGCAGCATCCGAAATCGGAGTTAAAGAACTAGAAAGATCGCTCAGATTTAAGAGTCCTGTCGTAACAAATGCAACGAGTGTATATATAATTCCGACTATGACCAGAGAAGCAAGCATGCCTAAGGGAATATTACGTGTGGGCTGTCTCACCTCTTCAGCAATACTGGCAATCTTTGTAAGGCCGCCATAAGAGATAAACACAAATCCTGCTGTGGCAAAAATCGCCCTAACGCCATAAGGGGCAAAAGGCTTGAAGTTATTAATATCTATTGCCGGAAAGCCCCTGACAATATAAAAGATTAAAGCGCTAAACAATCCTAAAACTAGAACAATCTGCATCCTGGCTGCAAGCTTTATGCCAAAGATATTTAAAACACCGAAGGCTACACATAAGATCAATGCTATATACTGAATTGACATCGAAGTAAATAATGACACGTAAGCTGCCATACCAATTAAGGCAAAAGCAGCCTTTAAGCTCAAGGAAAACCAGGTACCAAAACCTCCGATGCCTCCGGTTACAAAACCCATACTTCTTGAGATATAGAAATAATCCCCGCCAGCACGAGGCATGGCAGTAACCAACTCTGCCTTACTCAACACAGTAGGCAAAGCAATAAAACTTGCTATCATATATGCAAGAAAAAGTGAAGGACCTACCTGGCCTGCGGCAATAGCCGGTAGTATGAATAACCCGGAACTTATCATTGCCCCAGAGGCAATACAGAATACATCCCAGAAACCTAATTCTTTTCGTAATACTTTGACCATTTTCTTAGTCTACAGCCTCTCTTAAATAATCAACATTGCATCCCCGTAGCTATAAAATCTGTACTGCCATTTAATTGCTTCCTGATATGCCTTATGAATCAGCCTGCGTCCAGCAAATGCACAAACCAGAAGAAACAAGGTTGATCTTGGAAGATGAAAATTCGTTAAAAGATGATTAACTATCTTAAACTTAAATCCAGGATAAATGAATAAGTCTGTCCTCCCCTTTAAGGCGCCAAGACTGTTATGATCATTGCTAGCATTGGCTGCGCTCTCTAAGACGCGCGTAGTGGTTGTGCCGACTGCAAATACCTTATGAGCTTGTTGTTTTGTTTTGTTAACTAAATCTGCTACTTCAGCTGGCAAATTGAATTCTTCCTCTTCTATCTTATGCCTTGTGATTTCATCTTCCTTTACAGGCCTAAAACTACCCCAGCCAACATGAAGAGTCAAAAATCCAAGATCTACCCCCTTGTCTTTAATTCTATCAAGAATGTTTTTAGTAAAATGCAATCCCGCGGTTGGGGCAGCAACTGCACCCTCTTTGCTAGCATAAACAGTCTGATATTGCTCTCTATCAGAATCCTCTGCCTTTCGTCTAATGTAAGGAGGCAGGGGCATAACTCCAAAACGATTGATTAAACCACTGATGTCTTTGATATTTTCGAATCGAATCAGATTTAGATCTCTTTCCTTGCGCACCAGTTGCGCAGTAATACTTCCTGCATTAAGCGCGACCTTCTCACCCAACTTAAGTCTTGAAGGTCTTAGTAAACAGCGGAAGGTGTCGTCAGTCTCTTTCCCGAGAAGAAAGATCTCTACTTTCCCACCGCTTGAGCGCTTTGCAAACATCCTTGCTGGATAGACCTTTGTGTCATTTAATATTATACAATCGCCTTTAGATAAATAATCCAGGATATCTGAGAAATGGCGATGATGGATTTTACCCGTGTCTTTTTCAATCACCATAAGCTTCGATGCATCTCTTTGCTTTAATGGAAACTGGGCAATAAAATCTTTTGGTAATTGATAATCAAAATCTGCTAATTTCATGTTAAGAGGGATTTTAATAGTCTTTTTCTATTTTTGCACCATGATAATAATACTCTAGAATCTGTCTGTAGTCATGACCCTGCTTTCCCATAAAATATGCGCCCCACTGACACAGTCCTACGCCATGACCCCAGCCAAATCCTTTAAATAGAACAAAATCGCCCGAACTCTCTATTTGGAAATTTGTACTACGAAGTATCTTCGGCCCCAATATTTCTCTCAAAGCCTTACCTGAAATCTCTATTGTATCTGTAGCTGATATTATCTTCAATTTCAAAACACGATTTGATAAAGAACGCTCGACTATTTCTATTGATTCAATCTTGCCTACCCTTAAGCCGGCAGCATTTAACTTTTCCTGAAGGCGCTTAAAATCAATGTAGATATCCCACTTAAAATGAGGAGAATCTGCACAATAGGGACATGTAACGCCTTTTAAAGATGCAATATCAACATCCCATAAATTTGATACATCTTCGGTATGGCCTCCACAAGCTGCGTGGTAATATGTAGGAAAGATCTTTCCGTCAAGTTTAAGAACTTCACCTCCTGTAGCATCTACGCCCTTATTTGTTCGCCAACGTTCTGAGGTGCGGCCACCATAAACCTGAGAGTAGGTATCATTGGTAAGGTCATATTCCTTAAGCCTATTGTCATGCATTTTGCTTAATGCAAAGGTTCTAACCACCACAGCCTGAGCCTTGATAGATTCTTCAGGCCAAAGATGTGAAATCTCGTGATAAAGAACTCCTCGGATATAATCCTCTAACTCGATATAGTTAACAACAAAGAAATTCGAGGCATCTTTCTTGATAAATCTTAGACGTCCCCTGAATAGCCGGTCATTTATACTTATGAATCCATCATCGTCTCTTGTAATTTCAATGCGTTCTTTGCCTATGTTGTTGCTACCAATGTTAAACCCTTTATCTATAGTCTCAATTAATAGACCACTTGCCTTATCTAACTTAAGAAGCTCCAAATCATCCTCAACTGTCGTGATCCTAAAAGATGCATCAACATCCAGAGTTAGTTTAGAGGCGTCTTTAAAGACAGCGACGCGCACAAAAGAAGCAGCGCTAGAATCGAAAGCAAAAACAAAGAAAAAACAGCTAAAAATTAAAAGTAATAATATTCTTCTAATTATCTCTTTGACCATAACCAAAAGACTAAACTAAAAACTATACTTAAAATGATACAGCTTGTTAGAGGAAAATAAAAAGTAAAGTTTCCCTTCTTAATGTATATATCACCGGGCAGACGCGGTATTTTACTTATTCTAGGCAGAACTTGCGCTATACTTCCGGCAATAATAAGGATTATGCCAATTATGATTAGTGTCTTTCCAAGGCTATGCATAACCTTCTAGGAGCGTACTGATCTTGTATCTTTTCTCTTGGATCTTTCCTGCAGCGAATAAATACAACCGCAGTATTTTTGACAATATAGGCCAGTTTCTTTTGCCTTTCGATGCGCCTGGCTAAAACCGGATTTGAAATCATATCTGAAGAATTTCAAATTTAAATTTCGTGCTTCTTCAGCAGCTATTTTTTCTAAAACAGATGTATCCTGATAGGGACTCACCAAAAGTGTTGATGTAAAATATTGACAATTCTCTTGCCTTGCTGTTTCAGCCGTAATCTTAAGCCTTAATCTCCAACAGGCATCACAACGTGTAGGTGCACTTTTATTTCCATCAACCAGACCCAAAAACATCTTGAGGTCATACTCTCCCGAGGAAAATTCCAACCTCGCATCTTTAGAATAAATCCTTAAGGCATCGAGCCTTCTCTCATATTCCTGGCGAGGATGTATGTTTGGATTAAAAAACAAGCCCTTTACTTGAAATCCTTCTCTACGCAAGACCTCCAAGGGGAAAATTACACATGGCGCACAACATATGTGTAAAAGAATCTTTTTCATTTTCTATTATTAGAAGCGAATGTTGATAGGGGATATTATTAGAACAATTCTTTCTGGGATATTTTATCAATTTTCTTGTTAAAATGCTTGTAGGCGATTTCTGTTACTTCCCGGCCGCGAGATGTCCGTCGCAGGAAGTTTGCTTTCAATAAATAAGGCTCTATGCAATCTACTAAGGTATCAATATCCTCATTCAATGTCGCTGCCAGTGTATCTATACCTACCGGCCCACCCGAATAATTATCAATGATCGCAAGTAAGACCTTGCGGTCAAATTGGTCTAGGCCAGACTCATCAATATTTAAAGCATCTAAGGCCTGACTTGCTATTCTTTGATTCGTCTGGTTTAATTTATTAACCTGGACATAATCACGCACACGCCGCAGAAGACGATTTGCGATTCTAGGCGTACCCCTGCTTCTTCTGCCAATCTCTAAGGCACCTTCTTTATCTGTAGTCATCCCCAAAATCTTTGAGGAGTGGGCAATAATCTGTGCCAGATCTGAAGCACTGTAAAAATCAAGATGAAAAAATAATCCGAAACGGCTACGAAGCGGTGCAGTCAAAAGACCGCTTCTTGTAGTAGCACCGACTAATGTAAATGGCTTGAGATTGAATTTGATCGTTTTAGCATAAGGGCCTTTATCAATAACAAAATCTATCTGGAAATCCTCCATTGCCTGATAAAGGAATTCCTCTACAACGCGAGAAAGACGATGTATTTCGTCAATAAAGAATATATCGCCTTTGCCTAAATTAGTTAAAATACCGATTAAGTCACCGGCACGTTCAATTGCCGGTCCGCTCGTAGCTGTAATATTCGCATTCATCTCATGGGCGATTATATGCGCTAGGGAAGTCTTGCCTAATCCGGGCGGGCCTGAGAGAAGCACATGCTCAAGCGGTTCTTTCCTTTCTTTGGCAGCCCTCAAGGCAACATCCAAATTCTTCACAACTGTCTCCTGACCGACGAATTCATTCAAATGCTGCGGCCTAAGAGATATATTAAAAACAGTATCCTCTTCTGTTTCGTTTAATTTTAAGATATTTATATCTTTTTTCTCAACGGACATAATCTATTTTCTTTCCAGGACTCTCTGCGGTTTGGAATGCTGTTCATAACGCCTGATAGCAATCTCTCCAAAAACATTTTTTTGTTGTACGACAATTTCCTGCAAGCGGATCAATTCTAAAATAGCAAGAAAGTTAGCTACGATCTCTAATTTATTTTTTGCTTTGGAGAAAATATCATTTAAATAAACTAAAGGAGCGTTAAGAAGCATTCTCAAGATATCATGGATTTTCTCCTCGACGGTAAATTCATCCTTGACGATTTCGTAAAATACTTCCTTTGGCACATCCTTCAAGGCCTTGGAAAATGCAGAAATCAAATCGAAAAGACTTGCCTCAAAAAAGACTTCTCCATCTTGTTTCTCCTCAGATGAATCAGAGTTTCGGCTAAAGACGTCTTTATAGATTTGTTCTCTCTTCCGTAAATCTTCTGCTGCCTCCTTATATTTTTGATACTCTAATAAGCGCTGAATAAGTTCCTGGCGCGGATCTTCTTCTATATCTTCTTCTTGCTCAGGATCCCGAGGTAACAACATCTTAGATTTTATCTCAATTAGCGTAGCAGCCATAACTAAAAATTCAGAAGCGATTCCTAAATCAAGGAGTCGCATTAATTCCAAATACTGTATGTACTGTTCAGTGACCTTCGCAATCGGAATATCGTAGATATTAAGATCATTTCTTTTTATCAGATACAAAAGTAAATCTAATGGTCCTTCAAATATATCCAGTTTTATCTTATAGGACATAGGTTTATGATTTCCTTGATCTTCTTCATCATAGAAGAGGCGGTTTTCCCAGCCTTTTCATTGCCGCTTTCAATAATCTCTATTATCTTTTTCTTCTTACACAACAGATCTTCTCTCTTTTTCCTTATCGGCATCAATTTTTCGTTTATACGCCTTGCTAAATCTTCTTTACAGTCACGACAACCAACTTTAGCCTTTCTGCAATAGTCTGAGACTTCACCAGAATAATCAGGGAAGAATACTTCATAGTAGGTGTGGACATTGCAGATTTCTGGATGGCCTGGGTCAGACTTATATATGCGCTTTGGGTCAGTGATCATTGCTAGCACCTTTTTTCTTACTTCCTCAACGCTATCGGAAAGATTGATCGTGTTATTATAACTTTTACTCATCTTGCGGCCATCAATACCTAAGAGCTTAGGAAAGGACGTAAGGATATCTTTAGGTTCCCTAAAAAGTTGTTTTTTGTAAATGTAATTAAACCTGCGACTTATCTCGCGCGTAAGCTCAAGATGCGGCAGTTGATCCTGCCCTACAGGTACAGCATCAGCATTATAGATTAGAATATCGGCAGCCTGCAATACTGGGTAGCCTAAAAATCCATAAGTGTGAATTTCGCGATTTTTTAATTCTCTTAACTGCTCTTTATATGTAGGAATTCGCTCCACCCAACTTAAAGGAACAAGACAGGAAAACATCATGTATAACTCTAGGTGCTCCGGAATGCTTGACTGGATAAAAATAGTGGAATTTGCTGGCCTTATACCTACGCTGAGCCAGTCAACTACGTTATCAATTGAATATTCACTAATAAGAGAAGAATTTTCGTACTCACTCATTAAGGCATGCCAATCAGCAACCATAAAAAAGCAATCATAACTATTTTGCAGCTTTACCCAGTTTTCTAAGGCGCCTGCAAGGTGGCCTAAGTGAAGCTTGCCTGTTGGTCTCATCCCGCTTAGTATTCGTTTTTTCATCATGATATTTATTTCAGTATTTTATCTCTAAAACCTGTATACGAGAATTGCCTATATCAGCTACATAGAGGTAATTGTCTTTTATGGCTAAACTAAAAGGAGCGGGAGAGACAAAAGGCACAACAAAGCTTCCAAACTCCCCCAGGCCTTTACCTTGTTTGCCAAAACTAAGTTTGGCAACCAATTTCTCTGGCTCATCTTCTGTCTTTGAAGAGACAAAATAAGTCATAACTACACCTATTATTAACAATGCAATTAGCAAAAAACTTCCTATTGTGCGCTTCATCTCTTGTTTCTCCTTTTATCCCTCATCCTGGCCATGCGAACAGATAACTGTGTTTAGAGTGCGTTGTCTGTTTACCCGCCTTATCTTTTCTGGTTACTTAGATGATATAGTTTTTCCTCTAAGTCATCTCCATTGGCCATTATGGGTATTCCAACATCTCCAGAATACTCTTATTTTAACCCAAAATTAACGTATTTAGAAGTTCCATCATCCAAATCAATACGCACCTGCCAGGTACCGCTGGTAAGTCCATTGGTAGAAAGGTTGAATATATAGAGGTTATCCGTGCTGTCGTAGCGGAACAAGTTCCCGGTAGTAGCTTGACTGGTTGAAATACCCTCTACTTCCTCGCCAACTACATCATCGCTGATTTTAGCAAGGTAG
>JAHJTE010000004.1 GCA_018830005.1 Candidatus Omnitrophota bacterium
GTCTGGCCATCTGTGTAATCAGTCGTTTCAAAGAGCGAGCCTACATAAATAGTGGTACTTGTAGGCGTTATCTTTTTTATCCGGCCTCCATCACCATCGTATTCAAACTTAGTGAAGAAGGACTCGGATTTTATTTGCCAATCAGCGTCTGAAGTTGAGTAAAGGTAATAAGCCTTACCTGCATCAACTTGAGAAAAATCATCTGTTAGAGGATTATTGCGAAAATACTCAAAATCACTAATGTCTTTATTATAACGAAGTAAGCGGTCATAATCAACATCATAAATGAGATTATTCATTGCCTTCGAGACGTCTCTTGTATCTGTAGTAGGCGAGGCAATAAAGTTCCAGCCGCTTTCAAGATTCAATTCAGGTATGTCTTTGGGTACTTTTCCACTTACTAAAATAGTAGCACCAAGGGGATTTGTAATATAAATTTGGTAGCCTCTTCCATATTCAAACTCATTAAAGTCATCGAAATTAACATTACCTACATAATGTTCAAAGTGACAAGATTCATCATTAACATAAGCAGAATTGCATGTTGAATTCGGTGCTGGTGTAAAGCGGGTTAGCTGATCGTATTGCCCTTCTATCGGCGCAAGCACTGCTTCTACACTAGAATCATCGGGTATTACAGGAAGCGAGAAAAGATTCCAGCCAGGAGTAAACTCCAGAGTTAGAGTATAAGAATCTGTGCCAATTACCTCTACCTGAGTAAGACGATTTTCTTCATCATATGAGAAAAGTTTATTGCCTTTTGAAATAAGGTTACCATTTGAATCATAAGTCAAATTAGTGGTTCCATTAGGCCCAATAATACTCGTTACAGCATGTGGCGGAGCACCATCTTCTCCATAGACAAGTGTTAAATCTCCCTTTTGTGTCATATTGCCAAGAGGGTCATAGTTATAGTTAATTGTGCCATAGGCGTTACCCGAAGCTTGAATAAGTCTATCTAAATCATCGTAGGCAAACCCTTGATTTGAATTATTGATATTATCAGCAATATCGCTGATATTTCCAATAGCATCAAATTGATACTCAAGGTCTTGAATAGTCGAGCCATCAGCAGCATAAGTTGTTAAATGTTGTAATCTTAACGTATTCGTATCATAAGTATAATCTGTATAAGTTCCATTGCCATATTCAATATGAATAATCTGACCGTTGGCATTATAATTTACATTTTCTAAATAATTCTTAACCTCTATTCCCTTTTGGCCGCTGATTTTCTTAATTAGCCCGCTCTTGCCATATTCATATAATACTGTTTCTTCATCTGGATAAGTAACTGAAGTCAACCTATCCAAAGCATCATATGTACGCGTTACCTCAAAGGATTCAGGGTTTACTATCTTTATTGAGCGAGTTTCGCGGCCTAATCTATCATAACGAAATTGGGTCGTGCTTTCAGGGTCATCAACCTGGGTAAGCCGACCTGTTGAATACTGGATATCTGATTCATCATAAGTGTAGTCTATGGCCTTTCTGCCAATAGTTTTATTAGCAAGGCGATTAATTGCATCATAAGTAAAAACGGTTCTTTCTCCTTTAGTATCAGTCTGTTCTGCTAAATTACCTGCATCATCATAAATATAGCTCCATTCTCCCATATCAGGATCATTCATGGCAATTTTTCGGCCCAAAGAATCATAAGTAATGTGTGTGGTATTATTCTGGCTATCAATAAGCTTAACAAGGTTATTCTGAATATCATATTCATAGGTTGTAGTATAAGTTTGCCCATTATTAAATTCGTCTACGCTTATAAGATTGCCTTGGCAATCGTAATATTCTTTTCTCCAATGGCCATTTTCATCAGTTTTGGTAATCGTCCAATCCGTATAGCTGGTTGAGGAATATGTCAGGTCCGGATTCGTAGTCTGAATAAGCCTGCCTAATGTATCATAAATAAAACTAAACTTAGGACTACTATAACTAGGTGGGCTAAAATCTTCACTTTCTCCTTCAGCAAAATAAGGCAAATATTTCTCTTCGATTTCTCCCTTACTATTGTATTTGACTAGACCAGAGATAACCTGACGTGGATTCCCAGTCACGGGATCATCCTCAGCCGCAGATTTTGTCTCAATTAGCCGACCTAAACCATCAAAAAAGCTATAAGTAACCATATATGCAGGTGTAGTATCATAATTTATTTTTGTATGCTTGGTTACTTTTATTGGCGTAGTTGACAAGTCATATTCATAGTAAACTGCAGGGTATGTCTGGCTATCTTCAGGACCGATAACCTTAATAAGTCTGCCAAATTCATCATAGACGTTGGTAGTTTGCTGACTATTTGGGTCTGTTGAAGTTAGGATTTGGCCGGTTTTTGGATTATAGCTTGTTTGCAGACTATGATTCAGACTATTAGTTACCTGTTCAGGATAAGTATTTAGTTCATAATCGTAGGATGTGGTTGTTGTATGATGTAAGACATCAGTGGCGTTGTGCAGTTGGCCATAGCTATTATAAGAATAGGTAGTGGCAATGGTTTTTTCTTCTGAAGTAACAGGATTATGCAGCCATACCTTTTCTTTAGTAAGTTTACCGTTGGTAGGCACAGTATTGTAGTCAGAGACGCCATCATAATAAAACCACTTTTCAGATAATTTGTTACTAGAACCATCGTAGGCAACTGCATTATTGACAAATCCTATAAGCCATTCAGTTTCGTTGTTAAGAAAATTTGTAGTAATGATTCTGTCATCAGCTAGATCATCAGACATTGTTACGTCGCCTTTATCTGACACAGTAGATTGGGTGATAAGATTGTTAACGAAGGTATGGCTATTGTCAATCAGCGTCTTTTTAACAAAGGCGTTTTCATCGGTTGTGTTGCCGTTATAAGTAAAGTTGGCAGCGCTTGCAGCATAAGGGAATTTCACAGTGCCGCCAAATAAGTCTTGATATTGCCACTCAGTTTGAGTTTTAGAATAAATATTTCCTGAGCTGTCTTTTGTTGTCTGTTTAGTTGGCCTGCCTTTTAAGGTATCATCTTGGAGAAAATGAGTTTCAGAGATATTTCCTTCCGCATCAATGCCTTGAACAATACCAAAGCCACGAAATTCACGGCTCACAGCATCATATTTGCCTTGCGCATAGTTATAACTTGTCGTATATGAATTACCTCGTCCGTCATGATTAGTTACTGTAGTTACCACCTGCACAGGAAATGGTAAGCCATATTGGCCACTCTGGTTGCGATTATCAAATTTAGTGGATTGTTCATATGTTAAGTTTACAGTACCACCAACACCATTATCTACACCAGAAAGCAAGTCCGGCATTGAACCGTTATTTAAATATAATTTTGGACCTTCGTTATTGTAATGTTTAATTATATCAGTTAACCCATCCCCATTAACATCAACTAATCTGGTGCCAAAGTTGGAAAAATCACCATCAGGCATGTCCCAGTAAGAATCACGGGACCAACCTCTAGTATTATTAATGTAAGTCTCACGTATACTATCCTTTGCTATTAATAAATCTGCCCAACCGTCTCCATTTACATCCATTAATTGGATTGAGCCATCGTTGAATTTACCTACAGGTAAATCCCAGGTACTATCGCGTGACCAATTACTGCCATTATTAATAAAAGTCCTGCGATCTTCATCCATGGCTATTACTAAATCTGGAAGGCCATCTGCATTTACATCAGTTAATTGGGAACCATTAGTTAAATTACCTTCAGGCAACGTCCAAGAGGAATCTAATGTCCAATTAGAACCATTGTTTATCCAGGTTTGATAGCCATCATAATCCCAAACACCCTCTGCAGCCTTTACAATATCAACCAATCCATCTCCATTTACATCAGAAAACACAACACCCAAAAATGTCCGAATTTCAAAACAGTCATAAGGACAGCCAATTTCATGTTCCCAGATAATTGCGGAACCCTCAGGCATATACCAGGAAGAATCGTCAACCCATCCGCCATTTTTATCGTTTATCCAAGTCTTTTTAGTATCGCATCCATTCCTCGACTTATAATGGAAAAGTAAATCTGTCCAGCCGTCTCCATTTACATCCGCAAGACGTAGCCCCCCGCCCTTATTTAACTCTGCTGCCATAGAATTGAAGTATACATATCTGGTCTCCCCGCTGCATAGCGTAATTGGATCAGGCCAAGATGCACTAGTTGATTCATACCAGCCATCAGCCTGATTATGCATAAAGGTTTTTTGAATCTGCCTCGACTCTTCAGCGTATTTTAATAAATCTGGATATCCGTCATTATTTATATCAATTATCCTAACCCCTTGGTCTCTTGGAAAGCCAACCCAAGAGGCAAATTCAGCGCCCATATGCTGATCAGCAGGATTATGGGGAATATTCCAGCTGTTAGTCTGCGTCCAGCCAGAATTTGGTTGTTGATAATTAAGGGTTAATGGGGGTAAAGATTGGCTATCGTCGTTTGAAAATTGAGTAACATTGCTAATCAGAGAACGTGCGGTAGCAGGCGAATTAGTATAATTTATGTGGTATTTTCGAATGCGCGAGTTATCCGCTGCCTTTATAATAATATCAACAAGCCGCTGTGTTGTTTTAACTAAAAATTTTGGGCGGTAATTAGAAAGGATATCATTCCTGGTTTCATATATAAATTCTACATTTCCGTGTAGGAAATTTTCATCATTGCTAAAGGCGGTATATTGAATTGATTCAGGGTAAAGCTGATTATTATCCTTCATGTAGGAAATACGCATATAATTAGAATTAATATCAGAGATCTTGTCAATTGCCCAGCGGAAAACTCCAGGAGCGCCTTCTATACGAGAAGATGAACTCTGGCCAAGCCAGTATTTTGTACCTGTCTTATCTCTAACTTCCCAATAGCTGTCATTAAAATAGAAATCCATAAAAGCACTCTCAATTTTTGCTCTGTAATGTCCGCCTCCTATATTTACTAATTCTGCAGTTGAGCCACCAGAAATAAACACATAGGTGTCTGAATCCGTGTAAGATGGTACGCCTTTTTTAGTTGAGCGTTCAATAGCACCCAATTCAAGATTCCATCCTTGGCCGCAAATGCTATTACTTGAGGAACTTGAATAGGATAGAGCTATATTAGGCTGGATGCCGCCTCTGCCTGGAGGAACAGCTATGGGTACAGTAAATGTTGCTGCGCCAGTAAAAGGGTCGGTTTGAAAAGACTTGAGACTATTAAACGTAATCGGGACTCGAATTTCGCCTTCTTCACCAGCTAGACTACGCCTTTGAGCCGCCTGTTCTGGAGAGAGTGAGGGATAAGAATCAGAAGAATTACTAGGTGACTCTGTTGTTGATTTTATGCTAGATTTTTTAGTAGGTGATTTCTCATCTTTGGCCCAGGCAAAGTCCAAACCCCAGAGCGTTGAAACAGGAACATAAACAAAGATGATTATACTTGAGATTATCTTCTTTATATTTATTTTATGAATCTTAGATACCATCAGCTTCCCTCGCCCGAGTTAGATATTGGACGCAATGGCGGATTAATTGGTTTATGTAAAATAAAGACCTTTGATTGTTTTGATACCACTGCGCCATTGCCATCGCGCACATTGGCTGTTATGATATGTACTTTACCTGCTTCCTCTGCGTTAATAGTCCAAGAAAAGATCCTTGAATGACTCCAGTCTTGCTTAATTTCACCATCAATAATAATTTGATATTCTAAAGTGTCTCCATCGCTATCAGAGGCAGCAACTTGAATGTCAAGTTGGTCTTCTGCATATACCTTACTCAGGTTCTCTGGTATAAGTATTAAAATTATCGGCTCTGAGAGATTAACTGTGATTCCATCACTCATGCCTACTTCACTTGAAATCCCAGCATTATTTTTTGCTATGACTTCAAAATAATAAGTTTGACCATGCTTAAGCCCTAGGCTAGTTAACGTTATTTCGGTATCTAGTCCAGCTGAAGTCCAGTCAACAATACCCGGTACTGAATAAAGATATTGGGCTATTTCCGATTCGGGATCTTCAGCTGACCAGCTGGCATGTAGGGTAGAGCTTGAAGTAGTGTAATCCCCATCATCGATTACCACTGGAGTGGTTGGCGGCGTTGAATCAAAACCAGGAATTGTCTGTGGATCGCTCATATAGCCTGAGGACAGCGCATAATTAGCGCTATTTGAAGATTGGCCACCAATAGCCTCGCCAATAATTGCAGTTAGGTTATATGTATCTAAGCGGTAGGTATTTCCCGCCCCAGAAACAATAGTTGATTTTTTAAGTTGAAAAACATCTGTGGTGGCCTGAATTATGTCCGTATCGCCTAAATCCTTTAAAATTTTTTCAATTTCAAAAGCCAGACTTGTCTGGACAATGCTGGTTAAGAAAAAAAAGATTAGAGCAAGACGTATTATTCTCATATTTCCATCATATAAGTTCTGACATTTAGTCAACTTGACATAATTTACAAGCTACATAAGCAGGAACATTACTTGCGCTTGAAATCGTATGACCGTGTCCTGCGCCTCCACCAGCCGAAGCTGTAATCAAAGAAGTTAATTCATTACCGGCATTGACAGTATGAGCTATATTTGTATTTGCTTCACCGGCGGTAGCCTCCTGCCTTGTAGTCATGGTATGTCTATGTGATGGAATTTCATTAACCGTCAACGTATGGTTTCCCGTTATCCCTCCATGATCATGGCTATCAGCGCCACCCCTAGCCCCTTGAGTAGCATTTACTCTTATAAATTTATCTGAATAGGCAGCAGTAACATCCGTAGTCCCTATAGGGCAGTCTCCAGATAGCATAAAAAATATGGCACCTGAAGGTAGAAGAATGCCATTTACAGCATTCTGTTGCAGAGCTCCTGTAAAATTAGAAATCCCTGAAAATGTCTTATTGCCCGTTATTATTTGCTCATCTGAAATTGTGACGATTTCTTCTTTCTGAATGCCTCCTACATTTTCAGCCTCTTCTGCTCTATAGGCATAAGGCACGCTGCTTATGCGCTGCCTAGGACTCATTTCTCCGTCAGAATTAACTTCTATTGAAAGCCAATAATCTGTATCAAATGGTATATCTAGAGGAGTTACTTGGCCTAATAATACAGCGAAATTGCCGCTTGAGACCTGAATATCTGTTTGAGTCTCGCTCCAAAGAAGATTACCGCCTCTTGCTGTATCATGCATTCTAAGGGTAAGACTATAACTACCATCCAAGGGCACATTATTACTATCAGTTAGATATCCTTGATAGCGCACAAGATGCGGGATGGCAGCAGAGCCTTCTAAGGTAAAAACATATAAAATTACTAAACAAGTTATAAGAACTATGAATGATTTACGCATTTTTATCCTCCTGCGATAGAAAGCCCTAATTCAACCTGGGGCCTATAGACTCTATATTTTATATCTAACTTATTGGCACCAAAATTAACAAGAAAACATAATGGGTATTTGCCGGTTTTAAAATAATTAAAAAGCCAAGCTTCAAATTTTTCAGGAATAGACGGCCGGGATTTAATTAGGGCCATAATCCTCTCATCAATTATAAAACCTGACATAAATATTTCGTTGTTATAATTAGTTTTAAGATCGTTACACCTTAGGAAAGATAGGCCTTTTAAGCTAAATTCTTTAGTCAGTAAGCTACAATACATTTCTTCATCTAAACCAAGACCGAGTACCTTGTAGGCTTCATAAAATGAGTCAATAACTTTATAAACTAACGTGCAGCAAGACATAGTATTTCCTACTATATCTTAACTTCTTTCTCGTAAGCAGATAGCACAATAGTTGAGATTTCTTGCTTTATTTCTTTGTTTAACGGCCGAATCGTATCGTACCACTGGTTATCTTTTCCCTGTTCTCTAGGCATTGAGACAAAAAGTCCTTTTTTGCCTTCAACGATTCGCAAGCCTTTTATTAATAGGCTTTCATCAATGCTTAGGTCTACAAATGCCTTGGTGTTTCCATCTCCATCAAGTTTATAAATTCTCTTCACGCAAAATTTAAGTGCTTTATCCATCTCTTTTTTCTCCTTTTTATAGTTAACTATTTAGCCTTGAAGCTTTCGCAGTCTTCTCTCTAGAGAAATAACCCCCTGTCAAAGCATCTAAGTCAGCAGTTAATTCTTCAATTCTTAATTCTTTTTCTATTTTTTTAAGTTCGTCTTCTGGAGGCGATTTGAGTAATGTAATCTGTAACCTACGTCTTTCAAAATACAGCCTATTTACCTCATCTAATATATCCTGGCGCAATTGCACCATAAGCCTGGAGCGGGTATCGATAGCTGTTTGATCTGAATTCCAGATTAAATCGCCAAAATCCCAGCTTAGACTTACGCCCCATGAAACCGTATCATCTCCTTTAAGTATGGCATCGGGAGTCTGTCCTGCATCCCAATGATAAAGATCAGTAACATACCTGTCAGCATCTAGTGTTAGTTTAGGCATCAGTGCTTTTTTTGAGACCTTCCTTCGCCAGTTATTAATCTTCTCAGGATGTACTTCTGCATATTCAATAGCTTGATTTTGAACTTCTAGAATTGTCGGTTCGTCGGCAAAATTTTTTAGTAAGACTCTTAATTTTTGATTACTATCAGCAAGACTTTTTATACTTGACTTAAATAATCCGTGGCTGGTGGCAACAAAAACATCCCCATTTGATTGATTTATTGCTATATCGTTTATACTATCATTGTCCAAGCCCTTATAAATTTTTTCCCAAATATTGTTTTTAAAGTTTAATTTAAACAGCCCATTAGCAGTTGCGGCGAAAAGCTCATTATCGCTAGATAAAATAAGTTTATTTATGGCTCTACTTAAAAGTCCTTGTCGAGGTAATCGTTGCCAGCTCTCAGCCTTAGCATCAGAGTGAAAAACTCCCTTTTTAGTAGCGAAATACAACGCCTGTCTATTTGAGCTGGAAATTATCGAGTTTATCAAATCTGAACTTGTATCTGATTCATCCTCTTCAGTTTCATCAGCGTCCAAATTTCTTATATAGTAAATTTTCTCCCAAGAATTTAACAGAACATCGGATTTGTAAAGTCCGCTTTCATTTGCAGCAT
Source organism: Candidatus Omnitrophota bacterium (assembly GCA_018830005.1). Taxonomy (NCBI): domain Bacteria; kingdom Pseudomonadati; phylum Candidatus Omnitrophota; species Candidatus Omnitrophota bacterium. The sequence goes on from JAHJTE010000004.1 coordinate 9,031, forward strand.
AAATTACTCTATCAATAGGTTCTGATAAGGCACTAACTTGCAAAGAACCTAGGCTTGTTACGTTTCTCCATGTTTTACCAAAATCAGCTGAATCATATAGGCCGCTTTGCGTACCTATCAAAATTCTGTTTCCTGCTTCGCCAATAGCTAGGACATTCTCTCCTTTACCCTCTTTACCTGAATAGATAAGCCCCCAGTGTTCTGCACTACTAATTTTGCAAAATAATCCCTTATCTGTACCTGCGTATATATTATTACTTTTATCATAATATATACAATTTATGTATGCTTTAACAGAAGTAACAACCTGCCAGTTGACGCCATTATCCTGGCTTAGATATAGGAATCTATCTGTACCTGCATAAATCATGTTTGGATTAATTGGATTAATTTTTAAGGTAGTTATCAAATTTTCGCTGATGGCATCAATTTCATGAAATTCGTTTTGTTCAGGAATAATTCTTGGGCGGGCACTTGAGGCTTGAATATATAAAAATAAAAGCGCAACCAAAACAAATGTTATTGCAACTATTATACATATTAAGGTTTGCGCTTTCATTAAAAACAAGTATAACATAAATTTGATGATTTGTCAAATCATATTTTGCAAAAAATGCAAATAAATATATAATGATGTAACTATTTAAAAATATTAATGTTATAAATATATAATGAATACAATTTGCTAAAAGATTTGTATTTTATAAAATTATTTTTGATTTTTCAGCAAATTTTTCTTGACATATCTACCCATCTATGATAACCTTTAAATGGAAAATTAAGACCAGTTTAAAGATGGGGATTATCTGAAAAATTTATAATAAAAAGGTGGTCAATATGCAAATTGGTGAAAAAATTCGAGACTTAAGAAAAGCTAAGCATTTAACTTTGGAGGCATTATCTCAGGCTTCAAGAGTGGCTATTGCAACCATAAGCCGGATTGAAAATGGCAAAATGATGGGTACCTTAGATTCACACATGGCTATTGCTAAAGCGCTAGGGTTAAATTTACCTCAGCTCTATAGTGATATAGAGCCTGAAGTAAAAAAAGTGGAGTTTCAATCTGAGGGTGTACGTTCTGACGTCTTCCTCCATCCTGACAAAGCTTCATATGAGATTTTAACCACATCAGTTTTAAGCAAAAAAATGATGCCGATATTGCTTAAAATTGAAATTGGCGGTAAAACCACACTAGAACAGGCTAAATCTGGCACGGAAAAATTTATCTTTGTAATTTCAGGAAGCGTTGAAGTAGAAATTGAAAGCAAAAAGTACATATTAAATAATGGTGATTCTCTTTACTTTGATGGCGCTCTTCCCCACTTTTATAAAAATATAGGTAAAAACGAAACAAAAATTATATGCGTAACAACCCCGCCAATGCTATAAATGACAGGAGGAAATATGCGCAAGAAAATTCTAATTTGTGATGATGAAGAAGGCATTAGGGAATCTTTGAATTTGATCCTTGAGAAGGATTATGAATTAGTTTTTGCTGCTGATGGAGAGCAATGTTTGAATAACCTAAGGAATGATAAGAATATAGGACTTCTTCTACTTGATATTAAAATGCCTAAGACTACTGGCCTAGACATCCTTAAGGAAGCAAAATCTATCTCAGCCACCTTAAAGGTAATTATAGTAACTGGTTACAAAAGTGTTGAAACTGCTACTGAAGCAGCTAAACTCGGTGCGATTGACTATATTGTCAAGCCATTTGAGTCAAAGTCTATTTTAAAAAAGGTCAAAGAGGCCTACATATAATTTAGTATGTATAAGTATAGAAAACTAGACAATGTTGACACATTACTTCCTTATGTTATAATGAACACATATTGTGTTAAGATTATATCAATTTGTGCTCAAAAGGAGTTAATTTATGTTAACTAATTTTTTTTCATCCCATTCAAGAATTCAGGTTCTAAAACTGTTTATGCTTAATCCAAAAAACAGGTACTATCCTAGACAGATAGAGAAACTTTTAAAAATACCCTATACTGCTGTAAGACGTCAGCTTGACAATTTCGAAAAAGCAGGGCTTCTTAAGGCTAACACAGAAGCTAACAGGAAATATTACACAGTCAATAGTGAGTTCGCTTTATTTAAGGAATTAAAGAGTATAATTTTAAAAACAGTAGGCATCGGCAGTAAAATAAAAGAAAAATTGGTTAGTGAAAAGGAAGTAGAACTGGCTTTTATCTACGGCTCTTATGCTCAGAATGACGAAAACATTTCGAGTGACATTGATATCTTCATTATAGGGGAAATCAACTCAAGGAAACTACAGAATATCGTCTCTGTAATTCAAGATGAAACTGCTAGGGAAATAAATCAAGTAGTATATTCTAAGAAAGAATTTATTGAAAGAATAAAGAGAAAAGACCACTTTATCAATTCAGTTATAAGAGAGCCAAAAATCTTTATAAAAGGAATGGAAGATGACCTTAGAAAATTGGTTAAGCATAGGTAAATTAAAAAAACATACCACAAGCAAAGAAGAAATGGAAGCAATATTTGGTCTTATTAGAAGAGATCTAAAAGATGCTTCTTTAAGTGGACTTTCGCAGGATAGAAAATTTAATATTACCTATAATGCCGCTTTTCAAACAGCACTTGCCTTGCTTTTTTGTTACGGATATGTACCTGCCAGCGAATCACACCATTATATTACCTGGCAGGCTTTAAAAGAGATATTACCTAAAGACAAATCGGGACTTGTTAATTATTTTGACGGTTGCCGCAAAAAGCGCAATATTTCTGATTATGATAAAGCAGGAACCATTTCAGAAAAAGAGACAAAGGAATTATACGAAGAAACTAAGAATTTTGTTATTTTCATAAAGAAGGTAATTAAAGATAGCTTTCCTGAATATTTCTCCCCGTAATCTGCCCAAAGCAAAACCATGATATATGAGCTAATATTATTTGGAAGAAGCTCTTAATAAGACATAGGAACTCGGCGCAATAGACTATATTGTCAAACCATTTGAGTCAAAACAAATTGCAAAGAAGGTCAAAAACATCTTTTAACCCTTCCTTAAAATGATATACTACTCTATTTCAGCCCTGATAAACGCAATATTGATTGCTGTCGTTGGTTTCTACGTCTTTAATAAAGACAGGAAAAATATATTATACAAAAGATTTCTCTTATTCTGCATAAGCGTTGCGATATGGTGCTATACTTATTTTTTATGGTTGCTAGCAGATGATAAATCTACCGCGCTACTATACGCTCGTTCTTTATTTATAGGGTGTTCTTTTATTTACTCTACATACTTTCACTACATCACAACTTTTTTAGGATTAAATAAGCAAAAACGTAAATTTATATTTTATGCCTATTTATCTAGTTTTATACTTTTGGCTTCGGTTTTTACTCCATTGTTTATAAGTAGTGTAGACAAGCGACTTGTATTCAAATATTGGCCCTTACCAGGAATAGCCTTCCATCTTTTCACAGGTATTTTCTTCTTTTATATTCTTAGTAGTATTTATTTATTATTTAAAACATACCGCCATTCTTCAGGTGTAAAATATACCCAGTTAAAATATATTCTATTTGCAACCATTATAGGATTTGGCGGTGGTTCGACTAATTTTTTTCTTTTCTATAATATTCCTATTCCGCCAATAGGTAATGGGTTTGTTAGTATATATCCGATGGTTATGGCTTATGCAATAGCTAAACACCAATTTATGGATATAAAAGTAGCTATTAAAAAGAGTCTTGTTTATTCAACTTTACTCGCATTAATAACAGCAATTTATTTAGTTCTTGTTTTATTTATCGAAAAACTTTTTCGAGGTCTCTTAGGGTATACTTCCATAATTAATATATTTGCGATTTTTCTCATTGCTTTCTTCTTTGCGCCCTTGAAAAATAGAGTACAATATCTCATCGATAAGCGTTTCTTCAAAGGTACCCTCTCCTCATTAGCAGAGGAAAGAGAACGCCTCGAAGAGGAGCTGAAACGCTCAGAGCGCCTCAAGGCAGTAGCTACTCTGGCCGCCGGCATGGCTCATGAGATTAAAAATCCCTTAACCAGCATTAAAACCTTTACTGAATATCTAGAAAAAAACAAGGACAAGTCTGAATTTATTGCCAAATTTAGGAAAATCGTCGGCGCTGAAGTAGACAAGATTGATAATATTGTCCAACAACTCCTTGATTTTGCTAAACCAGCTCCACCTAAACTCAGAAAATGTGATATCCAACAACTACTTGATGAAATCCTCATCCTGCTAAGCAACGCCCTACTTAAACATAAAATAAAACTCGCCAAAGAATATAAAACCCAAGATCCTCAAATCCAAGTTGACTCAAATCAACTAAAACAAGCCTTTTTGAACATAATCCTAAATGCCATTGAGGCGATGCCAAATGGTGGGATATTAACCGTTACGACAAAGCAACAAAACAGCGAATTAATTGTCGCCATTAAAGATACGGGTAAAGGCATCTCAAAAGAATCACTCCCTCATATCTTTGACCCCTTTTATACTACTTCAGATAAAGGCACAGGCTTAGGACTATCCATTACTCATGGAATTATTACAGAGCATGGTGGAAGACTTGAGATTAAAAGTAAAGTTGGAATGGGAAGTAAGGTTGAGGTGAAGTTAAAAATATGAATTTATTATTTCTTAATTTAACAATTTCGCTTTCTTTAACATTCTTAACAACTTTCATAATTGGCTTATTCGTTTTTCTTAAAGATAGAAAAAATGCAGTTAACAGGACGTTCGCTTTATATTCTTTGAGCATAGCTTTTTGGAGTATTCTTGAGGTATTTTTAATTAGTGCTCATCATAAAGATTTTGCCTTGCATGTTGCTAGGATTGAAAAGGTTGGAATATTCTTTATCCCTACCTTTTTTCTTCATTTCATAATTTCCTTTTTAAAGATTAAAAAAAGTAAATTAGTTTTAATATTTTCCTATTTAATAAGTCTCATTTTTACAGGAATTTGTAATTCAAACTTATTGATAGCAGATGTTGTACCTAAATTTTACGTAAAATATCAGGTTATTCCGGGTCCAGCCTATATCTACGTCCTTTTATTTTTTACAAGTATCGTGGTTTATTGCCTCTATGAATTATTTTTAACATTAAGACGCTCAGAGGGTATTAAACGTTCCCAGCTTAACTATCTCTTTTGGGGCTCTTTAATAGGCTACATAGGAGGGGGCGCTAACTTTTTTCATGTATACAACATTGATATACCTATACTCAATCCTTTCGGCACCTATGCTGTGCCTGTTTATGTCTTTTTAGTTTCTTATGCAATATTTAGACACCAATTGTTGGATATACGATTAGTGCTTAGAAAGGGGTTGGCATACTCTATACTTCTAACTATAATTACAGCTCTCTACTTGGTTTTTATCTTGACCATTGGTGATATCTTCCAGAATTTATTTGGATATAAATCATTTTTGATAAATTTATTAGCCATATTTTCTTTTGCCATACTTTTTGCACCCCTCAAAAACGCTATCCAATCCTTCATTGATAAGCGCTTCTTCAAAGGCACCCTTGCCTCTCTTGCTGAGGAAAGAAGGCGTCTTGAAGAAGAACTCAGACGTTCTGACCACCTCAAAGCAGTAGCAACTCTTGCTGCAGGTATGGCGCACGAAATCAAGAATCCTTTGACTAGTATTAAGACTTTCACTGAATACCTTGAGGAAAACAAAGAAAAACCTAAATTCATCGCTAAATTCAAGAAAATCGTTGGTTCTGAAGTAGATAAAATTAATAGCATAGTTCATCAACTGCTAGATTTTTCAAAACCCACACCTTTAAAATTAAAGAAATGTAATATAAACCAGATCTTGGATGAAACGCTTGCCCTTCTAAGTAATGATCTGCTTAAACATAAAATCAGATTAATTAAAGATTATCGTTCTCAAGAATATTATATCCAAGCCGACTCCAACCAACTTAAACAAGCTTTTTTAAATATCTTTTTAAATTCGATCGAAGCAATGCTAAACGGCGGCGTTTTAACCGTCTCAACGAATCAACAAAACAGCAAATTAGCGGTAATTATTAAAGATACAGGAAAAGGCATTCCCGAGAAAGACCTCCCTCATATCTTTGATCCATTTTTTACGACTTCAGACAAAGGCACTGGTTTAGGCCTTTTGATTACACATGGTATCATTAAAGAACATGGGGGGAAGATTGAAATAAAGAGTAGGGTTGTGGTGGGGAGCAAAGTCAAGATTACATTAAAATTATAGAAAAAACAATTAATTTATTTTCTATTAGCTGTATATTCTCGTTAATTAAAAAAATCTTAGTGGCTATTAGACAAAATTAACACGAAGGATTTCAAATATTTACTGCAGAAATCACATTACAAGCATATAAATACAAGAACTAAATTATGAATATTTTACTAATTACTGGATTTTTTATCTCACTTACTTCTTTAATCCTCATGGTATTACTTAAGATTTATGGGAGAACTAAGATTCACAGAATCTGGTTCTTGATGAATCTTGTAGTATTTGTTTGGGGGTTGGGTTGTTTTTTTATTGGAAAATCAACATCACCTGCTGAATCCTACCTATGGTGGCGAATTGCAGTAGTAGGAGGTTTATTTATCGCTCCCTTTTTTTATCACACCACTTGTATTTTTGCTATGGTTAGACAACCAGTGCGTTTGGTAGCTTCATATATACAAGCTTCTCTATTTGCAATATTATCTCTTTTTACGGACGTTACTTTAAATAAATTAAGACTTTTATCTGGAGTTGCTTATTATCCCACAGGAAATTTAATGTTTTTTATAATGTTTCTTTGTTGGACCACTGTTATTCTTTTTGGTACTAAAGTTCTCATTAATCTATTAAAAAAATCCACTGGAAAGCTACATTTACAAACAAAATACCTTATAATTGCCTTTCTTACTGGGTTCATTGGGGGAGGCGCTACGCTGTTTCCAGTTTTTGATCTCCCTTATTCATTTATTTATCCCTTTGGTAATTTCGGTGTTGCTTTATATTCGATTATTGGTACTTATGCAATTCTGCGTCATAAATTAATGGACATTTCCTTAGTAGTTCAAAAAGGTTTTATTTATTCTGTTTTAATTACACTAATAACTACTATTTATCTACTTTCTGTTTTATTGGCGGAAAGAATTTTATTCCGTTTCGCTGGATATACTTCAATAGTTGCTTCAATTTTAGCTGCTTTTACCATTGCTCTTCTCTTCACCCCGCTCAAAAATACTATCCAAAACTTCATTGACAAACGCTTCTTCAAAGGCACCCTCTCCTCTCTCGCTGAAGAAAAGCAACGCCTCGAAGAGGAACTAAGACGCTCGGAACGTCTCAAAGCAGTAGCAACTCTTGCTGCAGGTATGGCGCACGAAATCAAAAACCCTCTAACCAGCATAAAGACTTTTACGGAGTATTTAGAAAGAAATAAAAATAAGCCTGAATTTATTGCTAAATTTAAAAAGATAGTCAGCTCAGAAGTAGATAGAATAGATAACATCGTCCACCAATTACTTGATTTTGCTAAACCCACTCCTCTTAAATTAAAGCCTTGCGATATCCACCAGCTCCTCGATGAAACTCTCCTTCTTTTAAGCAATGACCTTTTGAAACACAAAATCAAACTAATCAGAGAATACAATACCCTAAACTCTCAACTAAAGGCTGATTTTAATCAGCTAAAACAGGCCTTTTTAAATATCTTCCTAAATGCCATTGAGGCGATGCCAAACGGTGGGATATTAACTGTTACAATAAATCAGCAAAACAACGAATTAATTGTTGCCATTAAAGATATGGGTAAAGGCATCTCAAAAGAATCGCTTCTTCATATCTTTGACCCCTTCTTCACAACCTCAAGCAAAGGAACAGGTTTAGGTTTATCTATTACTCATGGAATTATTAAAGAGCATGGTGGAAGAATTAAGATTGAAAGTAAACTTGGGATAGGAAGTGAGGTTGAAATAAGGTTAATTATGCAACAGGCAACTCAATTATAAAAGTTGTACCTTTTTTATATGTAGATTCAACTGAAATCTTACCCTTATGGTTATTGGTGACGATTTTTTGTATAACAAAAAGCCCTAAGCCAGTGCCTTTTTTTGCTGACGCTTTAGTGGTAAAGAATGGGGTAAAGAGCTTATCAAAATCTTCCTTCTTTACACCCATTCCATTGTCTGATACTTTAATTTGTAATTTGTCATCCTTTTGTTGACCAAGAATATCAATTATTCCTTTATAATCATCTTGCCTTAACTCTTCTTTTCTTTGTTTAATAGCAAAATAGCCGTTATCGATTAAATTAAAAAAGACCTCTTGAAGCTGAGTAAGATTCCCCTTTATTTTAGGTAGATTCTTACTGTAACTACGCTTGATTTCTATCTCACTTAATTTGACCTTGTATTGTGCCATTTCTAAGGCTGCATCAACAATTGAATCCAAAGAAACTGATTCAAATCCTTGTTCTCCAGGTCTGGAATATTTAAGCAAACCCCTGACAATCTCTCCGCCTTTTTTTACGTTATCTTGTACCTTCTCTAATGCATGCTCGACCTGATTAAATACTTCTTCTATTTCCGCTGGAATCCTCCTTTTTTTAGTAATTTTTAAAGTATCAATTGTATCTCCTGCGATCATACTTAATGCCTGAAATCTATTATTTATTTGATGTGACAGACCATCTGCCATAGTTCCAACCGTAGCCATTTTTTCAGCTTGGAAAAGCTGTTCTTGTGTGCGTTGTACCTCTTCGTAAAATTGAGCATTTTCTATAGCCAGCGCTGCCTGATTAGCCAATGTAGTCAACACATTTAAGTCATCCTGAGTATACATCCTTCCGGTTTTTTTATCTCCTAAGGTTAAAAAGCCAAGAAGCGCATCTTCGACAAGACACGGAATAATCACTGATGCATTTAAATCTTTCATCACAAGCTCTAAATCGTTCATTTGAGAATAAGTAAGATTGAGAAACTTTAATTCTTCATAAACAATTGGACATTGCTCATTACCAAGATACTGGATAAGAGATTCATTGACATCCAGACTTACCCTATTCGAACTAATAAAACGAGTTGATTTTAGAGTATATTGATTTAAATTTTGATCAGACAAAAATACTTGAGCGTTGACTGTCTTAAGAGCTTTAGTTATAAAATGCACTATAAGACCAAGAAGTTTTCTCAGATTTCTAATTTGGACCATCCCTTGAGACGCTTTAAGTAATAGATTGTGGGCATGTCTCTCATCGGCCAAAAGTCTATTTAGTGCCTTCTGTTGTAAGTACATAAATAAGTAAGGACCAGTGGTAGCAAACAAAAGCAGAGCCAACATTGGAACCCAAGTCCAACCTTTACCAAAAATACTCATTAACCAATTTCTCCCCCAACCCGCTAGGCCAAAAGGAATGCCTAAGACTAAAGTATATACAACTCCAACAATCGCTCCTTTTGCAACAGCAACCCTGATATCCATAATGCGATATCTTAAAATAGCATAGGTTGCAATAAGCGGATAGAAGACCATTATAATATTGAAAGGAAAAACTTTTATGCCGTATGTAGGTAGAAAATGGGAGCAACCACCAATAAATGCTATAAAAATAGGAAAAAGTAAATATTTAAGTTGGTTTTGTCTAGCTCCAGTTGAATTGATATATTCTTTAACTAAAATAGTGAAGGCATACAAAATAGAACTAAACCAAAGCAAGGTCGCGATAACATAAATACTATTAACTGCCCTGACGTAATAAAAAGAGTTGAACATGAACTCAAGTTTATATCCCATCTTATTTGAAAAATTTAGAAAGATAAAAAATATTGGATCAACAATATAGAAAAAGTATAATATTTTTCTTTTCTTAATTGCGCATAATTCTAACACCGTATGTAAAAAGGCTATGGAGATAAACATAGCCCAGAAATGGCCAAATTTCCACCAGAAAATCGCCCCATTAATATCCAAAGTTTTATTGCCGACAAAAAATAAACTGAGGCCCCAAAATGCATTGGCAATATTAAATAAAACCCAATATTTATGAAGTTTTAGTTTACCAAAAATTGAAATTATAATGGCGAGAGTAAAGCAAGTAAAAAAGATTAAGCCACCAAATATTGATAATAGGCTTGGACTCATAAGTTTTTAGCTTTTTTAAATCTAAATTTTAAAAATTTCACCAAGAAGTATTTTTGCAGTTTCAATGCCGCTGTATGCGGCAGGGCTTACTCCGCTACTCCTGTTCAACCAATGCCCAGTTAAATACAAATTCTTTATTTTTGTTTTTTGTGAGAAATTGGGATCGCAAAATTGCGTTGTTGTATCTGCCCAGCCATACGCAGAACCTTTATAGTTCAACGTTGATTTAAATAGAGTAAAAGGAGTGGCAATGATTTTTATCTTTATATGCTCTGTAATATCTGGCAGTAATCTCTCAGCTAATTTTATCATTTTTCCACTAATTACATTTTTTTTATTTTCATTCCAAAATCTTTCATTTACAAAAGGCATATTAACAAATAGAAATAAAGACTCTTTTGTGCTCCTTTTATCTAAGAAAGAGTTATTCTTTACAGATGAACTGGTTATTCCAATGTAATCATACTCCTTATTCAATAGATTAGTATAAATTTTCTCAATATTATTATAATTATTATTTATAATCCAAATGTGTGATTTTAAATCAGGTAAATTATCCAGATCTTTACTGATTCCCAAATAAACTAAAAAAGCCGACAAAGACGTTTCTCTAGTATGTATTCTATTAGAAATTGTTTTAGGAACCTTCGTTGCATCGATAAGACTATGGAAAGTTTCATGAAGATCGCAAGCAGCTATAACAACTTTAGAAAAAATAGACTTTCCGCTTTCTAATATAACACCTCTAGCAATATTGTCTTCGAGTATAATTTTTTTTACCATTGTAGCTAAGGTAACGGTCCCTCCGAATTCAGAAAATTTATTTGCTAAAGCATTTGAAAATTTCTGCATACCACCTAATGGGTAATACCCTCCATCAAAAATAAAGTCTCTATAAAGTAAATATGCCGCAAGAGTTGATAATCGCGATGGAGGAACACCTGTATAACCTAATAATACAATAGATAATATAGTCTTTAATTCTTCATTAGTAAAATAGAAATCAAGGTTGTTCTTAAAAGAAGTGTTTCTCATTTTTGAAAGAGAAGTAATAGGAGAGAATAATATTTTTTCAAAAAATTTTTTTATAGCTTTTTCTTGTTTTGGAAAATACCTTTGCAGTTCCCCAATAGTTTTACCAACGCTACCATATAAGTTGACTTTATAATTTGGGGTTATTACAATATCTCTAATCTCATAATTAATAAATTCTAAATCATTTTTTAAGTCAAGTTCTTGAATAATTCTTTGCAAGCTACCGTCTTTACCACAACCGCTCAAAGAACAAACACAGGCATCAAAGAAAAAACCCTGTCTAACAAAAGAAGCACAATATCCTCCCGGACTTATATTTTTTTCCACAATTAAAGTGTTAACCCCTCTTTTTGCCAAATAACAACCACAGATAAGCCCACTAATGCCTCCACCAATAATCACTACGTCGTAATCACACTTATTAAAATTTTTCATTTTATCGTTTTTGCTTATAAAGCAACTTTTCCATTCGTTAATTTACCCTTTAACACAATATCAGAGAAAGAGGTGGCAGAAATTAGAGCACCCGGAATACCTGCGCCAGGAAAAGTTTTGGCGCCCACTAAAAACAAATTCTCTATAGGTGTCTTATTATGGAATCTTCTAAGAAGTGTTTGTTGAGGACTAGCTGCAATATCATAAATTGCTCCTTCTGTTGCATTAAGCCATTTTTCAAAAGAAACAGGAGTTAATACATTGCTAAGCTTTACTTTTTTTATAACCCAAAATTTCCTAATTTCTTTGATTACTAATTGAACGATTTCGCTCTTTAAATCTTCATATTCTTTCCTTCCATACAAATTTATAAATTTTTTCCATAAAATGTAATTTGCAGGCAGCCAACCAATATTAAAAATATAAATGTTCTCTGAATCAAAGTTATCAAAATTGCTTAAGCAATTGATATTTACTGATAACACTGGTTTAGTATACGACTGTGAATTAAATTTAAACAACATCTTTAGTCTTTTTTCTAAATCTATGCGGAGTGGCAGTACTATCGTCCCAACAGACAAAAAGTCTCGATTTAACTCTGCCTCAGCTATCAAATGGATTTGTATCGCAGAACAAGACATCTTTAATTCTACGGCTCTATTAATAAGATTTTGCGGTAAAAATCTTCTCTCGATTAATTCTAAAAATGTTTTTTTACTATCGATATTAGAGGCAATTTTTTTAGCGTAATATTCATTATTATTTTTATCTCTAACCCCGTAAGTTACCTTTTTACTATTTAAAAGAATTTTATCAACTTCCGTGTTATACAATATTCTCCCACCTAATTCTTCAAAATTCGAAGCCAATATAACTGGAATCCTTCCAAACCCCCCTTTTACAAAACAGCTTTTATCTGTATGATATGCCCCTAATAAACATATCATATACAACGCTGACACAGCACCTTTTTCTAATCCTAGGTAAAGCCAATAAACAGAAATAATTTCTTTCAACGCAGGGGAACTTATAAACCTATTTAAGAACTTTTCAAAAGTATAATTTCTGTATTTAAAAAGGTGCGGAAATAAAAATGGATACAAAAACAAAATAGACAAAGATGGATTAGAATAGCTTTTTACCGCTTCATGCTGCCATATTTTTGTTATTTCATTAAATAATTTTTTAATATTTTTATGCTCGGCAGGAAAATAAAGTTTTAATTCTTCGGCGTATTTACTAAAATCCCCGTAACAAAATATTGGTTTATTTTGATTTTTAGGTATATAAATAAAAGGTTTTTCTAATTCTAAAAATTCGAACCTTTCATTTATATTTAAATAATCAAAAATTCTATTTACAACCGCCCCTTCTCTAATACCACATAAAGAATGGGTTATGTCAATTGGATAACCATCTTTATAGAAAGTAGTTACAGCTCCACCTGGTACCTGATTTTTTTCTAAAATCAAGACTTTCATGCCATTTTTGGCAAGTATATTACCAGCAGTTAATCCGCCTATACCAGCGCCGATAATTATTACATCATATTCGTCTTTTTTCATAGTCAATCTATCTTCTTAAACACTGCTGCGGCGTTAAAGCCTGCAAATGCACAGCAGGTTTTCATTATTATATTAAGCTTGCTTTTTATTTCTGTTTTTACTAAAGAAATATTAAATTTTGGATCTGGCTTATCATAGTTTAGCGTTGCTGGTACTATGCCATTTTTGAGTGCCAACAAAAGGATCGCCGCCTCTAATAAAGCACTACCACCTAAATTATGTCCCACATAAGGTTTAAAGGTTGAAATTAAAGGTTTTTTTTGATTTGTTTCAAAAACATCGGTTATTGCCTTAGCTTCATAATAATCAATCGGCTGAGATCCTACACCATGCGGACAAAGAAAGTCTATCTTTTCTTTATCAATGCCACTATTTTTTAGTGCTTTTGAAATTGCTTTTTGATATGAGTTCCCTCCTATTTGGGGAACAGTAATCTTCCAGCCTTCAAGATCAAAACCCCCGCCTAGATATTCGGCGTATATTTGTGCCTTACGTTTTCTAGCATGTTCTAAATCTTCTATTGCAATGGCTGCACCACCATCGCCAAAAACAAGACCGTTACTATCTTTACAAAATGGCCTAACCATTCCGTCAGGAGAATATATTCCTAACTCATGAAACCACAAGTACTTATATATATCAGGATAGTCTGAAGCTGCTATAATAACAGCTTTGGCTTGGTTATTTCTTATTATTTGACTTGCTGCTTCAATGGCGTATAAACCTGAAGCACAGGCATTATTAATAAATAATGAATAATTATGAATATTAAAGACTCTAGCAATGTGGAATAAATCTGCGAAGGTTTGAATATCGTATCCGCTTTTCAGGAAAGCGCGATAAAACTTATCAAAAAAAACCTTTTTAGAAATATCCTTTTTTCTTTTATTTATTAGCATTTCGTAAGCGAGATCACTTACCTTAAAACCAAATGGCATTAGTCCAAGATTTTCGTGAGCCAATACCAGGCTGATGTTATTATCCTTGCGATTATACTCTAGCCCGCTGTCATCCAAGGCCAGCTTAATAGCAGCGATAAGATAATTTAAATCAATTATTTCTTCGCCCTCCTTCCATTCTTTAATATCATTTAATTTGTCTTTATCTATTCCAAAATCTGAAATATCAAAATTTTCAACTTTATGAAAATAGAATTGATCCCAAATCTCACCATCAAGAGTGCATTTCTCAAGCTTTAGATTAGTTCTTTGCTGGAGAATGCCCTGCCAAAGTTTATCTTTGCCTATTCCAATAGAGCTTATGGGACCTATACCGGTTATAACAATTCTCTTATCAGGCATAGCTTATACTTTATTTTTTTTCTCTAGAGCTTCTTTTAAGACTTTAAGTGCTTCTGCAATAGTAGTAATTTGAGGAATCTGTTCATCTCTGATAGAGACCTTGAACTTCCGCTCAATCGCAACTGAAATCTCGATTGCTTTAATCGAATCAACGCCTAAATCCTTCCAAAAATTTGCATCTGGCTTTAATTCTTTAGTATCTCTACCAGTGACATTAGCGACTAATTCTATTAATTCTTGTTTAAGCTTATCAAGCATTTCTTCTGGCATGTAGACATCATCTCCTTTTGTATTTCTTTATTGCAAGTGAAGAATTATTGCCACCAAAGGCAAAACCATTATTCAAGGCAACATCTACTCTTTGTTTTCTTGCGGCATTAGGAACGCAATCGATATCACACTCAGGATCAGGCGTCTCAAAGTTTATTGTCGGAGCAATTACGTTATTTTCTACGCTTAAACAACAGACAATTGCTGAAATTGCAGAAGCCGCACCCATGGTATGACCCAACATTGACTTTATGGCGCTAACCGCTACCTTTCTGCCGTTGAAAACTTTTTTTATCGCTGCTGACTCTACTCTATCGTTATGCTTTGTGCCTGTTCCATGAGCACTTATATAATCTACATCATCAGGGGTTAAATCTGACTCTTTTAGTGTATTAATCATACAATCGACTATTCCTTCAACCTGAGGATTTGTCATATGAAAAGCATCACAGCTTAAACCATAACCTAATATTTCAGCATAAATAAGCGCATTTCTTTTAAGGGCACTCTCTAGGGTTTCCAATATTAGCATACCTGCCCCCTCACCTACTATCATACCTTTTCTATTCTTATCAAATGGCTGACATTTTTCAGGTGCTACAGCTCGTACTTGATTAAAGCCAGTAAAGGAAAGATAGGAAAATGCATCTGAGCCACCCACAATAACTAAATCTGCCTTATCCAATTGCAAGAGATCAAAACCATAACCTATGCCATAATTACCAGCTGCACAAGCAGTAGTAAAAATGCGATTTATGCCCTTTGTTTTTAATTCAATTGCCATGCTAGAAGAAATATTATTTACAGGATATTGCATTATAGACCACTTTTCCACTTTATCGTGTCCATGTTTTGTCCAAATAATATCCATTTCTTCTATTTCCTGGGCCTCGCCACCAGTTGTACCAATGCAGATTGCTATACGTAGAGATCCAAGTCTATTAGCATTTAATTTGGCGTCGTCCAAGGCTAATTTTGCCGCAGCAATAGCAAGACGCGAAGCCCTACCCATCAATTTTATCTTGTTTTTGCTCATGAATGATTCACAATTAAAGTCTTTAATCTCACCACCAAAATGAGTAAATTGATTCGTGGTATCAAATGACTCAACCAATGATATACCGGATTTGCCTTTAATTAAATTGTCCCAAAAGACATCTTTACCGATGCCAATTGATGAAACGACTCCTAGACCTGTTACTACTACCCTTTTCTTTTTCATTTTTTAACTGCAAATACTAACTCAGCCTCTGCTATCTGCTTATCTTTAACAAATGCTTTTGTACTAATAAAAGCGCCCGTTGGCAATAATTTTACTGTTTCTGCTTCAAGGCTTAGCTGATCTCCCGGAAAAACAGGATGTATAAAACGAGCCTTTATTGAACCTAAATAATAATTTGGAACATTTACTAGCTCATCCTCATATCCGCTGTGATAAAGCACAATGGAAGCCTGGGCCATGGCTTCAACAATTGAGGTGCCGGGCATTATAGGATTTCCAGGAAAATGACCCTGCAAAAAACTATCATTAATACTTACATTTTTAATCGCCACGACGCGTTTTCCTGGCTCCAACTCTATTACCCTATCAATTAAGAGCATTGGATGTCTATGTGGCAGAACCTTTTTTATTTGATCTATATCAAGTGTCTTCATTTTAGTTTTCCTATTATTACCACTGTATTTGCCCCGTTAGGGCCAAAGGCATTAATCATTATTCTGTTTAATTTATTCTTTCTACTTTTATTTGTTACGTAATTAAGATTGCAATCAGGATCTTTTTCCTGGTAATTTATAGTTGGCGGAATAAGGTCTTTGTTTAGAGCGCCGATAGCTGCAACTGTAGATAATCCACCTGAGGCACTAAATGTTTCACCTAAGATAGACTTAGGGGCAGTGATGCAAACCTCATCAGCAAAGTTACCGAAGACATCTTTAATAGCCTTTGTTTCAATTCGATCGGCGTCTTTAGTTGAGTTTGCATTTGCGAAAATGCAATCTATGTCTTCGGGTTTCAAATTTGCATCCGCTAGCGCCAATTGCATTGCCTTTACCATACCTTCGCCCTTTGGATTGAATCTGTAGAATTTAATCGGGTCAAAGCAAGAACCGATACCAAGAACTTGGGCATAAATATTAGCCTTACGCTTTTTTGCAGAATCCAGTTCTTCTAAAATAAGAACAGTTGAGCCTTCAGAAAAAATAATGCCGTTTCTTCTTTTATCAAAAGGACAAGATAAAGGCTCGGGGTCACCGTTAAGACCAGATAGATAATTGAGCTTATAAAATCCAAGAAAGGTCTGAATGCAAAAATCTTCTACTGCACCCGTAACAACTGTATTTGTTCTTCCTAGATTTATAAAATCGCGCGCATAATCTAATGCGTCTAGGGCGGCACACATTCCTGTTGAAATTGTAGAATTAAAGCCTTTGATTTTAAATCTAATACCTATACGGCTTGCAGGAGAATTACCAACAGTGCTCGGGAAGACTGACGGATTAACATATCTGGGACCTTCCCTTAAAGATTCTTTGTCAAATTCTGAAATACTATGAAGACTCCCAAATGTCGTGCCCACAGAAACTCCAATCTGTTTAGTATTAGTTTCATTTATATCTAATTTGGCATCGTCAATAGCAAGTTTTACAGCTGAGCTTAATAGAAGTGTCGCCCTGTCTAAATCCATTATGTTTTGAGTGTTCAATATTTGTTTAGGATTAAAATTGCTTATTTCGCCGCCAATTTTAACCTTTAGGTCTGAGGTATCAAACAGAGTAATGGGCTTAAATCCGGATTTCCCGTCCATAATGGATTGCCAGTATTCGTCTTTACCTATTCCAATAGGCGAGATGACGCCAATTCCGGTTATAACAGTTCTGCTCTTTTTCAAGTTGCTAGGCCTCCATCAACAATAAAAGTTTGGCCGGTTATGTAATCAGCTAAATCAGAAATTAAGAATTTGACTACTTTAGCTACCTCTTCAGGATTTCCAAACCTTCCTAAAGGAATTCGTTCTAGCTCCTTGTCTTTCATGGTTTCATTCAAACTAGACAACATATCCGTTTTGATAAACCCAGGAGCAACTGCATTTACCCTTATGTTGTAAGGTGCCACCTCTTGAGCCAATGCCTTTGTAAAGCCTAATATAGCAGCCTTAGCAGCCGAATAATTCGTCTGCTTTGCTATACCCCTAATACCGCTCACTGAACTTATATTAACTATTACACCAGATTTTCTTTTTAAAAAATCCACTATAATTGAACGAGTAATATTAAAGACTCCTCCTAAATCAACCCTTATTACCTTTTGCCAATCTTCTTGCTCCATAAACGCCAAGGCCTTATCGTTAATGATACCGGCATTATTAACCAAGATATCTATGGAATCGAAATCTTTTTTAATGTCATCGACCCATTTCTTAACACTCTGGAGGTCTTCGATGTTAACTTCGTATCCTTTTACCTTAACCTCATCTGATGATAACTCTATCTCAATCTCTTTAGCCAAATCTCTGCTTTTTAGATAGTTAAATGCTATGTTAACTCCCTCTCTGGCAAGTTCATTGACTATTGCTCTGCCAATGCCTCTCGTACCTCCAGTAACGATGGCTGTTTTATTCTTACCCTTCATTTTATGACTCCTCGCATTTTTTTGTTAATCCACTCATCAAGAAATCGTTTTGAAAAGCGCCAGTCGCCCCCTAATTTAAATGCCGGGATTCTACGCTCCCGGGCATACTTCTTTACAGTAAAAGGGTGAAGCTTTAAAATTCTAGCTACTTCCTTTGTGGTTAATATATCACTATCTATCATTTTGCAATTGATGAAAAAACATGCTAAATATTAACTATTGTCAATCGTTGCTATTCGTTGTTTTACGGAATTATTAATATAGCATTGTTGTTAAATGTTGTCAAGCGTTATTTTATGGAGACATAGATAGTCATGGGTAAGATGATATAGATTATCCTAGATTAAGAATTAGAGAGGTCTGAAGGATTGGCAGGAAATTAGAAGGTTAAAGACGTGGCTTTACTCCTTAATCTCAGCAAGGGCATCGCCGACATTAACAGTATCGCCTTCTTGAACTAAGATTTTCGAAAGTGTACCGCTGGCAGAAGAAGGAACATTAAACGTTGCCTTATCTGTTGCTGCTTCAACTAAGTCCTCTCCTTCTTTAACTGCCTCACCTTCTTTAATATGCCAGAAGGTTACTATTGCCTTGGTAATACCTTCACCCAGTTCTGGTAAGATTACTTGTTTCATTCTTTACTCCTTTATTTCTTTCTGTTTTGATATTTAAATTAAAAACTTTACAAAAATTATCCATTAGTTTATGTTTAAATACGTTGAAATCAACACTATATCCTAACTCTTTAGCCACTGAAGTCATTTCAACATCCATTCCACAAGGCCGAATATAGGAAAATATCTTTAGATTATTATTTACATTAATAGTTAAGCCGTGATATGTAATCCAATGACTAATGCCGATGCCGATAGAGGCAATCTTTTTACTTCCAGCCCATACGCCTCTTTTATCCTGCACAACGTGTGCCCTTAGGCTAAATTCCCTAAGCGTATTGAGTATAACATGTTGAAGATTATTTAAAAAAACATGGATGTCCTGGTGTTTTCTCATCTTTAAATCAAAAACAGGATATATCGTCAACTGCCCTAATTCATGAGCCGTAATATCTCCCCCGCGATCAATCTTAAAAAAATCAACGCCCTTTGCATTTAAGCTATTTGGATCACACAAGAGGTTATTGATATTTCCAGATCTTCCAAGGGTAATAACAGGAAAATGTTCACAGATAATCAAGGCCTCGTTAGATAATCCAAGCTTTAATTCCTCAAGGGACCTTTTTTGTAAATGGTAGGCTTTTTTATAGGAAATCTTTCCAAGATCGATTATATCACAGTCAAATGTCATTTTTTCTGTGGCTTGCTTCGAGTGCACTAATGCGGTAATTTTTTGGTAAGCTCCTTGATTGTCTGCGCAGTAAGCCTTAATGTTTCCTCTTCTTCTTTATTTAAAGCTAGGGTGATTATTTCCTCGATACCTGATTTTCCTATCTTTGCAGGTACACCCAAACAGATATCAGAGATGCCGTATTCACCTTTAAGATATGCGGCTGCACAAATAATCTTTTTTTCATCTTTAGCAATTGCTTTAACAATTTCAAATATAGCTGCCGAAGGCGCAAAATAGGCACTGCCGCTACCATAAAGAGAGACAATCTCTGCGCCTCTTTCAACTGTCAAGTCAGATATTGTTTTAATCTCTTCTTTTGTTGCAGACTCTGCCAAAGACACATCTTTAACATAAGTCAACCTATCCAACGGCAGCATACCTCTTCCGTGGCTGGCGATGACCTGGGCATTAATGTCATTAATATTCTTATCAAACTTTGAAGCTATTAAGTTCGCAAAACGGGCTGAATCCAAACTATTTCCCATTCCGATTAATCGCTTTGAGTCAATCTGGGTGAGTTTTTTAAAATAATAAACCATTAAATCCAATGGATTTGTAACTATAATTACGATTGCATCTTTAAGCTTAGATTTTATTTTTGTCGCAATCTCTTTAATTAAATTAGCGTTTTTGGCTATCAGGTCTTCCCTGCTCATGCCAGCTCGACGAGGAAAACCTGCGGTAATAACGATAATTTCACTTTTTTCTACTTGATTGATATCAGATGTGGCAATGATTTTTTGGGGGGATTTGGAAAAATAAAGACTATCGGAAATATCTGCGGCCTTGGCCTTGGCAATATCCTCTTTAATATCAATTAGGGTTACATCTGCCAGGTGAGAATCTATAATGCGGCTTGCAAGCAGTCCCCCGACATTACCAGCGCCAATTATGCTAACTTTCATTTTTATAATTCCTTGATAATCGCCTCGGCCATCTCGCTGGTGCCTACTGCAGTGGGATCATTGCGGTCAGGCTTCAAATCATAGGTTACAGACTTACCTTCTTTTACTACCTTGATTAATGCATTCTTTAATCGTTGACTTGCTTGTTTTTCATTTAGATAATCTAGCATCATTACTGCAGATAGTATTGTTGCCGCAGGATTTACCTTGTTCTTCCCAGTATACTTCGGAGCTGCGCCGTGAACAGGTTCAAATAACGCTAATTCATCTCCAATATTTGCACCCGGGGCCACCCCTAAACCTCCTACTAAGCCAGCGCAAAGATCAGAGATTATATCTCCATAAAGATTAGGCAGTGCCAAGCAATCAAAATTCGTGGGCCGAAGCACAAGCTGCATTGATAAATTATCTACTATGGTCTCCTCAAAATCAATTTTCCCTTTGTATTTAGAAGCGATCTGGCGGCCGCATTCCAGAAACAATCCATCAGAATACTTCATAATATTGGCTTTATGAACTGCTGTAATTTTTTT
Organism: Candidatus Omnitrophota bacterium; assembly: GCA_018830005.1. Taxonomy (NCBI): domain Bacteria; kingdom Pseudomonadati; phylum Candidatus Omnitrophota; species Candidatus Omnitrophota bacterium. Next base: position 30,192 of record JAHJTE010000004.1, read on the forward strand.
CCTTTTATGTGCAATTGCATATTCAAAGGCAAAGGTAAATAATCTTTTTGAAGCTGATTCAGAAATTGGCTTTAGAGAAATCGCAGAATCAGACTTTATATCCCTGCCAGTTGTCTTTTTCGTAAGATTGATAAGCCCTTTTACCTCTTTTGAGCCTTTCTCAAATTCAATTCCGGCATATAGATCTTCTGTATTCTCCCTGAATATTAATATATCAATGTCAGGATTAATGCTTCTTATTCCAGGATATGCCTTGGCAGGACGCAGGCAGACAAACAAATCCAGTTTTTGACGCAACTGAACATTAACAGAACGATATCCGCCTGCAACTGGAGTGATAATCGGCCCTTTAAGGGCAACTTTGTTCTTTCTGATGGAATCTAGAACCTCTTGAGGTAGAATCTCGCCCTTCTCTTTTAAGGTAACGCTGCCGGCATTCTTTATTTCCCAATCTATCTTTACACCGGTTGCATCCACGCATTTTCTCGCAGCAGCGGCAACTTCAGGTCCAATGCCATCACCAGGAATTAAGGTAACTTTGTGTGTACTCATTTTAATTTTATTGTCCCGTACTTTTTGAAATGGTTGACTATTCCTCCATCTGCAATTAGTCTCTGCATAAATGCAGGAAGAGGCCTAATGTTTATTATAGACTCTGTCTTAATATTGCGAATAACGCCTTTATCAAAGTCCAATTGCAACTGATCATTATCCTTAATTGCCGAGGTATCAGCCTCAATTAAAGGCAAGCCAATATTAAAAGAATTTCGATAGAAAATTCTTGCAAAATTCTTAGCAATAAGGGCAATAACGCCAGCTTCTTTAATAACTAAAGGGGCCTGTTCCCGAGAAGAGCCCATACCAAAGTTCTCACCCGCAACCAGGATTGTTGAACCTGGGGTTATCTTATTTATAAAATCAGGATCAAGGTCTTCCATTAAATGCTGTGAAAGTTTCTTTATATCTGTAATTTGAAATTTGTATCTTCCAGATATAATCGTATCCGTGTTGATATTATCACCTAATTTAATTACTTTTCCGACTAGTTTCATCAGAGATATTATAGGCTCTTAAATTCAGCTGGATTTTTTACCTTACTTAGAGCAACCTCTTCTGTGATCAAACCCTGGGTATATAATTCCTTCAATGATGTTTCCATCAATTTCATTCCGAATTGTTTTCCTGTCTGCATTAATGTCGGGATCTGCTCAATCTCTTGTTCTCTAATCAGGTTTCGTATTCCAGGTGTGCCGACCATAATCTCAGTTGCTGCTACTCTTCCCTGACCAGTCGCACGCGACAGGAGCAGCTGTGAGACAACACCTTGCAAGCAGTCAGCCAACTGCAATTTGACCTGTTGCTGCTGATGTGGAGGAAAAACATCAATGATTCTTTCGATTGTCTGAGGCGCATCAGGAGTATGCAATGTTGTTAAAACCAAATGACCTGTTTCTGCAGCAGTTAGGGCTGTGGAAATTGTTTCAAGATCCCTCATCTCCCCTACCACAATAACGTCAGGATCTTGACGCAAGGAGTGCTTTAGCGCCTCTGAGAACGAATGGGTATCAGCAAAGACCTCACGTTGTTTAATAACACTTTTCTTGTTATGATGTATATATTCAATTGGGTCTTCAATAGAAATTATCATATCCTGCCTTTCTTCGTTTATCAAATCCACCATTGCCGCCAGGGTTGTGGTCTTACCTACACCCGTAGGGCCAGTAATCAAAACTAGACCGTTTGGCCTTCTTGCTAAGGCAGCAAGTATCTTAGGTAGACCCAATTCTTCCAGCGTGGGAATCAATAAAGGTATTCTTCTAAAGGCGGCCTCAACCGCACCCTTTTGAACATGGACATTAACTCGGAAACGATCGATGCCAGGTAAGGATAGAGATAAATCTAGTTCCCATTGCTTTTCAAATTTTTCTTTTTGTGCATCATTTAAGATGCTGTAGATCATTTTCTTTAATTTCTCTCGGTTTAGTTCTTCACGCTTAGTATAGATTAACTTTCCATCAATACGCAAAATTGGAGGCATATTCTCTGTTAAGTGCAAATCAGAGGCCTTGCTTTTGATTGTTAGCATTAGAAGTTCTCTTAAGTCCATAATCTTCTCCTTTTAATTTTTTAATGACAACTAAATGTATATTATTATACCATTTTTATCTGAAAAACATATTCCCTATCAAGTTTAACAGCGATAGCCTTATAGAGAACAAAATCATAAAACAAAAACGCCTTAATCTAATTATCCTTAAAGATGAAGGATTACTTCACTTACAAAAAATTATTTGATAGCTCTGTTTGCTTGTCTCTTGATCCAATCTTTTACTTCTGCTTTATTTAAATAATAAAAGGAATACATACTCGCTACCATTAAAACTATATTAAATGCTATTGGACTATTAAAACCTAATGTTGCTGAAATAGTTATTATACTAAGTAGTCCATAAAATATATATGTTACAGACAAAATTAATAGTAATTTTCTTGCCCACTCTTTAATTCGTAGCAGCCCTCTTGCAGATACTAAAGTAGCAATACTTAAAATTCCCAAAGGTAAAACTCCTGAAATAAAAGCTGTAATCCTATATTGCAAATCATGTTTATTGATAATTGTCCAAATGGTCATCGGTAGTGTCAATAGATATAAAATAGCAATTATTGAATAAAAGGTAGAAATAAATGAAATTGCCTTCGGTATCACTGATTCTTTGTACAACATAAACCCCTCCTTATTTATTTTATTTCAGGATAAAAAGTTGCTTTACCCACGGCTCGTAAATAATCAATTAAATTCCAGCCCATATAATTCACTGTATGAGCAGAATATTTAATCGTATACACTGTAGATTCTTCGACAGCTGCCTCGGCTAACTTAGCGGTTGCATGTGCGCCAAGATAAGGACTCTGCGATACTATCTGCCAATATACAAAGTTCTTCGTCATATTATCGCGAAATTCATAGTAGGCATTAGTTAATCCTTGAATATAAAATTTATAATGAGGGTAGTTATATTGCCAGTAATAATATGAAAATCTGTCCAGCCATGATCTCTGTCTATAAAATCCAAATGGGTCAATAAAATTTATAGGATTATTGGATACGCAAGGATATAAATTTAATGTCTGTGGAGATATCATTATACCACTTACTGGATCCTCCTGTAGGAATCTCCCGATAGCTGCATCATAATACCTTGCCCGGTAGTAATAGAGTCCACTTTCAAGATCAAGCTCTCTCCCTGTATACGTGTAAGGATTTATCAAAGAGCCAGTCTTAGCCTTGATATTTCCAAAAGAATCATAAAGATATGTCGGGACCACTATACCTGTACTATCAGTAAGCTCAGTAATTGACCCTAGACCATCTACATGGTACCAATAAACCCCTCCTCCTCTTTCCACCCTCAAAGGCTCATCAATACCTGGACCATGGAGGTATTTGGCTCGGAGAGTATTGATTCCATCGTATTCTGCAATAATGTCTTCATTATCATAGACGTATCTAGTAATAGTGCCATTGACATTCTTCTCGATTCTTCTGCCTAAGCCGTCATAGGTATATTGAGCAGATGTTAGGTTTGGAAAATTTATCCTAATCAACTGATTTTCAAGGTTGTAAGTATATGTTGTTATCTGTAAGGTAGATTTGTTAGTTTTAGAAGTTAGGTTTCCATTATCATCATAACTATAAGTATATTCATCATCTTCTAAGAGTCTGTTGGCATCATCGTAGGTATAATTTGTTGGATTACGGTTGCCTACTGAGTCATAGGCATAGTTTTCAGCTGGATTCTCAGGTTGAGGATGACTAGCATTAGTTAAGCGATAAATGTCATCATAGGTGTAGTTGTGAGTGCCATCACTATCAGTCATGGTTAATCTATTGCCAGCATTATCATAAGTATAAGAGTAAGAATCTAAAGAAACTAACCTACTTGCTAAATCATAGGCGTAGCTGGAGGTTGTTCCATTAGCCAAGTTTAAACCTGTTCTTCTAGAAAGTTCATCATAGTTAAAATGAGCCAGGTTTTGATCTAAAGCATCAGTGATGTCAATGAGGCGGTTGAGTGAATCATAGACGTATTTTGTAACAATGTATTCAGGATCAGTTAAGGTTAAGCGATTGGAATTCTTGTCATAGGTGTAGGATATGATTGTTCCTGGTTGATGACCTAAATCAAGCGTAGTTGATGTTTCTATTCTTGAGGCCAAGTCATAGATCATGCTTAGTGATGAATCAGGCGTAGTTACTGAGGTAAGGTTGTTTACAGAGTCATAGTCATATGTTACGTTCAAACCTGATCCAGATTTATTACTAAGGCGATTTATATCATCGTAGCTGAAGGTTATTGTATCAGCATTAAAGTCTGCGGTGGTTTCAAGATTGCGATTTAAATCATAGGAAAACGTTTTAGTGTTACCAAGGGGATTAGTTATTGTCTTAAGCTGGTTAATTTCATCATAGGTAAAGTTTGTTTCATTTAAATTGGCGTCAATTATCTTCTTGAGGTTTCCGGCCTCGTCGTATTGGTACTGGGTGATGTTTGTTTCTGGGTCTGTTACCTTGGTTAGGCGGTTTATATCATCATATTCAAAGGTTGTAGTGTTGTTTTCGGCATCTTGAATAGTAAGGATATTGCCAGCACTATCATAAGTAAAGGTTGTAGTATTGCCCTCTGGGTCAGTGGTAGTCTTCAAATTGTAAGTATCAGTATAATAGGTAAAGATAGTTTGATTCTCTACTGCAGTACCAAAACCAGAAATAATCTTAGTTACTAATCCCCTACTATTATATTCCATCTTAGTAATATTTCCTTGAGCATCCGTAATCTGAATAGGGTTACCATTTTCATCATAATCAATATTTGTAGTGTTGTTTTCTGGGTCTGTGATGGATGTTATCTGATTAAAGTCTGGCTCATAGCTGAAGGCGGTGGTAGCTGATATGGAGTCTTCAGTTGAAGTCAAGAGATTGCCTTTCCAATCGTAGGTCATTATAACAGTGGAACTATTAGGTCTAGTGATCTTTGTGGGATTATCGTTTACATCTCGCGCTATAATTGTAGTTTGATTTAGGGCATCTGTAATCTGGCTATATGCGCCGAATTTAGAGGTTTGAGAGGTTGTAGAATAATTTTTGCCGTCAATTATAGTCTCAACTATATCATCAGGCCTTACAACTGGAGCTGGATTATCAGGAGTACCTACACCAGGCGCTAGATCATTGATTAGGCCCTGAACATCCGACGGAAAGAATTGAATTATCTCTTGAGGTGTATTTGGGAAAAGCATACGCGTTACTCTTCCATAGCTATCATACTCATACTGCGTTGTAAATAAACGTTCATTAGTTTCAGAGGTTAAAAGGTGATTAGTATAACTAAATGTTTTAGTCGTACTATCAGGGTTAGAAATTTGAACTAAGTCGTTATTTTCATCAATAATAAACTGAGCGATTCTTCCTGCAGGGTCAGTTATGGATTTGAATTTCCCTTCAGCTGAATAGATAAACTGATAGGTGTCACCTGTAGGAAGAACAATCTTGCTTAATTCCTCCTCTTTACCATCAGAGTTTGCGTCTATGTAGAGATAGGCCGTACTATTTCCATTGCGGTCAACTATAGAAGTCTGCAAACCATGGGCATTAAAGTTGATTTGGGTACCATCTTTTAATTTACGTCTGTAAGTACCGTCGAGATTTTGAGTAATAAATGAGTAGTCACCAAAAGAAACAACATAATCCCGTTTTTCTAGATAATCGCCGTTAAAATTAGCGGCAATTAAGGACGAAGGTGAAGTGCCTACTTGAACATCCTCTCCAATAGAGAAGGTTCCATTACCATTATTATTAAGTAGTATAGAGAGATTGTTGTCAGCGAAACTACCTACAGCGAGGTCGGGAAGTGTATCTCCATTGAAATCAGCAGTGACTATCGCCCCAGGATTGGTTCCTACAATAATATCAGTTTGGGCAGAGAAAGTCGTGCCATCACTGTCGTTAAGTAGTATAGAAACGTTATTATCATTCGCATTAACTACAGCGAGGTCGGGAAGTGTATCTCCATTGAAATCAGCAGTAGCTATCGCCCAAGGACCCCCACCTACAAGAGTAGGATATGGGTAGGTTGAAAATGTACCATTACCATTTCCAAACAAAATAGAAACAGCATTATAGCTATACAAGTCGCGAGTGATCGCAAGATCTGGAATAGCATCTCTATTAAAATCAGCTGAAGCTATTGAATAAGGATATAGACTAAAAGTTCCTATGTTCGAAAATGTACCATCGCCGTTACTTAAAAAGGTACGTAGGTAATCCCCAGTGACTTCGGCAATGTCAAAAAGATTATCTCTATCAAAATCAGCTGTGGTTATTCCTCGAGCGCTATTTCCTATGAATATATCAGGCTGTACTAAGAAGGTACCGTCTCCGTTACCAAGAAGAATAGAAGTATGGTTGTCGTTTACATTACCTACAGCGAGGTCGGGAAGGCTATCGCCATTGAAATCAGCAGTAGCCATTAAGATGGGGCTGACCCCTACGGGAACATCAGGCTGAACTGAGAATGTGCCATCGTCATTACCTAGAAAAATAGAAAGATCATCATCGATGTAATTAGCCACAACAAGATCAGGAATAGTGTCTATATTAAAATCAGCAGTGGCTACTACCCGAGGTTGATTCCCCACAGTAACATTAGGCTGAGCTAAGAAAGTACCGTCTCCATTACCAAAGAGAATAGAAATATTATCGTCATATGTATTAGCTACAGCGAGGTCTAAAATAGGACTCTGTTGAAAATTAAACACCATACTTGAACCATTGCCTTCAGTTAAAAGAATTGAACCATCAGCGTCAAAATGAAGTCTTTGTAAACCTTGTAAACTCCATCCAGCACCAAAAGGAGAATTTTGCTGATTGTTGACAATCAATTTTTCCTTGACTTCTTCGCTTAAAGGCACTGGCTCTATGGTAGGAACGCCTGTATCAGAAATTGGATCTCCGGCAAAACGGTCTGTTGTCCAATAAGTTACATTAGTGTAATCATTAGAAACTTCTATAATATAAGGATAACTTCCCGTAGAAAGAGTCTGTCCTTGCGAATCTTTAGCATCCAAGAGATAAGCGTATCTAACTTCTCCCTCTACTCCTTGATAGGTTGCCTGGATTTGCCTATCGGCAATTTTTACTTTAAAGGTAGTAGTATCCGGGATATTAGTGGCCACTGGATCGAGGTCAGTTTCAATACAGATTAAACTTGAGGGTTGAGCAGTAAGTGAGTTATAGATTAGTTTTAGACTATCTTTCTTTCCTAATCTTATAATGCCAGCTAAGTCATGTTCAGTAGTAAAACTACCTGATTTCACCCCCACCCCTGGATCCCTAGCTTCTTCAAACTGTTTATCTATATCTTGAGTTCTATTTGCGATTAGTCTTGGACTTTTGTCTTTTGGTGGTGGCGGAGCTGGAAAATTCAAATCCCATGGAGAAAAATGGTCAATTTCAAATTCAAGCCACTGACCATCACTTGAGACAGAACCCATAAGACCTGTATCTTCCCACTGGTGCGTTTCTTCATTGTAAACTCCTCCCGGAATTGGTGTTCCAGGAGCAAAACCTAAAGTGTTAGCCACTTTCATAGTAACTGGCTGCTGAAACGTAGTAACTTTCCTTCTGGTAGTTGTGGATTCAGCTTCTAGATTAAGGGCGTAGGTAAAGAAACTAGTTTCTGGTAATTCATCGGGCAATGCCTTTCCTTTCTGATATTTAGTAGAGTTTACATCTGCTGCTTCTGTTACTGCACCAGCTGGAAAAACAAGCTCTATTTCTCCAGTAGAATTAACATGTGTTCCGCCTTCAGGAAGAATAGTAGTTACTACTGGGTCTAACGGTGTGAGATAAACAGAGGTTACAGCTGAATGTCTGCTGGCTACTACTTCCACTGTTCTCTGAGCAGAGGTAAAGTCACCTTTACTAACATCAATGGTAACAGTCAGCTTACCTGATTCTGGGAAAAGTGACTGAAAAGAAAAGGAGAATTTTCCATCTATATCAGAGGTAGTACTTCCAACAAAGTCGGGTGAGGTAACTACAGCATTAGCAAGAGGAGTTTCAGTATCTGCAGCATAGACTATACCGCTAATAAAGCTTGTAGGCTCTACAATCTCTATACTCTCTGTATCACTCCAACCAGTAGCAGCAATCGTATCGCAAGTTGTACCAGCATAAGCTTGATTTGCAGAAAAACGCTGTCTCAGCCAAGCAAATATCTTCTGTAAAAAGTCCGCTCCTTTAGTTATGCCCTGTGTAGCAGGAAGAGCAGCTTTGACGCGGTAATAATAAGTGCCGACAGTTCCTTTGTTAACAAAGAGTTGAGAAACATTCAAAGTATAGCTAACAGGGTTGCTAAACTGGGGGTTATCTGCTTCTTCTAGCTTATAGGCTTCAGCACAGTCTACATCAGTCCAATCTACTAGATAAGCTGCATCAAAATTAGGATCTATGGGCTTGTTTAAATGAGGTGGTTGAGGCGTTGTTTCTGGAGGTAATTCTGGAATATCTTCAGTGGGAGGGGCATCTCCGCAAAAAGCAGGCTTAGTAAACAAGAAGCCGTGAGAAACAAAAAAGCCTAAAATCAAAATAACGACCAATAATGACTTAAAAACACAACTCTTCATTCTCATGCCTCCTTTAGAAAAACATAAAGGATTATTTCAAAAACTTCCTTGGATCAGTTATTTTCCCTTCAATTACACTGGCTGCCACAGTTGCTGGCGAGGCAAGGTAAATATTGGCATTGGGATTACCCATCCTGCCTTTAAAATTACGGTTTGCTGTTGAAATAACGTTTTCCCCATCAGCAGGAACGCCATTGTGCGTTCCTACGCAGGGTCCACAACCAGCAGCAACGACAACAGCGCCAGCCTTAATAAATGTTTCAATCAGCCCTAATTTGAGTGCTTCCAGGTAAATACTGCTGCTTGCAGGCGCAATGATAAATTTTACGCCTTTTGCTACAGATTTACCTTTTAGAATTTTTGCAGCAATTTTTAAATCGCTAAGTCTTCCGTTGGTACACGTACCAAGATAGCCTTCCTGAATTTGCTCGCCCTCTACTTCCTCAACCGATTTTGCATTATCTGGACTATGAGGCGTTGAAACTATAGGCGTTAGCCCTAATAAGTCTATCTCTTTTTCATCCACATAATGAGCATCTTTATCTGCAGTCTGTGGCTCTAATCTTTGCCTTGTTCGCCCCTTCAACCATTTATTAGTTACCTTATCAACTGGTAAAAACCCACATTTAGCACCTACCTCAACTGCCATATTTGCGATTGTGAATCTACCGTCCATATCTATCTTTGCCAGGGGCAAGCCGTAAAACTCAAGGGCTTTATATGTGGCACCATTTGCTCCTAACAAACCAGTTATATACAAAATTACGTCTTTAGCAAAGACACCTTTTGGAATTTTCCCTTTTAGGGTAATTTTAATCGTCTCCGGAACCTTAAACCAATTCAAACCGCTGGCTAAAGTGACTGCTAAATCAGTCGAGCCAACTCCAGTTGCGAATACACCCAAGGCGCCGTATGTACAGGTATGCGAATCTGCACCAATCACAAGATTCCCAGGAAGAATCTTACCTTGTTCTGGAATAATCTGATGGCATACACCACAGCCTATTTCAAATAAAGTAACATTCTTTTCCTTAGCAAACGCTCGCATCCTGCTATGAACAGCTGAAACTCCAAGATTTGGAGCAGGGCTATTATGATCAATTACCATGCAGAATTTTTCTTTGTCAAAGACCTCTTCTCTGCCAAGCTGTTTGAATCTATCAATGATTATACTGCTTGTTCCATCCTGGCCAAAACAAAAATCTACATTAGCCAGGACAAAATCACCAGCACAACAATCTTGGGAACTATGTTTAGAAAAAATCTTCTCAGCGATAGTCTTGGCTGTCTTACTCATGGGAAAGTGACTCGATGAATTTCTTTATTCGCCTGCAACCTTCTATTATTTCATCGTTATTCGTGGCAAAGCTTAAACGCACATGAGACTTTGATCCAAAACTCTCCGCCGGAATACAAGCAACAAACTCCTCATCAAGTAGCCTACTGGCAAATTCCATAGGTGCAATTTTTAAGCCTGAGATATTGACGAAGACATAAAAAGCACCCGCTGGCTTAAAGAAAGAAATCCCGGGGATCTCTCCCAGTTTTTGTGTCAGGCAATCTCTTCTTTTCGAAAATTCATTGATAAAAGGTAGGATTTCGCTATCTTTCATGGCCAAGGCAGAAACTGCTGCCTTTTGGCTTATTGAGGCAGGATTACTCGTAGAATGACTCTGCAGACTAGCAACGGCTGCTGCTATTTCCTTGGGTGCGCCTAAAAATCCAATTCTCCAGCCTGTCATCGAATAGGTCTTGGAGACGCCATTTATAGTAATCGTTTGTTTGTAGATTTCGTTATTTAATGAAGCAATTGATGTGTGTTTTTGCCCGTCAAAAATTAATTTTTCATATATTTCATCACTCAATATGAAAGTCTTGTTTTTAGCTACAATTTCAGCAATCTGCATTAGCTCAGCCTCCGAATAAACAACTCCTGTTGGATTCGAAGGGCTATTTATGATTAAGGCCTTTGTCTTTTTATTGATTAATGACTCCAGTGCCTTTTGATCTATTTTAAAGCCTTGTTTTTGCTTTGTTTCGAGAACGACGGGTTTGCCACCGGCTAGCTTTATCATTTCAGGATAGCTCAACCAGTAGGGAGAGATAATTATGACTTCATCATGGGGATTAACAATTGCCTGTAGACTGTTGTAAAGGGAATGTTTTGCTCCTGAAGAAATGATAATTTCATCTAGGGAATATTCGAGATTGTTATCTCTTTTGAATTTTTCTTGAACTGCTTTTTTTAGTTCTGGGGTACCGCTGGCAGGGGTATATTTTGTGAAACCGTCACGTATTGCCTGAATTGCAGCTTCTTTTATTTGTTCGGGTGTATCGAAGTCGGGTTCGCCGGCAGCAAAGTTGATTATGGGCCTGCCTTGCTTTTTTAGAAGCTTGGCTTTCGCAGTGATGGCTAAAGTCGAGGAGGGTTTAATTTCATTTAGCCTCTTGGCCTTTTCCATAAGATTCTAAGGTTCTTGTTTTCGCCTGAAGATTTTACCTATACCACCAAAAAACTTACCACCTTTCTTTTTATCTTTTGGTAGTTCTTTTACAGCTGGTGTTGGCTTCTGCTTTAGGGGTTTCTCCTCTTTTGCTGTTGGTGGTGCTTTTGGCTTTTCTTTTGGCGGCGTAACTTGTTTTGGGGCCTGCACCTTCTCTTGTGTTACTGCCTTTTCTTCTTTTTTTGCTTTGGGAGGTGATTTCTTTTCTGGCAAGCGCTTTATTAATTCAAAGATAACAAGATTAGCATTATCGCCTCTGCGTCTTGAAAGACGCAAGATACGCGTGTATCCACCATTTCTCTCTTTGAATAAAGGAGCGAATTCAATGAATAATTTCTTAACCAAAGCGTGGTCTTTTAATTTCTGAAAAACCCTCCTTCTGTTAGTCAAATTATCAACCCTAGCTAGAGAAATAATGCGTTCAACAGCAGGAGCGACAACCTTGGCCCTGGAATATGTCGTGGTTATTCGCTGATACTTAAAAATGGAGCGGCATTGATTAAGGATGAGTGATTTTCTCTCACCTTCAGTAAGGTTTAATCTTGTTCTCTTTTTGGCATGGCGCATAATCTTATCCTTCCTTTTTCAATTTCTTGACATCGAACTGTATTCCAAAAGAAAGGCCCATGTCTTTGAGTATAGCTGATATTTCATTCAACGACTTTTTACCAAAATTTCTAAATGCGAGCATTTCTTGTTCAGTGCGTTTAACAAGATCAGCAATTGTACCAATCTTAGCTTCTCGTAGACAGTTAGAGCTTCTTACCGAAAGCTCAAGCTCGGAAACAGGAAGTTTTAATTTATCATAAAGCGTTCTTTCTTCCTCTGTCATAGCCTCTTCCTCTTCTTCTTCAGGAAGCTGGCCAAAGTTTACAAAGACATCAAGATGCCTCTGCATAATATTTGCAGTGTAAAGAAGGGCATCTTTAGGTGAGACACTACCATTAGTCCAAATCTCTAGAACTAGTCGGTCATAGTCTGTTCTTTGGCCAACGCGAGTATTTTCAGCCCTGAAATTCACTTCCTTAACTGGCGTAAATATGGAATCAATAGCTATAACGCCAATGGTAGCACCTTCTTTCTTATTCTGTTCTGCTGGAACAAATCCCCTGCCACGGCCTACCTCTATCTCCATATTGAATTTGGTAGGTGCGGTTAATGTGACAATATGCTGTTCCGGATTTAAGACCTCAACAGTTTCGTCGGTAATTATATCCTTTGCCTTAATATCGCCTTTTTTTGTAGCCTTGATATGAATAGTTTTTGATGTCTTTGAATGTGATCTCAGGATTAATGTTTTGATGTTTAGGACTATCTCGGTTACATCTTCCTGGACGTGTGGAATTGTAGAGAACTCATGCATAACATTATTAATCTTAATGGAGGTAGCAGCGCTGCCTTCAATTGAGGATAATAAAATTCTACGCAGGGCATTTCCCAGGGTTACTCCATAGCCTCGCTCAAATGGTTCAGCGACAAATTTTCCATATGTCGGTGTATAAGTGGCCTCGTCGCAATCAAGTCTCTTTGGCATCTGGAAATCTTTCCATTTACTTCCCATTGTTCCTCCTTAAATGAAAAAGCTATATTATTTTGAATACAACTCAACAATTAGCTGTTCAGAAATTGGAAACTGGACATCGGACCTTTCGGGTAATTTTAAAATTTCTAAAGTCAACTTTTCATGATCTGCGCGCATCCATGCCGGAACAGCACGCTCTTTGTTTGCCTCTAAGTTTTCCTTAATTAGGTTTGCGAGTTTACCCTTTGGTTTTATTGTGATCTTTGAATCAGGCTTAACAAGAAACGATGGAATGGTTACTTTGCGACCATTTATTGAAATAAAGGCATGGCGAACAAACTGCCGGGCTTGATTTCGACTAGCAGCAATACAGGAGCGAAAGATAACGTTATCTATTCTTCTCTCCAATAACTGCAGCAGAACCTCACCTGTAGCACCGCTCTTTTTTGAAGCAATAACAAAATAGCGCCTGAACTGCTTTTCTAAAATTCCGTAAATCCTTTTTACTTTCTGTTTTTCTCGTAACTGCATGCCGTAATTCGATAGCTTACTACGACTACGACGGCCTTGACCATGTTCACCCGGAGAATAGCTCCTACGGGTAAATGCACACTTATCAGTAAGACAGCGCGAACCTTTTAAGAATAATTTTGTGCCTTCTCTTCTGCAAAGTCTGCACTTTGAACCAGTGTAACGCGCCATATCTATACTCTCCTTCGCTTTTTAGGGCGACATCCATTATGGGGAATAGGAGTTATATCTCGGATTGCCGTAACTGTCAGGCCTGTAGCTTGCAATGCCCTAATTGCTGATTCCCTACCAGAACCTGCGCCTCTAACGCAAACAACAACCTCTCTAAGCCCTAATTCCTTTGCCTTCTTGGCTGCATCTTGAGCAGCGATCTGAGCTGCAAATGGCGTTGATTTTTTGGAACCACTGAAACCAACAACGCCGGGCGAAGACCAGGAAATCACATTTCCGCTCTTGTCAGTAATGGAAATAAGCGTGTTATTGAATGTTGCCTGAATAAATACCAAACCGCTGGTCACACCTAATAATTTCTTCTTTTTACCTTTTTCCTTTTTTATTGCCATCATCTTCTCCTAGAAAGTATTTATTCCTTAGTTGGCTTTTCCTTTGCTGCCGGGGCTCGCATAAGAGCAACGTTTTTACGTGGACCTTTTCGTGTACGGGCATTGGTCTTTGTACGTTGGCCTCTTACTGGCAGGCTTCTTCTATGACGTAAGCCGCGATAAGTAGAGATATCCACAAGACGTTTTATATTTTGCGAGATCTCTCTTTTTAAATCGCCTTCGACCTTAAACTCTTTCTGAATTACGTGGTTTATTTTCGAAACCTCTTCGTCACTAAGGTCCTTTGCTTTTTTATGAGGGTCTACCCCGGCCTTATCTAATATTGCCAATGAATTAACCGGGCCGACTCCAAAAAGATAACGAAGCGAAATATTAATCTTTTTTTCTTTTGGTAGATCTACACCTAATATTCTGGGCAATCTAAAACCTCCTTTAATGACCCCTAGACTTAAAGGGTTAACTTACCCTTGTCTCTGCTTATGCTGGGGGTTAGAGCAAATAACTCTAACTACTCCACGTCTTTTGATGACCTTGCAATTAAAGCAAAGTCTTTTAACTGCTGTTCTTACTTTCATTTTGTCCTATAAGTAATCCTACCCCGGTTTAGATCATATGGAGAAAGTTCTAATTTTACACGATCGCCTGGTAGGATGCGGATAAAATGCATCCTAATTTTACCTGAAATATGCGCAAGCACTATATGGTCGTTTTCTAACTTTACGCGAAACATAGCGTTTGGTAAAGATTCAACAACAACACCTTCTACCTCAATTGCTTCTTCTTTAGCCATAAGTTATCTTGTTAAAATAGCGTTTCCTCTTTCAGTTATTAATACGCAGTGTTCGAAATGAGCAGATGGAAACCTGTCTTTAGTTACTGCTGTCCAGCCATCTGAGAGAATCTCAACAGGATGTGCGCCCATATTGACCATCGGTTCAATCGCCAGGACCATCCCGGCCTTTAATTGTTCTCCCATATGAGGTTTTCCGAAATTCGGTATCTGCGGGTCCTCGTGTAATTTCTTGCCTATGCCGTGACCAACAAATTCCCGAACTACTGAAAACCCCCTTGAAGCCACAAAGCTTTCTACGGCATTAGATATATCTGAGACAAAATTTCCCGGCCGGGCCTTATCAATTGCCTTTGCTAGAGCCTTTTTAGTAACTCTAACTAAATCTACGATTCGGCGATCAACACGCCCAACCAGACAGGTGATTGCAGCATCAGCAAAATAGCCTTGATATTTAACGCCCACATCAATGCTTACAATATCACCTTCTTTTAAAACTCGCCCAGATGGAATAGCGTGAACTACCTCTTCATTAACACTTGTGCAGATATTAGCAGGATATCCCTCATAGCCTTTAAATGCTGAAACAGCGCCACATTCTTCAATTATCGCTAATGCGTAATTCTCTAATGCGACCGTTGTAATCCCAGGGCTGACCTTCCTTCCGATGCCTTTTAGCAGACTTGCCACAATCTTTCCGGCTCTGCGCATCAGCTCTATTTCTTCAGCAGTTTTTATAGTAATCATTTCAAACAACTAAAAAACTTTTCTAACTGAGTAAGTGCATCCTCTGCACTTAAATCCCCGGAAACCTCTTTAAGTTTTTCTTTTTTTTGGTAGTATTCTACTAAATCTTTAGTCTGCTGTTCGTAAGTCTTTATTCTGTTCTTAATGGTTGAGAGCTTATCATCGTCACGCTGAATGAGCCTTCCACCGCAATTATCACAGATGCCCTCATTTTTAGGCGGTAAATTCTTTATATGGAAATTGACACCGCAATCCTTACATACCCTGCGACCAGAAAGTCTCTGTATTATTGTCTCTTCTGATGCCTTTAAATATATCACCCAGTCAATAACTGTTGAAAGTTTCTTCAATATTGCATCGACTGCTATTGCCTGTTGGATGTTCCTGGGAAAACCATCCAATATAAAGCCTTTTCCAGCATCAATAGCTTCAAGCTTGTTTTCAACCAGCAACGTTACTAAATTATCAGGGACCAATACGCCTCTGTCTATATAAGATTTGGCCTCTTTTCCTAAAGAGGTCTCATTGCGCACTGCCTGCCTTAATAAATCCCCTGTTGAGATATGCGGTATATTGAATTTCTTGCTTAAAAGCACTGCTTGCGTGCCCTTTCCTGCGCCTGGAGAGCCAAGAAGAATTATCCTCATCGCGTCCGCCCTCTAATCTGACCGGATTTCATAAAGCCTTCGTAATTACGCATTAGAAGTTGAGATTCGATCTGCTTAGCAGTATCAAGTAAAACACCGACTACAATTAAGATCCCTGTTCCTCCAAAAAAGGAAGCAATCAAGTAAGGAATCTCAAGCCAGGCCATTATTAAATCAGGAAATACAGCAATAAAGACAATAAACATTGCACCCGCTAAGGTAATTCGAGTCATAACAAAGTCAAGATAATCTGATGTTGGCTTTCCCGGTCTTATCCCAGGAATAAAGCCTCCATATTTTTTCATGTTATCTGAAATGTCAATAGGGTTGAATACAATGGCTGTGTAAAAATAGCAGAAAAACATAATTAAACCTGCATATACCAAGGTATAGAGAAAATGTCCCCTAACTAAACTTTGCGCCAAACGTTGAAAGGCAGGATTAGGTATAAAAGAAGCTAAGGTCGCAGGAAACAGGATTATTGATTGCGCGAATATAATAGCTATTACTCCTGACATATCAACTCGTAAGGGCAAGTAAGTACTTTGACCTCCATAAATTTTTCTGCCCACAACCCTGCGCGCATACTGAACAGGTATTTTGCGCTGGCCCTGAGTAATAAAGGCAACAGCAAATATTACTCCAAATAATATAAAAGGTAAGATTAAAAGCTTAGCCGGATTACCAATTACTGCCTGTGCAGCCGCCCCTGGATTAACTAAAAGATACAACTGATACAAGGCCGAGGGAATTCTAGAAATTATGCCTACAGTAATAATCAATGAGATTCCGTTTCCGATTCCCCTTTCCTGTATTTGCTCCCCTAACCACATAACAAAAAGCGTTCCTGCAGTCAGGGTAATTACAGTAACAAAGCGAAAGATCAATCCTGGATTTGAAACGATCTGTAGGTCTTGAAAGCGTGCAGGATTTTCCAACCATAGCGCAATGAAGAATCCTTGAACTACAGCCAACAAGACTGTTCCGTAGCGCGTAAGCTGGGTTATCTTCTTTTGACCCTCTCTACCTTCCTTTGCAATTCGCTCCAAGGCAGGGATTACTGCTGTTAAGAGCTGTAGAATAATTGAAGACGAAATATAAGGCATGATCCCGAGAGCAAAGATTGTCAATCTGCTTATCGCACCACCTGAGAACATATTCATTATGCCAAAGAGCGTACCGCCTTGAGTCTGGCTCATCCTTTCAAAAAATTGTGCTAAGGCCGAGCTATTAATTCCAGGCGTCGGTATAAAAGAGCCAATTCTATAAACAAAGATAATCCCCAGAGTAAAGAGGATTTTCTTTTTTAAATCGGGTATTTTAAAACAGTTGGCAAAGGAAGAAAGCATTCTATTTATTTAACTATCTTACCACCGGCTTCTTCAACTTTTTTGATTGCGTTAGCTGAGAACTTGCATCCTTTAAAGACAAAAGAGCGCGACAACTTACCATCGCTTAATATCTTGACTGGTTTCTTATCAGACTTAATAAGACCTGCCTCTTTTAAGAAACTAGGTGTAATCTCTTCAATTTCTTTTTTAATATTTTTACTAATAGCCTCCAAGCTTACTATCTGGTAAATATGCTTCTTATATACATTAAAACCAACCTTTGGCAGCTTCCTCATAAGCCGCGTCTGTCCACCAGCAAAACCAAGATAGGTTGTTCTGCCTGTTCTTGCCTTATGTCCTTTATGCCCCCGAGTTGATGTTTTACCATGGCCAGAAGAACTGCCGCGACCAACCCTCTTTTTTCTCTTTTGCCTAATCCTTGGTCTCAATTGATTAATTAACATTTTAAACCTTTGCAGCCTTCAGCTTTAAAAAGCCAGTGATGGTGGCCTTAGTAACATTAATCGGGTTATTTGACGTTAGACACTTAGTTAAGATATCCCTAATCCCCGCAGCCTCACAAACCGCTCTTACGCAACCAGCGGCAATAACACCGGTTCCGGGCCTTGCAGGCTTGAGCAATACTCTTGCAGCACCGTATCGACCTATAATTGTATGAGTAATAGTCTTCTCAACCATCGGTACAGTTATCATTGCATTTTTTGCCTTACTAATAGATTTACGAATCGCGCTTGCTACTTCGTTCGCCTTCTCTAGCCCAAGACCAACGTGGCCCTTTCCATCACCCACAACAACCAGGGCGTTAAAATTAAGCTTTTTACCGCCTTTGGTTACCTTGGTTACGCGATTAATGCTTATAACTTTTTCAATAAGTGCTTCTTGGCTTTGAGTTTCTTGTTTTTTAGCTTCTGTCATTTTAGAATTCCAACCCTGCCTTTCTTGCGGCCTCTGCTAAGGCCTTTATTCTTCCGTGATAAGGTCGATCTCTTCTATCAAAAACAACCTTGCTGATGCCTTTTTCTTTTGCTCGTTGAGCCAGAATCCCACCAAGCATATCTGCTGCTTTAGTGTTGCCGCCATATACATTAGCACCCTTTAATTTTTTATCTAAAGTAGAGGCGCTAAGCAAGGTACTATGATTTTCATCATCAACGAGCTGAACGAATATGTTTGATAATGTTCTAATGACGGCGAGTCGCGGCCTCTGTTTCGTGCCGCATATCTTAACCCTTGTTCTAATCTGTCTTTTAAGTCGCCTTGTCTTTTTATCTCTCATAGCTTGATTTATTTAGATACAACCTTACCTACTTTTCTACGAACCTTTTCGTCAGTATAACGGATGCCCTTACCTTTATAAGGCTCAGGAGGAAAAATATGTCTAATCTCTGCTGCTATCTGGCCGACACGTGCCTTATCCATACCCTCAATAGTAATTTTATTCTGTTTACCAACCTGAACCTTAATGTCATCAGGAATCGGAAAATTTACCGGGTGTGAAAAACCCAATTGCATATTGAGCACCTTACCCTGCACCTGAGCACGAAAACCAACACCAACAATTTCTAGCTCTTTAACAAAACCTTTCTCTACGCCTGCAATCAAATTAAAAGCCAGGCTTCTTGCCAGGCCATGTAGAGATTTACTGCTTTTGGTATCATTGGGTCGAGACAAAATTAATCTATCTTTATCGACCTTGGCAGTAATTGGCAAAGGAATGTTAAGAGCTTGCTTTCCTTTTGCGCCGCTGGCAGTTATGACCTGCTTAGAAATTTCGACTTTTACTTCTTTTGGAATAGCTATTGGTTTTTCGCCTACTCGTGACATCTTTCTGTCCTATTGTTAACTCACCAGACGGATAGAATAATCTCACCGCCTATTTTCATCTCTCTGGCTTCTTTATTGGTTACAACACCTTTAGAGGTAGTGAGAATTGCCAAACCCAGTCCATTTAATACCTTGGGTATTCTCTTAGCATGAACATATCTTCTCAAGCTAGACTTAGAAACACGCTCTAATCCGATAATGGCTGATTTTCCTTCGGAATCATACTTTAAATAAACGCGAATTAACTTCGGAGTTTGACCTTCTAAGACCTTAAGGTTACTAATATAATTTTCACGCTTTAATATCTCTAAGATTGACAATATAAGATTATTCTTAATTACATCGACAGTTTCTTTTTTGATCATATAAGCGTTGCGGATTACTGTCAGTGTATCAGCGACTAAATCTGTCCTCATTGATTCTCCTCATAATAAACAACTAGTGTACTTTAGAGCAAAACCCTTTCATCTTACCAACTTGCCTTTTTTACTCCGGGAATTTGACCTTTCCAGGCGAGTTCACGGAAACAAATTCTACATAAATTAAATCTACGCAAATATCCGCGTCTCCTGCCGCAAATGCGACAACGATTATATTTTCGTGTGCTAAATTTTGCTGTCTTACTCCATCTTTCAATTTGTGATTTTTTTGCCATTTAGCTTGCCTTACCTTGTGTTTGAAAGGGCATTCCAAATAATCTCAACAATTCTCTGGCCTCTTCCTTTGCCTTGGCAGTTATGCAGATAGTTACGTTCATTCCTTGCGAAAATTCAATCTTATCATATTCAATTTCAGGAAAGATTAGCTGTTCTGCAATGCCAAATGAATAGTTACCAGCCTCATCGAAGGAATTCTGCGAGAGGCCGCGAAAATCCCTAATACGAGGAAGCGCAATATTGATTAGTCGGTCGAGAAATTCATACATCCTGGCTCGACGCAAAGTCACCTTTAACCCCACAGGATGACCTTGCTTTATTTTAAAATTAGATACCGCCTTTTTAGCGCGTCTTTTAATTGGCTTCTGACCGGTTATAGTAGCAAGATCAGCCATGGCCACATCAAGAAGCTTAATATCATCTACAGCCTCACCCACCCCCATGTTGACGACAATCTTGCTAATATGCGGCACAGACATAGAATTCTTATAACCGAATTTTGACTGTAACTGCGGGACTATTTCTTTTGTGTATTTTTCTTTTAATCTAGGTTTATTCATGAATTTATATTGTATTGTTGCATTTAATGCATAGTCGAGTTTTTGACTTATCCTTTAAAGTTCCGATTTTAACACGTACAGGCTTATTACATTGCCTGCAGAGGATCATGAGATTTGATAGGCTAACTGGATTCTCCTTTTCTATAATGCCGCCCTTTTGATTTTCTTGAGTCCGACGCATATGCTTCTTAAAGAAATTAATCTTTTCTACGATCGCCTTCTGGTTTTGTGAAAAGACCCTTAAGACCTTTCCCGTCTTTCCCCTATCTTTACCGGAGATTACCTTTACTATATCGCCTTTTTTTATCTTATCCATTACTGCACCGTTGGAGGAATTTTATATAACCTCAGGGGCCAAAGAAATTATTTTCATAAAGTTTTTATCACGTAATTCTCTGGCTACCGGCCCAAAAACCCTAGTACCCCTTGGATTCAATTGGGCATCTATTATTACAACTGCATTCCTATCAAATGTGACATAGCTACCATCGTTGCGGCAAATCTTCTTTTTCGTTCTAACCACAACTGCTGTAACAACCTCTCCCTTTTTTACGGCAGCATCTGCAATCGATTCCTTTATATTGACTTTGATAATATCACCAATGAATGCAAATTTTTTGCCCCTGCGCCCTAATACACCAATACAAGAAGCAATTTTTGCCCCTGTATTATCGGCGACATCAAGTCTTGAACGTAGTTGAATCATAACTTTTAATAAATTTAATTACTAGCTATTGTTATTTAATAATTTCTACCAGGCGCCATCGCTTATCTTTAGAAAGCGGACGCGTCTCCATAATCCTGACAGTATCCCCAACATTGGCCTCATTCTTTTCGTCATGGACCTTGAATTTTTTATTCTGGCCTACGAGACGTTTATAGCGAGCATGGAACTGCACAGTTGAAACACGCACCACTGCTGTCTTATTCATCTTATTGCCTATTACAACACCGGATAATACTTTTCTGCTATGTCTTTTTTTGTCCACTTTCTTCTTGCTCCTGCTCTTTTAATAACGTTTGAATTCTGGCAACGTCTTTTTTTAGCAACTTGAATCTATGAGGCTTTTCAACACGGCCGATCTTTCTCTGGTAATTCAGCTTAAAGATTTCCTCTTTAAGCTGAGTCTCCTTTGTGAGCAATTCGTCTTTATTTAAATTACGTAATTCTTCAATCTTCATGGTATTAATGCATTCTTGTTAAAAATTTAGTTCGAATCGGTAGTTTGTGGGCAGCAAGACTTAGGGCCTGTCTGGCAAATTCCTTTGGGACTCCACCTAACTCAAATAATACCCTGCCCCTTCTTATAACAGCAACCCAGTGGTCTAATTCTCCCTTACCCTTACCCTGTCTGGTTTCAGCTGGTTTCTTGGTTACGGATTTATCCGGAAATACCCTAATCCAGAGTTTACCGCCGCCTCTTAGCTGTTTGGTCAAAGTAACCCTTGCCGATTCCAGTTGATTATTTTTTAGATAACCATTCTCCAATGCCTTTAGTCCAAATTCACCAAAATTAATTGACGTTCCGCGGGCAGCCTCTCCCCGGCGAGAACCCCTTTGGGCCTTACGATATTTAACTCTTTTAGGCATAAGAACCATGGTGGAACCTCTAAATCTTACTGTTTAGCGCTTTCTGGTTTACCTTCGGATACCTTGCCAACGCCAGGAATAATATCACCTTTATAAACCCACACCTTTATACCAATCAAACCATATGTTGTAAGTGCTTCAGTAAATCCATAGTTGATGTCTGCACGAAAGGTCTGTAAGGGAATCTTGCCTTCTTTGTAAGTCTCTCTTCTTGCAATTTCAGCTCCTCCCAGCCTTCCGGCACAACTAATTTTTATGCCTTTTGCACCACTATTTATTGCCTGATCAATAGCCCTTTTAATTGCCCGCTTGAAAGCAATTCTTTTAACTAGCTGAAAGGATATATTTTCGGCGATCAATTGTGCATCAGCTGCCGCGTTTTTAATCTCCCCAATTTCAATATTGAACTCCTTCTTGACAATATTACCGAGTTCGTTACGTAGCCTCTCAATCTCAGAGCCATGACGACCAATTATGACTCCGGGTCTTGCTGTATTGATTCTGATATTTAACTTATCGGACATTCTTTTAATTTCAATGCTCGAGACCGCTGCCTGAGAAGTGCGTTTTTTTATGAATTTCCTTATCTGATAGTCTTCTTGAATAAATTTTGGATAATCCTTCTTATTGGCATACCAAGGAGATATCCAATCCTTTATTATACCGATCCTTAAAATCAACGGATGTACTTTTTGACCCAAAACTCCTCCTATTTAATTACGTCTAATTCCAAATTAATATGGCTCGTCCTCTTTCTAATCCTCATTGCCCGACCGAAAGAAGCAGCCCTGTATCTCTTCCAGGTTGATGCCCCATCAACAACGAATTTTGAAATAAATAGCTGTTGGGCAGTCAAGCCTTTTACCTTTGCATTGGCAATAGCAGAATTAACTAATTTAATAATTGGTTCCTTAGAACCACGCGATATGCTCTGCAAGATTGCAAGGACTTCAATTACAGGTTTTCCTCGAAGCAGATTAACAACCTCACGTACCTTACGTGGTGCAATTCGAACAAATTTTAATGACGCCTTTGCGACCATGATAAACTTCCATCCTTAAGTCTGTTTATGTCTTTTCAGGTCCTTTCTTTGCCTTTACGCCGCCATGTTTACGGAATGTACGCGTTGGTGCGAATTCTCCTAACTTATGCCCAACCATATTCTCGGTAATAAAAACTGGAATGTGCTTCCTGCCATCATGGACAGCAATTGTAAGGCCTACAAAATCTGGAGTTATGGTTGAACGACGACTCCATGTCTTTATTGGTTGCCTGGAGCCCATCCTTCTAGCCTTCTCAACCTTTTTCTCCAATTTCTCGTCAACAAACGGACCTTTTTTAATAGATCTAGACATTTTTATTAGTTAGTTAATTCGTTTTATAATGAATTTATCTGAATATTTCGTCTTTTTTCTTGTCTTAAAACCTTTCGTTGGTTTTCCCCAAGGGGTTACAGGATGAGGATTACCTTGTCCTGCCTTACCTTCGCCTCCACCATGAGGATGATCAATGGGGTTCATTGCCACTCCACGAACCGAAGGTCTTATGCCAAGCCAGCGCCGTCTACCTGCCTTTCCATACATTAAAGAACTATGTTCACTATTACTTACATTTCCAATCGTCGCCATACAATCTAGACCAACGAGCCTTAATTCTCCCGAAGGCAATTTAACTTGAGCGAATTTCCCCTCCTTAGCAGTAATCACAGCTGATGAACCTGCACTGCGAACAATTATGCCTCCAAGGCCACGTCTTAGCTCAATATTATGTATGGGCGTACCAGGTGGTATCAACTTTAGTGATAAGCAATTGCCTATCTTAATTTCAGTATTTGGATTCTCGCTTGCCAGGACTTGATTTCCTTCAACTAAACCAGTCGGCGCAATAATATAGCGTTTCTCGCCATCTTCATATTTAAGTAATGCGATTCTTGCGCTTCGATTCGGATCATACTCAATAGCAATAACTATTGCAGGCATATCTCTTTTATCGCGCTTAAAATCAATAATGCGATATTGACGCTTACGGCCGCCGCCTCGATGCCTAACAGTAATGCGGCCAAGACTATTCCTGCCACCACTTTTTCTAAGGTCTGTGCAGAGGCTTTTCTCTCTCTTTTTCTTGGTTAACCCATCAAAGCCTGAAGTTATAGTCCATCTGAGAGCAGGTGTTACTGGTTTATATTTTTTTATAGCCATAATAAATTATAAGTTAAGTGGTCTCTATTTTTTGACCCTCTACTAAAGTTACGGTTGCCCTTTTCCAATCAGGGGTTTTTCCATACTGATAACGCACTTTCTTCAATTTACCAGGACAAATTTGAGTATTTATCTTTTTTACTTTAACTTTATAAATTTGCTCAACTGCCTTTTTTATTTGCAGTTTGTTGGCATATTTTGCAACCCAAAATAGATATTTGCCATATGGCTCTAAGTAAGACGTGCCTTTTTCTGTACGTACAAGACTCTTGATTATGTCAAATCTAGTTATCATTTTATTCTATCCACTATTTTTTGCAAAGCTGCCTTTGTAAGGACAAGCCTCTTAGATTTCAGAACGTCGTAGGCGTTAACATTAGAAGCCAATTTTACTTCTAAAAAGGGAATATTCCTTGCTGCAAACAGTATATTCTCATCAGATTCTGACAAAAGTAATAATACCTTATTTTTGATATTAAGCGTAGTTAAAATAGAAAATAAAAGTTTGGTTTTTGGTTTTTCGATTTTTAATTTGTCTAAGATGGTTATTGCCTTTTCATTAAACCTATCAATTATTGAATGCCTTAGAGCTTCTCGCTTTAACCTTTTGGGAATGCTGTAATGGCTGTTGCGCGGTATGGGGCCAAAGGCAACGCCACCGCCTTTCCATATTGGATTTCTATTGGAACCTACCCTGGCCCTGCCAGTTCCTTTCTGACGCCAAGGCTTAGCACCACCACCAGAAACATCACCCCTATTTTTAGTAGCTGCCAATTTGCATTTTTCATTGTTTTGATACATTGAAACTGCCCTATGCAACAAGAAGGGCTTAACGTCTACATCCGAAAATATCTTCGGCAGCTTAATCTTGTCTATTTCTTTTCCGCTAATATCCTGTAGCGCTATTTCTTTTGCTAAAACCTTATTTTGTTTCATTGTCTTTTATTTGTCCATGCTTCTTTATTGCCTTTTGAATTACAAGCAGGTTATTCTTATGTCCTACCACAGCGCCTTTCACAACCAATAGATTATCTCCCGCCACCACTTCTATAACCTTAATATTTTGTGTGGTTACTTTTCTGTTGCCCATATGTCCGGGCATATGATGGCCTTTAACAACGCGAGATGGATAGGCACTTGCACCTATTGAACCAACACGACGATGGCTAGTTGAACCATGCGTTTTGAATCCACCCGCCCAATGCCAGCGCTTCATACCTCCTTGAAAACCTTTCCCAATAGAGGTCCCTCTTATGTCAACATAGTCACCTTTTTTAAAAATATCGGCGGTGATTTCGGAGCCAATTGCCGGCACTTCTTTAGAAGAAAATTTTACTTCTTTGATAATCCTTTTAGGTGCAACCTTTATTTTTCGAAATTGCCCTAATTGTGGCTTCTTGATGCGGTTTTCTTTAGAAGTCTTTTTTACATCCTCAAATCCCAACTGAAGCTTAAAAATATCACCCTTTGAATAGCTTTTAAGTACTACGCAGGGACCGGCCTCAATCAGGGTTACAGCAATGCATGTTCCATTCTCATCGAAAACCTGCGTCATGCCAAGCTTTCTTCCTAAAATGCCACAAGTTTGCATATCTTATTTGATCTCCACATCAACACCAGAAGGAAGGTTGAGCTTCCTTAAGGCATCCACTGTTTTTGCTGTAGGCTCTATTAGCTCAATTAAACGCTTATGCGTGGCCAGTTGAAATTGTTCTCTGGCTTTCTTGTCAATCACCGGAGACTTTAGAACAGTATAGAGCTCTTTTTTGGTAGGCAAGGGAATCGGACCTGAAACCTTTGCCCCCGTTCTTTTTGCTGCCTCAACAATTTCAATTGTTGATTGATCCAGCAATCGGTGATCAAATGCCTTAAGACGTATCCTTATCTTTTGCATTAAAATCTTCCTTCTTACACTGATTCAGAAAAATCAGCGCTAATCTAACCTTATGCTATAATTTCGCTAACCACGCCTGCACCAACCGTATGTCCACCTTCACGGATTGCAAAGCGAGTCTCTTTCTCAACGGCAACAGGTATAATCAACTCTACCTCTAGTTCAATATTATCACCTGGCATAACCATCTCTACGCCTTGTGGTAGTTTGACTGAACCTGTAACATCAGTCGTGCGGAAATAAAATTGTGGCCTGTAACCAGCAAAGAACGGTGTGTGCCTTCCGCCTTCTTCTTTGTTGAGTATATACACTTGAGATTTAAATTTTGTATGAGGGGTTATTGAACCTGGTTTTGCCAAAACCATCCCTTTTTCTAAATCATTTTTTTCTACGCCGCGTAAAAGCAATCCTACGTTATCTCCAGCTTGACCTTCATCAAGAAGTTTACGAAACATTTCAATTCCCGTAACAACAGTCTTGTGGATTTCTGGTCTCAAACCTACGATATCAACTTCCTCATTAATCTTGACAATGCCTCTTTCGATCCTTCCTGTGCCAACAGTTCCACGGCCAGAAATTGAAAAGACGTCTTCAATAGCCATCAAAAACGGCTTATCTGTTTCTCTTTTCGGAGCAGGAATGAATTCATCTACAGCCTTCATCAGCTCTAATATAGGTTTCACGGCTTCATTATTGGGATCTCCGCCTGCTTCCATAGCTTTAAGGGCACTTCCCTTTATGATCGGAGTTTTATCCCCAGGAAACTTATATTTATTAAGCAAATCACGGATTTCTAGCTCCACCAAATCCAGCAGCTCTTTATCTTCTACCTGATCAACCTTATTCAAGAAGACTACCAAGGATGGAACATTAACCTGACGCGCAAGAAGAATGTGCTCTCGAGTTTGAGGCATTGCGCCATCTGCAGCTGAAACAACAAGGATAGCGCCATCCATCTGAGCCGCGCCGGTAATCATATTCTTAATATAATCAGCGTGTCCAGGACAGTCGATATGCGCATAATGTCGCTTTTCTGTCTGGTATTCTACATGAGAGATATTGATTGTCAAACCTCTCTCTTTTTCCTCTGGTGCGTTATCAATCTGTTCGTAGCTTTTTGCCTCTGCAAAACCAGCCTTGCTCAAAGCAAGCGTGATAGCAGAAGTAAGAGTTGTCTTCCCATGATCAACGTGGCCAATAGTGCCGATGTTAATATGGGGTTTAGTTCTTACAAATTTTTCCTTAGCCATAAAAATACCTCCTCATTTTCTTCGTCTACTCTCCTTGAAATTAAGCACCTGTCGATGTTGCGTACATTATTTTCTCTTTTATATGTGAAGGCACCTCTGAATAATAAGAGGGCTCCATAGTATAGGATGCACGACCTTGGGTTAAAGAACGCAAGGCATTAGCATAATCAAAAAGTTCTGCCAACGGTACATCAGCGCGTACAGTGCGTACATTTACACGTTGACCTAACGCTATTACGCGCCCCCGCCTCCCGTTTAAATCACTAATAACCTGGCCTAAAAATTCAAAAGGAGTAACAACCTCAACATCCATTATCGGTTCAAGTAAGACAGCATTCGCCTTTCTCATACCGTCACGAAAGGCAATCGCTGCGGCCATCTTAAAAGCAATCTCAGAAGAATCTACTTCGTGGAATGAACCATCAACTAGCTCTACATCAATATCAGTTACTGCAAAGCCGGCAATTGCCCCACTCTTAGCAGACTCTAATATACCTTTTTTAACAGATGGGATAAATTCTCTGGGTATTGCGCCGGATTTAATTCTATCAGTAAAGGTAACGCCACTACCTTTGGCCTCTGAAGGTGCCATCGTAATAACCACGTGTCCATATTGGCCGTGCCCACCAGTTTGCTTGACAAACTTTCCCACAGAATTCACCTTTTTTGTAATTGTTTCGTTATAAGCCACCTGCGGCCTGCCTACGTTTGCTTCAACATTGAATTCACGAAGTAACCTATTTACAGCAATCTCTAAATGCAGCTGACCCATGCCTGAAATTACAGTCTGACCAGTCTCAGAATTATACGTGACACGAAAAGAAGGATCTTCCTCTTCAAGTTTTTTAAGCGACATACCTAATTTATCCTGATCAATTTTAGTCTTGGGCTCAATTGCCAATGAGATTACTGGTTTAGGAAAATGCATTGATTCCAAAAGGATTGGATAAGATTCATCTGTTAAGGTATCACCTGATCTTACTTCTTTTAATCCCACAACTGCTCCGATATCACCTGTTGAAAGCTCATCAACAATTTGCTGTTTATTAGCATGCATCTGAACGATTTTGCTCACCCGCTCTCGACAACGTTGCATAGCATTATATATGTAACTGCCAGACTTTAATACCCCAGAATAAACCCTGACATAATTTAGTCTACCGACATACGGATCGGTTATAATCTTAAAGCATAGGCTACACATTGGAGCATGATCAGAGGCTATCCTTTCTTCATATTCGCCGCTCTTTGGCTCTATGCCTTTAATCGGCGGCAAATCTAAAGGCGAAGGCAAATAGTCGCATACTGCCTCAAGTAAAAGCTGAACTCCTTTATTCTTAAAAGAAGAGCCACATAATATCGGAACAAATTTATTATTTATAACCGCCTCTCTTATTGCTTGCTTGATCTCCTCTGTAGTCACCTCTTCGCTATGAACGAATTTATTCATAATATGATCATCAACCTCAGCAAGCTTTTCTATTAAGTTGTTACGGTGTTGAGAAAAAAACGATTGCAAATCATCAGGGATAGGCAAATAATCTAATTTTATGCCTAAATCATCCTGAGATTTAACGAATTTGCCTGAGATCAAGTCAATAATTCCTTCGAAGCTTTCTTCCTTTCCAACTGGCAACTGTATTGGAGCAACATGTTTATTCAAGCGTTCCTTTACCTCATTGACTACATTGAAGAAATCAGCTCCCATTCTATCCATCTTATTTATAAATGCAATCCTGGGAACCTTATAATGGTCTGCTTGCCGCCATACTGTCTCGCTCTGAGATTCAACTCCTCCAACAGCACAAAAGATAACAACACAGCCATCTAAAATTTTAAGCGAACGTTCGACTTCAATCGTAAAGTCGACATGGCCAGGCGTATCAATAATATTGATTCTTTTGGTCTTCCAAAGAATCGTTGTTGCCGCAGCCGTAATAGTTATGCCCCTTTCCTGCTCCTGAGGCATCCAATCCATAGTCGCCGTACCTGAATCTACCTCGCCAATTTTATAAATCTTCCCCGAATAAAAAAGCATACGCTCGGTAGTTGTAGTCTTTCCTGCGTCAATATGGGCGATGATCCCAATATTTCTTATATTGCCTAAATCGTTCTCTTTTGACATCTCTTTTAATAAGTTCAAATTACCATCTAAAGTGAGCGAAGGCTTTGTTTGCCTCTGCCATTTTGTGAGTGTCATCTCTTTTCTTTATTGTTGCGCCTTCCCCTTTATAAGCAGAGAAGAGTTCCTCAGCCAATCGCAACTGCATTGTCCTGCCCTTTTTAGAGCGTGCGAAATCTCGTATCCATCGCAAGGCCAAGGCCGTACCCCTAGCCTGATTCACCTCTATAGGTACCTGATAGGTTGCGCCGCCAACACGTCGAGGCTTAACCTCAAGACGCGGCCGAGCATTTTCAATAGATTTATTTAACGCCTTTATTGCATCTTCGTTTGTCTTTTTCTGTAAAATCTCCAACGAACCGTAAAGAATCCTCTCTGCGACAGATTTCTTGCCTTCATGCATTAGCATATTTATAAATTTAGTTACAACCCGACTTTTGTATTTTGGATCAGGTAATAATTCTTTTTTAGATTTTGATTTCCTTCTCATTGTTTAGGCCTTTTTGCTCCATATTTGGAACGCGATTTCTTTCTATTTGCAACTCCCAGAGTATCCAGCGAACCACGCACTATATGATATCTAACACCTGGTAAATCCTTAACCCTGCCGCCGCGAACTAATACAATTGAGTGTTCCTGAAGATTATGCCCTTCGCCTGGTATATAGGCTGATACCTCACTAGTAGTAGTCAACCTGACACGGGCAATCTTACGCAAAGCCGAATTTGGTTTTTTAGGTGTCATTGTTCGTACCTGCAGACATACGCCTCTTCTTTGCGGACATCCCATTAACGCAGGTGATTTTGTCTTCTTTTTTTTGGCTACCCTTCGTTTTCTAATTAATTGGGAAATTGTTGGCATATAATTATTCCTTAGATGCTACTAAAGCTTCCAAGTCTTTCTTTTCCTTATCAACTTCTTGGGAAGCGCCTAATTTTTCCAAAATAACCTCGTTATCATTCACAGCAGCTGTTCCAGCAGGAATCAGGTGGCCAACAATAACGTTTTCCTTCAACCCGTAAAGAAAATCAACCTTTCCTGAAGCAGCCGCCTCTGTTAATACTCGCGTTGTCTCCTGAAAGCTTGCTGCAGAAATAAAACTTTCTGTTGTCAATGATGCCTTTGTTATTCCTAAAAGCAAGGGAGTCGCTGATGCTGGTCTGCCACCTTTCTTCATTACTTTTTCATTTTCCTGCTTGAATCTCCATTTGTCTACGTGTTGGCCGGTTAAAAATTCTGTATCACCCGCATTTTCGATGCGCACTTTTTTCAACATCTGCCTGATTATAAGTTCGATGTGCTTATCATTAATTTGTACACCCTGCAAGCGATATACCTCCTGGACTTCATTAACCAGATATTCTTGCAAAACCTTATCGCCGCAAACCTGCAATATGTCCTGCGGTACGACTGGACCATCAGTCAGCTGTTGACCTGCAACAACACGGTCGCTCTTGTAGACGTTTGGATGTTTGCCAGCCGGAATAGCATATTCGCATTTCATGCCTGTAGGAGAACGAACGACTATCATTCTTTGGCCTTTTTTGGTTTCTCCAAATTCAACAAATCCATCGATTTCTGTTATGATTGCAGGGTCTTTAGGCTTGCGTGCCTCAAAAAGCTCTGCTACCCTGGGAAGGCCTCCAGTAATATCTCTAGTTTTGATAATCGTGCGCGGAATCTTCGCGAGTAGGTCGCCAGCCTCAACGTTTTCTCCATCCTTAGCAAGGATATGTGCCCCAGCCGGAATAGGATATATACCTAAAACCTCTTTTTTGTTATTCAGGATTATTATTTGCGGATGATACTCTGCCTTATGCTCAACAACAATGAACTCAACAGCCCCTGTTACCACATTTAGTTCTTTTCTTATGGTTACGTCTTCCTCAATCTCTTCATATTTTACTGTACCTGAAACTTCAGTTAAAATAGGTGATGTGTAAGGATCCCAACGAATATAGGCAACGCCTTTTTCTATCTGCTGTTCATCTTTGAACGAAAGAAATGCCCCTTGTACAACAGCATAACGTTCTAATTCCCTTCCTTGAGCGTCATTAATGCTTACGAAACCATTGCGATTAAGAACAACGAATTCCTTCTTCTTGCTAACAGTGCGCAGATTATGATATTTAATAATGCCTTTATTGCGACTTTTAACGGCTGATTGCTCAACAATGCGAGAGGCAGTACCACCAATATGAAATGTGCGCATCGTAAGCTGCGTTCCCGGCTCACCAATAGACTGAGCAGCAATAACGCCAACTGCCTCACCCAGTTCTACAAGACGATCAGTAGCTAAATTAGTACCATAACATTTTACGCATACGCCGCGCTCTGATTCACAAGTCAAAACGCTTCTAATGCGAATTTTTTCAATTCCAAGTCGCTCGATGATTTCAGCCTTTTCAACAACAATCTCCTCACCTGAGGTAATAATCGTCTCATCAGTAATAACATCAACTACATTATCCAAGGCAACCCTACCTACAATTCTTTCCTTCAAAGAAACAACCACTTCATTACCTTCGATAATAGCAGAAACTGTGATGCCGTTTAATGTTCCGCAATCTAATCCATTAACAATAACCTCTTGTGCGACATCGACCAAACGTCGAGTTAAATAACCTGCATCAGCTGTCTTTAGAGCAGTATCTGCTAGGCCTTTGCGCGCTCCGTGTGTAGATATAAAATACTCCAAAACAGTCAAGCCCTCTCTAAAATTAGCAGTGATCGGACTTTCGATAATTTCCCCTGAAGGCTTAGCCATCAAGCCACGCATACCAGCCAGCTGACGAATCTGCAACTTCGAACCTCGCGCTCCAGAATCTGCCATCATAAATATCGGATTAAATGGACTAAAGTCCTCAAAAAGTAAATCAGAAATTTCATCTGTAGTATGGGTCCAGATGTCAATAATCTTATTGTGGCGCTCACCTTTGGTAATAATACCGCGCCGATACTGTTCCTCAACCCTGCGCGTCTCCTCTTTTGCTTTATCAAGACAGGTCTCTTTGCCTTTGGGAATCGTCAAATCATCGATACTAATCGAAAGACCTGCTAATGTTGCATATTCAAAACCAAGCTGCTTAAGCTTATCTAATAATTGTACTGTTTCTGTACGATGAAAACGCTTATAGCATTCAGAAACAATATTTCCGATCTTGCTCTTATTCAGGGTCGTATTAACAAAACCAAAGTCTTTAGGTAAAACCTGATTGAATATGATTCTACCTACTGTAGTCTCAATGATGACACTATTTGCCGATAGATTTTTAATTTGATTGAAATCATTGTATATATCTAAAATCTTATTTTTTTTCAAATCCAGTCTTACTTTAATACGTGAATGCAATTCAATACAATTATCATTAAAGGCAATAACAGCCTCGTCAGGCGTGGAAAAAACCTTGGCCTCTCCTTTTGACTTCGGTTTTATTTTCGTCATAAAATAGCAGCCAATAATAATATCCTGCGTTGGCGTTGCTATTGGCCTTCCATCAGCAGGAGAAAAGATATTATTAATTGAGAGCATAATAAGCTTGGCCTCAAGCTGAGCCTCAGTAGAGAGTGGAACATGAACTGCCATTTGATCTCCGTCAAAATCAGCATTAAAAGCTGCGCAGACTAAAGGGTGAATCCTTATGGCCTTGCCTTCGGTCAAAACAGGTTGAAAGGCTTGGACGCTTAACTTATGCAACGTGGGAGCACGATTAAGTAATACAGGGTGGTCCTTAATTACTTCATCTAAAATATCCCAGACTTCAGTTTTGGCGCGTTCAACCAGCCTCTTGGCACCTTTAATCGTATGAACTATATCTCTTTCACGCAGTTTTCTTATAATAAAGGGCTCGAATAACTCTAATGCCATATATTTAGGTATACCGCATTCATGCAATTTGAGTTCAGGGCCAACAACAATGACAGAACGACCAGAATAATCAACGCGCTTACCTAGTAAATTCTGCCTAAATCTACCTTGTTTTCCTTTAAGCATATCAGACAGAGACTTCAAGGGACGATTATTCGAACCTAAAACAGGCCTGCCATGCCTGCCGTTATCCAAAAGGGCATCAACAGCTTCCTGTAGCATTCGCTTCTCATTACGAATAATAATATCAGGCGCGTTCAAATCCAGCAATTTCTTTAGACGATTATTGCGATTTATTACTCTTCTGTAGAGATCATTTAAATCACTGGTGGCAAATCTACCCCCATCAAGCGGTACAAGCGGTCTTAAATCAGGCGGAATAACAGGCAAGACAGAAAGAACCATCCACTCTGGCTTATTGCCTGATTTACGAAAATCATCAATGATTTTAAGAGTTTTAACAAGCCGCTGTGCACTGGCGCCGCCTTTTGAATCCTCTATCTGCTTTCGCAGTTTCCTACAGCTATTATCCAGATCAAGATCTTTAAGCAAGGCTAATAACGCTTCGCCTCCAATCTTAGCATCAAATCCCTGGTCATACTTTTCAAGACACTGCTGATATTTATCCTCAGAGAGAAGTTCTCTTTTCTTCAGAGGCGTGTCTTTCGGATCAATGACAACATATTCTTCATAATAAATAATCTTTTCTAAATCCCGCAACGATAGATCAAGCATCGCCGAAAGTCTTGATGGAACAGCCTTAAAAAACCAGATATGCGATACGGGCGTTGCCAATTCAATACTACCCATTCTTACACGTCTTGTGCTTGAACGATCAATACTCACGCCGCAACGGTCGCAGGTAATTCCTTTAAATTTGATACCCTTATATTTTCCGCAGTTACATTCCCAGTCACGCACAGGACCAAATATCTTTTCGCAAAAGAGTCCGTCCTTTTCAGGTTTTAGCGTTCTGTAATTTATGGTCTCGGCCTTTTTTACCTCTCCAGAAGACCAGGAAAAAATCGCACTGGGAGATGCAATTTTTATTGCTATGTTGTCAAATTGAACATTATCTTGTTGCATTTCAGCTCCAATTTATATTCGTTTAATTATTTGCCTTGGACTTTCCCACAGTTACATCCAAACCAAGACCCTGAAGTTCTTTAATTAGAACATTGAACGACTCAGGAATGCCTGGCTTAAGACGTTGTTCACCTTTAACAATTGCCTCATAAATCCTAGTCCTTCCAGTAACATCATCACTTTTCACTGTTAGCATTTCCTGCAAGGTGTATGCTGCTCCATATGCCTCAAGCGCCCAAACCTCCATTTCACCAAAGCGCTGGCCGCCGAATTGTGCCTTCCCCCCTAAGGGCTGCTGTGTAACTAATGAATAAGGACCAATGGAACGAGCATGAATCTTTTCCTCAACAAGATGAATAAGCTTCATCATATAGATATATCCCACAGTCACCTTCTGATGGAATGGTTCTCCTGTATGGCCGTCATAAAGAGTAATCTTTCCATCTTCTGGTAAACCAGCTTCAGACAACATCTGTTTAATCTCTGCCTCAGTGGTGCCATCGAAAATCGGACTGGTGACCTTTAATCCTAAGGCTTGAGCTGCCCAGCCTAAATGTGTCTCTAAAATCTGACCCACATTCATACGACTCGGCACTCCTAAAGGATTTAATACCAAATCTATTGGCGTGCCATCTTCTGTAAAAGGCATGTCCTCTTCTGGTAAAATCTTAGCTACAACCCCTTTATTTCCATGCCTACCAGCAACCTTATCTCCTGCAGACAACCTCCTCTTCATGGCAATATAAACTACAACTCTTTTTAGTACGCCTGCAGGTAATTCATCTCCGCGTTTTACCTTTTCGATCTCCTGTTCTTGTTCTGCAATCAAGACTTTGACCTGTTCATCGAAAATTTCAGCAACAGCCTGAGCGCGATCATGAGAGCTTAAGTCAATCTTAAGCAGTTTCTTCTTATCAACTCCTAAAATGCGACAAAGTTTTTTTATTTTTTCTTGCTCAATATAGGAGATCTCCTGTCCATAGTAATCTTTGATCTGGCGCATCTTGGCCAATTCCTTTCTTTTGCCCTCTTTAGATTTGCGGCCGCGTTCTTTACGAGCAAAAATCTGAACATCAACTACAACGCCTGAAATTCCCGGAGACGCATTTAGGGAAGTATCCCTGACATCTCCTGCCTTCTCTCCGAATATGGCTCGCAATAGCCTCTCTTCAGGTGAAAGTTCAGACTCTGTCTTGGGGGTAACCTTGCCTACCAGAATATCATCTGGCCTAACTTCAGCGCCAACACGGACAATGCCATTTTCATCTAGATTCCTGCGAGACTCCTCACTAACATTGGGAATATCCGCAGTTATCTCTTCGTTACCAAGCCGAGTTTCCCTTGCTTCCACTTCGAAACGCTCAATGTGAACTGAAGTAAAGAGATCATTCTTAAGCACATTCTCACTCATCAGAATAGCGTCTTCAAAGTTAAAACCACGCCATGGCATAAAGGCTACAAGTACATTTTTTCCCAAGGCTAACTGACCATCGCTTGTTGCCATACTATCAGCAATAACCTCGCCGGCTTCAACATTTTGGCCTAATTTAACAATCGGACGTTGACGCAAGCAGGTATTGGCATTAGAACGAATGAATTTATTTAAATTGTACGTTTCTCGACCAATCGTAATGCGCTCTGAATCAACAGAACTTACCCGGCCACTATTTTTTGCGACTACTACAGCTCCTGAATCAACAGCTACACGGCCTTCCATTTCAGTACCAACAAGAGGGATGTCAGCAAACAGCAAAGGCACTGCTTGTCGCTGCATGTTCGAACCCATTAAAGCTCGGTTTGCATCATCGTGTTCAAGAAAAGGAATTAATGAAGTAGCAACTGAAAATAACTGTCGCGGCGAAACATCCATATATTGGATCTTTTTTGGTTCGACCTTTGGGAAATCTCCTTTACATCTACAAGAGACGGCTTTCTCAACAAAGGTATTATCTTTATCAATCCTTGCATTTGCCTGAGCAATAATCTTATCCTCATCAACATCAGCTGTCAGATATTCGATTTTCCGCGTTACCTTGCCTGCTTCTACTCTACGGTAAGGTGTTTCAATTAAGCCTATTTCATTGATACGCGCATATATAGTGAGTGAAGAAATTAAACCGATGTTTGGTCCTTCTGGCGTCTCAATAGGACATACGCGTCCGTAATGAGAAGAGTGGATATCTCTTACCTCAAAGCCTGCACGCTCACGTGATAATCCACCTGGACCTAATGCGCTAAGTCTCCTTTTATGCGTTAATTCGGATAAAGGATTAACTTGATCCATAAATTGGGAAAGTTGACTTCTACCGAAGAAATCTCTTATCTGACTGGAAAGTAGTTTGGAATTAATCAGATGGTGCACTGATAGATTCTCAATATCACCTAATATTGCAATCCTCTCCCGCACCAGACGCTCCAGACGCGCCAGGCCAATACGAACCTGGTTTTGAACTAATTCCCCTACTGTTTTCACGCGGCGATTACCAAGATGGTCAATGTCATCTATGCTACCTTTTCCTGATTTCAACCCAATTAAATAATTAATTACCGAGATAATTGTTTCCTTATCCAGCATCCGTTTGGATAATGAAACATTCAGGTTTAATTTGCGATTGAGAATAAATCGTCCTGCCTTTTCCAAATCATAACGTTTGTTATCTTGGAATAGACGAGTAAAGAGCGCCTCAGCCGCTTCTTGCGTAACCGGCTCAGTAGGACGCAATTTACGGTAAAAGTCCATGAGGGCTTCTTCGCGTGTTTTTGTAAAATCTTTTTCTAATGTGTTTTTTATTAATTCTGAGGTGGGACTGGGAAAGGCCTTCTTTATTTCTTCATCAGTTGCATATCCGAATATTCTCAAAATTTGCGTTGCCGGAAAATTACGTTTTCTATCCACATAGGCAATTATCGTATCTGAAAGATCTGCTTTAAATTCAAGCCAGGCGCCTCGATAGGGAATTATTCTACCAAAGAATAGACTTTTTCCCGTTGGATGTTCTTCGCTTTCAAAGGATACCCCGGGAGACCTCTGAATCTGGCTAACGATTACTCTTTCGTCTCCGTTTATAATAAAAGTGGCGTTTTCAGTCATCAGGGGTATATCACCAAAATATACCTCTTGTTCCTTTGTCTCTTTAGGAGAAATGAGCCTCAATTTAACTTTAAGTACGCCAGCATAGCTCACTGACCTTCGCCTGCACTCTTCAACGCAATACTTGGGCTTTCCTATTGTGTAGCATATAAACTCTAACTGATATTTATTGTCGTAGCTTTGAATTGGAAAAATTTCCTCAAAGACTTCCTGTAGTCCTACTGAATTTCTTTTGCGAGGGTTTACCTCCATCTGGAGAAAGTTATTATAGGCCTCAAGCTGTACATCCAACAAATTAGGAATAGGAAAAATCTCTTTTAGCTTTCCGAAACTTTTCGTTTTTTTCATAGTTTAGAAATTGATTACAGTAAAATTTTGTTTTTGTTAAACCAGAGAAATCTTACTTTAATTCTACTTTAGCCCCTACTGCCTCGAGCTTCTTCTTGATTTCGTTAGCCTCATCCTTAGGGACATTTTCTTTAACCGGCTTAGGAGCTGAATCCACAAGGTCCTTGGCCTCTTTAAGCCCCAGGGTTGTTAAGACGCGAACTTCTTTAATGACCTGAATTTTGTTTGCACCAACCTCTGTTAGGACAACGTTAAACGTCGTTTTCTCTTCTTCTTCCTCAGCAGCTGCTCCCGCAGCAGCCCCGGCTATGGCCATCGCAGGCATTGCCGCAACACCAAACTTATCCTCTAATGCCTTTACCAGGTCTGAAAGCTCAAGAACGCTTAAGCCTTCAATAGTTTTGATAACGTCTTCAACTTTAGCCATCTTTCGTCCTCCTTGAATAATTAACCGTTACTGTCTATCTTCTTTTTTATCTTGTACTTCAACCTTTTTATCTTTTACTTGCTTTTGTTCCTTTGCAGAAATCAGGCAAAGTAATAGCTTTCTCGTAAGTTGCTCTAAAACTGCCCTAAACTTTATTAAGGGAAACTTCATTGCAATAACCCCTTTTGCAATTAGCCCAACCCTTCCAGGAAGTTTTGCAATATCCGCAAGCTCCGCACTTGAGATATCTTTATCATCTAAGATACCGGCCAATAACTTAAATTCCGTATGCTCCTTGACAAATTCTGCCAGCGCCTTTGTAGTAGCAACGATATCATCGCCGACAAATACCAGGCCTGCGCAAGTGCAAGACTCATCAAGCAATTTTTCCTTCTTTATCCCCTTAAGAAATCTCTTAAAAAGCGATAACTTGGTTATTAATAATGTGGAGGCCTTATCATTTAAGCTCTTGCGCAATTGAATTAAATCCCGCGTGTTTACTTTATTGAGATTTACAGCAATTAAACTTGAATGCGATTCGTAAGCAGCATTTAATTTGTTTACAATCGCGTCTCGATAAATATAACCTACTCTAGTTGGTTTTTCAGCTACCTTTAACATATTATACTTTTAGCCTAAATCCAGGCCCCATAGAGGTTGAAATGAATAAGGATTTAATAAATTGCCCTTTGAGTGTATTCGGTCTAGCCTGATTGAGGGCATCAAAAAATACCTTGAAATTATTTTCTAAAGAGCTTTCAGGAAATGAGGCCTTGCCAATGGTTACATGCAAACCACCTTGTTTATTTACGCGAAATTCAATTTTTCCAGCCTTCAATTCTTTAATTATGCCCTTAATATCATTAGTCACTGTGCCTGTCTTTGGACTAGGCATTAAACCGCGCGGACCAAGAACCCTCCCAAGCCGACTTACATCCTTCATCATTTCGGGTGTAGCGACTACGCAATCAAAATCCAGAAAACCCTTAGCCACCTTTTCTATAAGCTCGGCAGCACCGACCAAATCTGCACCTGCCTCTTTAGCAGCGGCCTCGGCTTCTCCTTTGCAGAACACTAACACGCGCCTTTTCTTTCCAGTGCCATGCGGAAGCACCACCGTACCCCTAACTAACTGATCAGTTTTCTTAGGATCAATACTTAAACTTATTGCCAAATCAAGGCTCTCATCAAACTTTACCTTTGGCAGCTTTTTTATCTTCAAGATGGCTTCTGAAATTGAATAGGTTTTGCCTTTTTCAATTTCCTTATGAGCCTCTTTTAACCTCTTGCTTATTTTTTTCATCTTAAGCCTTGCTATCAATAGCTATGCCCATGCTACGTGCCGTGCCTTCGATAATCTTCATTGCTGTGTCAATATCACTTGTATTTAAATCCTTTAGCTTCTGCTTGGCGATATCCCTAATTTCTTTTTTGGAGATTGTGGCGATCTTTTCCTTTCCCGCTGTTCCTGAAGCCTTTGCCAAATTACAGGCCCTTTTAAGTAAAATCGATGAAGGCGGGCTTTTGATAATAAAGTCAAATGTCCTATCCTCATAGAGACTGATCACTACCGGTAAAATCAAACCCTCTCTATCCTTGGTAATATCGTTAAAAGACTTGCAGAACTGCATTATATTTATACCATGTTGACCTAAGGCCGGACCTACTGGAGGCGCAGGATTAGCTGCTCCTGCCGGAACATGTAACTTAACCTGGGCAATAATCTTTTTCTTAATCTTTCTCTTTTTAACTGCCATCACTTATTCCAATCCAATTAATACTATTCCTACGTTAAACTTTCTCTACCTGCCAATATTCAAGTTCAACAGGTGTTGCGCGACCAAAAATTGACACACTTGCCTTGAGTTTTCCTTTTTCAGGCTGTACCTCATCAATAGTGCCGTTAAAATTAATAAACGGGCCGTCAACAATCCTTACAGCTTCACCTGCTTCAAAAATTACCTTAAGACTAGGCTTAACCTCAGAATCGCGAGAGCGCGACAGTATTGACTCAACCTCTTTTTCCTTAAGGGCTGAAGGCCTTCTGCCCATTCCGATGAAACTTGTAATGCCAGGAGTGTTTTTAATCAAAAACCAGGTATTGTCGTTTAATTCCATATGCACCAAGAGATAACCTGGAAAGAACTTCCTTTGCGAAACACGTCTTTTACCAGCGCGGATTTCAGAGATTTGCTCAGTGGGGATAAGAACTTCGGAAATTAAATCAGTAAGTCCTGCAGTTTTTATCTTATTCACTAGGCTTTTCTTGGCCTTCTCTTCCGAACCTGTCTGCGTATGGATAATATACCACTTCTTCATAATCTCACTTCAAAAACCGATATCTAGGGTCGTCATTTTAGGAAAATGCTCAAAATTTTTGATAACGCCAAATCAACTGAACCTACATAAGCTGTCAAAAATCCAGTCAATACAAGGATTATTACTGTTGCAGCCATAACCTCTTTTCGCGTCGGCCAGGAAACCTTGACCAACTCGGTGCGCACCTGAAGAAGAAACTTTGCTACCTTTGCGAAGTTTTTTATAACAAAAAAAAGTAAGACACCGCCAGCAATGCCAAAGAAAATTTTAGAAAAATTCGCAAATATAAAATCCATAATGAATGATTTTAATTAACGGGGGCGGCAGGACTCGAACCTACAGTTCGGGTTTTGGAGACCCGCCGTTTAGCCAGTTAACGGACGCCCCCAGTTTCGTTGGGGCATAAAAATTGCAATTACTTTATTTCCTTGTGTTGAGTATGTTTACGACAAAAATTACAATATTTTTTCAGCGCTAATTTTTCTGTATGAAGCCTTTTATTTTTTGTCGATGTATAGTTTTTCCGTCGACATTCACTACATTGTAATGTAATATTTTCACGCATAAAATTTATATTGCCGCACTTATAGCCCCCGACCGGAATTGAACCGGTGACCCCGTCCTTACCAAGGACGTACTCTACCTACTGAGCTACAGGGGCAGATTACACAAAGTCCTTATTGTACACAGACTTATAGATTCTGTCAAGGAGAAATTTATCTTTTTTTGGGAAAGCTAAATGGTGAGAATTTTGCGTTCAACTTCTAAGGAATGAGCATACCTAATTAAGTAGAAGCAATCTGTACCGCAGGCATAGAAAGCACCTTTAAGCAGGCAGTTGAATTTCTGCATATGCTTCCTGCTATCTCGCTGTTTATTGATAAAGACGTGTGTTTGGAAATTCTTCTTATAAGAATGCTTGATTTTCTTGACGAGATAGATATATTTTCTCCTGGTCGTGGTGATATAGTCCTTGCCCTGGTTTATAACGCAACTTGAAAATAGCTTGCGTCTCTTGTCTATTGATGAAATGTTTTTAAGAAGAACTTCTTTCATTGTTCTTGCCTCTAGGTATTTAGGAAACTTTTTTAAAGTCTTTATTAAGTACATAAAAAAATATCTTATTCTAAGTATAACACATAAAGAGGGTTACGTCAACGTCTCAACCAAGGCAATTTTGCCCTACCCTCCTTTTTACCTAACAGCCTATAAATATTAGACTTATGGCTAATTATTGCAAAAAAGGCAACAATGAGAGAAAAAGTAAATATTTCTCTTGAATCTACTAGGAAAAATGTTGCTACTGGAAGTACTATGGCGCTAGAAATAGATGCCAAAGAGACAAAACCAGTTGATAGAAAAATAACAGTCCAAACACAGACGCTAATAAGTAAAACAAGCCTTAAATCACTGATCGAAAGCATAAGCCCCAAAAGCACTCCTAAGGTTGTAGCAATCCCCTTTCCTCCTTTAAAGCTCAAAAATACCGGCCAGATATGGCCGATGATCACAATCATCCCAAGAATTATCCTCCAGACATCCCTGCTTATGACTAAAGGGTAGACGCCAGAAGCTAAAACAGCTGAAGCAAAGAACCCCTTAAACACATCAAAAAACAATACAGTAATACCTATTGATTTGCCAAGAACCCTAAATGCATTTGTTGCCCCAATATTGCCAGAGCCAAGCTTGCGAATATCAACGCCTTTTAGAACCACACCCAACAAATAAGCAGTAGGTATAGAACCTAATAAATAACTACTTATGATTAGTAATATTATCATCATTTAAAGTAAATAGATTGAATCCTCTACGGATATAATCAATGCCGGAAATAACAGTAAATAGAATAGCCAAATTCCATAAGAAATGTGAATATTTAAACTCAAGCAGTATGACTACAATTGTGGACATCTGAAAAAAAGTAGTTAATTTACCCCAGGAGGTCGGGATGATTTTTATATCTTGGCGTACAAGAAAAATCAAAAATGTTCCCAGGAGTATAATTGCATCGCGGCTGATCACAACTAACACAACTGAAAGCGGCAATTTAACCAAAAAAAACTCCCTTCTGGCAAATAAAAATATATAAGCACTCATTAGCAGCAATTTATCCGCCAGAGGATCAAGAATAGGCCCTAATTTTGTCTTTTCTTTATATATACGAGCCACGAGACCATCAAGGACATCAGAGACAATTGCTAGGAAAAAAATAACAAGCGCAATTACCCTTAAATAGTCTTTTTGCGGAGTGTAATAAAGAATAGTAGCGACTAAAAATGGTATAGTAAGAATTCTAAATGCAGATATCTTATTTGCATATCTCATTATCTGATTATCCTCATACGATTAAGTGGCCAATAAATCAAAAATGCCTTTCCAGTTAAGAATCTTTCATTAACAAACCCCCAATAACGGCTATCGCGCGAAGAGCTACTATTGTCACCTAGACAATAATAAGAATTATCAGGGATATCAACTATTCGATCCGCCCCTCCATAGGGCCCTTCATTGAAATATGTGTTGGCCCTTATCCTGCTATTCTCAACAAGTTCATCATTGATATAAATATCGCCGTTTTTAATCTGGACAGCCTCGCCCGGCAAACCAATCAGCCGCTTGATATAACTTTTACTTCGCGTATCCTTAAAAAATGATAGCATCCGTCTATAGAGAAGTCCTGAAGTTTCATCATTTAGGTATTGCTTAAATGATTCAAAATTACGCTTACCTGCACTGGGCGGATAGATAAAAACGATTACTTCCCCCCTTTTTAACTCTTTTAACCTCGGAAGTCTTGCTCCTAAAAAAGGTATCTTGGGACCATAAAATAGCTTGTTAACCAAAATCCTGTCACCTGGCCTTAACGTTGGTATCATTGAACCACTGGGAATCTTAAATGCCTGTAAAAGAAAGGTACGAATAATCAATGCCAAGATAAACGCAATAATAATTGCCTCTATCCACTCTCTTCTTGCAGATTTAACCGAATTTTTCCTCGTCTTTTTTTTCGCCATTGCTCAACCTCGTAGTTAGATT
The DNA here is from genome assembly GCA_018830005.1 of Candidatus Omnitrophota bacterium. Lineage (NCBI taxonomy): Bacteria > Pseudomonadati > Candidatus Omnitrophota > Candidatus Omnitrophota bacterium. The sequence goes on from JAHJTE010000004.1 coordinate 73,806, forward strand.
ATTAGTAATTTATACTCTCTAAGATCTGCTTAACGTATCTTTATTGCTGCCAAAAATGCCTCTTGCGGTATTTGAATTTTTCCGAATTGTTTAAGGCGTTTCTTTCCCTGCTTTTGCTTTTCCCAAAGTTTGCGTTTACGGGTAATATCACCACCGTAACATTTACTAGTTACATTTTTTCCCAAAGGGCTCAGTCTTTCTGAGGCAACAATATGGGAACCAATAGCAGCCTGCACCCTGATCTCAAAAAGTTGTCTGGGAATAAACTCCTTAAGCTTCATTACCAGTTTCTTTCCGAGCTGACTAGCCTTATCCTTATGCACGATCTGTGAAAAACTATCAAAGGCCTGGCCGTTAATCATGACATCTAACTTTTCTAATCTTCCAGGGCGATATCCGATAAAATCATAATCAATAGAACCATATCCTTTAGTAACTGATTTAACCTGGTCGTAAAAATCAACTATCACTTCAGCTAACGGCATTTCAAAAATCAATTCCAATCTCTCTTCGCCTAAATATTCGCTCGACTTGTAAATCCCTCTTCTGGTCTTAGCGAGTTCATATATTTTATCCATAAATTTCTTGGGAGATACTATGAGCATTCTGATAAATGGCTCTTCAACTCTCTCTCTCATTTGTGGCTCTGGTAATTTAGATATATTATCAACAATTACCAACTCTTTATTTTTAGTAAAACAGCGAAAAACAACATTAGGGGCAGTTAAGATCAAATCCAGGTTATATTCTCTTTCTAGCCTCTCTTGAACTATCTCCATATGAAGAAGACCGAGAAAGCCGCAACGAAAACCAAAGCCGCAGCTAGATGAATTCTCTGGCTCATAAACAAATGAGGCATCATTAAGATGGAGCTTTTCTAAGGCCTGACGCAAGAGACCAAAGTCTTTGGCATTAACCGGATATATACCGCAGAAAACAAGTGGTTTTATCTTTCTGTATCCGGCCAAGGGCTCTTTTGCTTTTTTTTCAAGGCAAGTTATTGTATCGCCTACAGTAATATCCTTTGCCTGACGTATATTTGCAGTCAAAGAACCAACTTCGCCCACAGAAAGCGAATCAACTTCTAATGAGTCAGGTGTAGAAATCTCAAGGCTTTCTACTTCATATTCTTTTTGTTCATGCATTAATATAATTTTGTCTTTAGGCTTTAGTGAGCCGTTTACAATCTTAACATATACAACAACGCCTTTAAAAGTATCATAAAAAGAGTCAAAAATCAATGCCTGAGTCGGCTCATCTGCATTACCCTGAGGTGCCGGAACGTCCTTAACAATTCTATCTAGAATTTCTTTAACACCAGTGCCTTCTTTTGCTGAAGCTAAAATTATCTCCTCTTCCTTAAAGCCTAGAATATCTACCATTTGAGAAAGAACTAGGTCTAAATCTATATTTACAATGTCTATCTTATTTATGACCGGGATAATCTTAACGTTTCGCTCTCTGGCTATGTGAAAATTAGCCAATGTCTGTGCCTCAACGCCTTGAGTTGCATCAACAACTAAAACAGCTCCCTCACAGGCATGAATAGATTTAGAAACCTCGTACGTAAAATCAACGTGGCCAGGGGTATCTATAAGGTTGAGGATATAATCAGCACCATCATTACCTTTATAATTAAGGCGCACTGCTGATGATTTAATTGTAATGCCGCGCTCTCGCTCCAATTCCATATCATCCAATACCTGATCAGTACTATGCCCTATATCAATCGCATTAGTTATTTCTAGTATTCTATCTGCCAGGGTTGATTTTCCGTGGTCAATATGAGCAATAATGGAAAAATTTCTGATTAGTTTTTTATCCATAATCTAATGGCGTCGTATAAGAATAAAACTTCAAGAATATTTTTTTGTTTTTTTGTTTTTCTTTTTTTTGCTACAAGACTGTTTCTTTAAAACCTTTTCCTGCAACCTGGCCACCACTTGGCTAATGCTAAGCCTTGTAGTATCAACATAAATAGCATCATGCGCTCTTTTTAAAGGACCGCAACTTCGAGTTAAATCGTTTCTATCTCTACATTGAATGGATTTTTTAACATCTTGACACGAAACTGAGGGGTCTCTCATCTTCAGTTCTTTAAACCTGCGTTTGCCTCGCACGCCTAAAGAGGCATCAAGGTAAAACTTTACAAACGCATCGGGAAAAATTACTGTGCCGATATCTCTACCTTCCACTACACAATTTTGCTTCTGGCCCATAGCACGCTGTGATTTACCCATAATCTGCCTGATTGCTCCTATGGAGGCAATAAAAGAAACTAAGGAACTAACCAAAGGGCTTCTTATCTGTCTATTAATAAGCTTGCCATCTAGATATACATCTAAACTAAAACGAGCGCCTTTCACAAGCTGGATACGAGCCTTACGGGCAACACGTATAAGTGCCTTCTTTTCCAGAAAATTGACCTTTTGCCGTAAGCCTGCCAGGGTTAGAGCCCGATACATTGCCCCTGTATCCAAATAAAGATAGCCTAACCTTTTCGCTAAAAGTTTAGCTACTGTGCTTTTTCCAGCACCAGCAGGACCATCAATGGTGATAATTTTAACCTTGAGATTGGGTTTTCTGGGGCGGGTTTTGTTCAATTTAGAGATTGTCACGTCTTTTTTTTGCTTTTTTAAAATATGCTTGAAGAAGACGAGACCTTCCTGTTTTTAGCAACCTTGCAAGAAGAGAAAGTGATTCTTTAAACCTTTTAATGGCGCCTAATATTTCGCTTTTATTGCTTAAGCATATATCCCGCCAGATCTTTTCGCTAGAAGATGCGAGTCGCGTACAATCTCTGAGGCCATTCCCAGAAAAAGATAAATCCCGATAAGACAGGCAATTCATTAAAGCAAAGGAAATCATGTGGGGTAGATGGCTCGTCATTGATACTATTCGGTCATGGTTACGACTATCTGTAATAATAATCTTGGCGCCGAGAGACTGCCAGATCTTTTTCACCTTTCCTAAAGCTGCCTTATTCGTCTTTCTAGTTGGAGTAAGAAAACAAATCGAATCTTTAAACATATCTGCCTTTGCAAACGATAGGCCGCTTTTATCCGAGCCAGCCAATGGATGCGCACCAACAAAAAAGATGCTTTTTTTTGAAAGGAGCCTGCTACTTAAATCCACAATCTCCTTCTTAGTGCTGCCTACATCCATCAAGATTGCACCTGGCTTGGCAAAATTTATAATCCTGGCTAAGCTTTCCTTTATAACCCCGACTGGAGTCGCCAGTACAATAAGATCTGCTTCATACACAGCCTGCTTAAAACTAAACGCAGCAGCATCTACTATCTTTAATTTCCTGGCATTTCTTGCTGATCTTTGTTTGCGAAAAAACCCAATGACCTCAGAAGTCAATTTTCTCTTTTTCAAAGCAAGGGCAATGGAGCCGCCGATAAGACCAACGCCAATGATTGCCACCTTTTTAAACTTAATCTTCTTCTTTGACATTTTAAATTTGCCTACCAATTGCCTTTGCTACAGCCCTCATTCTAGGCATTAGTTCGTTAAATCTTCCCGGTAATAAAGATTGTGCACCATCAGAAAGGGCCTCTTCAGGATTAGTGTGCACTTCAATCAAAACACCATCAGCACCTGCAGCGATTCCAGCTAAGGCAAGTGCAGGCACAATGCCCCATTTACCGCTTGCATGCGAAGGATCAACGACAATGGGCAAATGCGATAGGTCTTTAATTACAGCAATACAGGAAACGTCCAAGGTGTTGCGCGTATAGTCCTCAAAGGTCCTAATTCCCCGCTCGCAAAGTATGACGTTAAAATTTCCACCCGCAAGAATATATTCAGCTGACATCAGGAATTCCTTAATCGTAGACATCATACCTCTTTTTAAAATTACGGGTTTGCGAGTTGCACCCACCTCTTTCAAAAGGTTAAAATTTTGCATATTTCTTGCGCCGATCTGCAATACATCTGCATAATTAGCCACAAGAGAAACATCACGAGGATCCATGACCTCGGTAACAGTTACTAAATCAAACTCTTCCCCTACCTCTTTTAGTAATTTCAAGCCATCTTCACCTAGACCCTGAAAGCTATAAGGTGAAGTGCGTGGCTTAAAAGCACCGCCGCGCAAAGCCTTTGCGCCGGAAGCCTTAATTTCCTTAGCAATTGCCTTTAACACATCTCTGCTTTCAATAGCACAAGGTCCAGCTATAGGTATAATTTGCTTTGTTCCGATCTTAACGCCTTTTCCTAAGTCAATTACTGAAGATTCGGGTTTAAATTCTCGCGACACCAATTTATAAGGAGCAAGAATAGTAAGGACCTTCTCTACCCCTGGAAACACCTCTAAGGGCGTAACCCTTAATACATCTTCAGGCCCGATTACACCAATAATCGTACGCTGTGTTCCCTTAGAGACCATTGGCGTCAAACCCAGCTTTTTAATACGCTGCTGGATATGTTCAATCTGTTCATTTGTAGCGTCTGGCTTTAGGACAATTATCATCTCATCCTCATATGTTTTAATTCATTTATAAATCTTAAATTTTGCGCATGTGTACCAATTGTCACCCGGATAGAATCATATAAACCATAACCTGCCATGCTTCTTAAGATTATTCCCTTCTCAAGCAAATATCTACAAATTCTCCTGGCTCCTTTACCTATGTCAATCAAAATAAAATTAGCCACTGAAGGTATATAGTCAATCTGCATCTGTTTGAAATTGCTATACAAAAATCTCTTCTCCTTCAATACTAACCTTCTTGTCTTAGCCAAAAACGCCTTATCATCAATAGCTGCAGTCGCAGCCACTTGCGCTAAAGAATTTACATTAAAAGGCTGTCTGACCTTATTCATAATATTGATGAGAGATGATTTTCCCAGGGCAAATCCAACTCTTAACCCTGCCAAGCCATAGCTCTTAGAAAAAGTACGTAGTATGATAATATTATTGTTACCGATAAGCTTTAAGGTCTTAGGAAAATCTCCTACGTCGATGAATTCATTATAGGCCTCATCAAACACCACTACAATTCGCTTGGGAACTTTTTTAATGAAATCTTTGACCTCCTGGGCATTCACATAAGTCCCGGTCGGATTATTGGGATTGGCTATAAATATTAATCTGGTTTTACTAGTTATAGCAGCAAGTATTGCCTTCAAATCATAGCAATAATCTTTTAATTTGATGGCCTTAAACTTACGGCCATTTATTTTGCTAATTATCTCATATTCCAAAAAGGTAATTTTTGCTGAAATTACCTCATCACCAACCCTGCTAAAGGCCTTAATAACACAGTCTATCAATTCATCGCTGCCATTACCAACTACAACTGAATTAATGTTAAGCTTGAATTTCGACGCTAATTTCCTTCTCAGGAAATAGTAGTGCATATCAGGATAGCGGTTGATATCCTTAAGCTTGCGCCTTATTGCAGCCTTGGCCTTTGGTGAAGAACCCAGCGGATTCTCATTTGATGCAAGCTTCACTATGCGTTTAGCATCAAGGCCTGATTCGCGGCTTAATTCCTCTATGGATTTTCCTGCGACATAGGACTTTACGCCCTTTATATTTGGATTAACAAAACTCATGTTTATTTTTTGTTTATTTACCTAGTCTTTATTCTAGACCGGGTATGAACCAAGAACCTTTAAATATTTACACTTTTTAGCTAGTGCATTCAAGGCCTTCTTTACCTTAGCTTGATCGCGATGACCCTCCAAATCAAGAAAGAAATAATAATCCCAGGCCTTTCTCTTGGAAGGCCTAGATTCTATTTTCGTAAGATTGAGCTTATTTTCTTTGAACGGAACCAACATATCGCATAAAGCCCCGACCTTGTCTTGAATGGAGAAAACAACAGATGTCTTATCGTTGCCTGTTGGAGAAACATCGTTTTTACCTATTACCAAGAATCTGGTCATATTATGAGGGCTATCTTCGATTGCCTTAGAGACTATCTTCAAATTGTAAATTTTTGCTGCCAAGGTTGAAGCAATGCATGCAGCATTTTTTTCCTTAGAAACAATCTGAGCCGCCTTTGAACTACTTGAAACCTCCATAAGCTCTGCTTTGGAAAGATTAGTCTGTAGCCAGATACGGCATTGTCCGAACACTTGAGGATTAGAATAGATGCGCTTGATCTTTGAGTTAGGATATTTCATAAGCAAATTATGGGAGATCTCCAATAGGGCCTGAGAGCAGATTTTCAAATCCGTTTCTGTCAACATATCCATGGTATGGGAAACAGCTCCCTCAATGGAATTCTCGATCGGCACTACTCCATAATCTGCCTCAGCCTTATCCACTAAAGCAAAGCAGTTACCTATAGAACTTGCACCGATATAATCCACCTGAGAGCCGAACTTTTTAATTGCTGCCAAATGAGTAAAACTTGCCTCTGGTCCTAAATATGCAATCTTAATAGGCTTCTCTAAAGCAAGCATACTAGACATTACTTCACGATAAATAGCCTCAAGAGCGCTCTTAGTCATAGGGCCTTTATTCATTAAAGACAGCCTCTTCAGGATTTCCCTTTCTCTATCCGCAGCATAGATACTCGTGCCTTTATGGATTTTGACCTTTCCAATTTTTAAACTCATGTTGGCCCTTTTATTCAAAAGCTGTAAGATATTTTTATCTATAGAGTCAATAGTTTTTCTTAAATTTTTAATGCTCATCTTATCCATAATTATCCTCTTCTAACAAGCCTGCTAAAAAACTTTAGCAAAGCGGGGAAAATTTTAGCCTTCATCAGCAACTGGCTCCTGGCTGATAGGCTTACTTTCTCCTTCTTCTTTAACTTCTAAATCTTTCAATGTCTCTTCTACGTTTTGTGGCTGTGGATTCATAGTAGCGAATTCTTCGATGGGTGGCAAATCCTGTAAAGACTTAAGACCAAAATACTCAAGAAATCCACTCGTGGTTGCATAAAGAAAAGGCCGGCCCAGACAATCCTTCCTTCCTGCAGTACGAATTAAGCCTTTCTCCAGGAGTGTCCTTACTACACCATCAACATTTACACCTCTCAATGACTCAATATCTAATCTTGTTACGGGTTGTTTATAGGCAATAATCGCTAGTGTCTCCAAACTAGGTCCGGAAAGCCTTTCTACGTGCCTACTCTTATAAAGACTTTTAACAAAAGAGGCAAATTCTCGATTAGTAGACATTCGAAAGCCACCTGCAATTTCTACTATTTGAATTCCGCTATTTCTTTTCTCGTATTCTGTCTCTAACTGCGCAATATAACTACGTATTTCATCCGTATCCACATTGCCCAACACCTCTCTGATCTGGGTAATCTTTAATGGACCCCCATTTGCAAAGATCAAAGCCTCAATTACATTTTTAATATTATCTTGTGGATTCTGCATCTTTTGTGTTTTGTCTATAAACCTCATTAAGTAATGCTTCGGCGGTGTTTATCTCTGGGGAGCGCAGAAGCGCTTTCTTCAGCATCTCTTTAGCTACTGGCTTCTTGTATTGCAACTGCACCAAAATCTGTAATGCTTCTTCTTCATAATCGCATTGCTTTTTCTCAGCTTGTTCAACCGCATCGTCCTGCAAGAGGGCAAAGCGGCCAACCTTATCCTGAAGCCTTGCAATAATATCTTTTGCCCTTTGCCTGCCAATACCCGGCAAGCCTAACAAAAAATTCGTGTCTTCATTATAAATTGCCCGCGCAACTACTGAAATTGGTTTATTTAAGGCCTTAATTGCTGCCTTTGGACCAACGCCTGAAACTGTAATAAACTGCTCAAAAAAATCTCTTTCAAGTTTATTCAAGAAACCTATCAATACTGGCACACTGCGAGATGGCTCAATCTGATGATAATGATAGGTGATTAAACTCAATATCTTATCTTCCGGCATTGACTTAACGATACGTTGCAAAATTGTCATTGGAACCAGAACCTCATAACAAATACCATTGATATCAATAATCAAAGAGTTATCTTTTATCTGATTTACTTTCCCGCAAATTTGAGCAATCATATTATCATTATACCCATCATCCAAGGCCCTTAAGTGTATGGCCATGTGTTATTGCTACTGCTAAGGCATCAGTAATATCAAAATATTTAGGCGTATCCTTTATTTTTAAAAACTGCTGTATTACTTTTTGCAGTTGTTCTTTGCTCGCCCTCCCCCTTCCAATAACTGCCTTTTTTATGCGTGTTGAAGGGTATTCGTAAAGCGGAATATTCAATTGAGCGCTAATCAAACAAATTAATCCTCGGGCCTGTCCGAGTGCATAAGATGTAGTCGGATGACGATGATGCGAATAAAGCTTCTCTAGGGCTATAGCCTGAGGCTTCATCCTATTTACTAAACTAAGCATAGAGCGATAAATATACTGCAGTCGCCTTTCGACTTTATCATCCTTTCTTGTTTTAACAATGCCGGCTTCAATTAAAATAGGCTCTCTATTATTCCAGTCAACTAGACCATAGCCTGATATATAAAGCCCCGGGTCAACTCCAAGTATCTTCATCTAATCACTTACAGCCTTATCTAGCAATTCATCAGGGATATCAAAATTTGCATAGACCCCCTGCGCATCATCATGATCTTCTAGGGCCTCAACCAAGGCTAGTATATTTTTTGCCATCTGGGCATCATTTACTTTAACCATCGAGCTAGGAAACATTGTAATTTCGCATGTTTCAAAAGCTATCTGTTTATCAGAAAGCGCTTTTTTTACAGCCTCAAGATCCTGCGGCTGAGTAGTAATTTCATATTTTTCGCCTTCGCCTTTTAAATCCTCAGCCCCTGCCTCAAGTATAATAGTGAGAAGCTTGTCTTCATCTATTGTTTTTTTATCGACTACAATAAACCCTTTTTTTGAAAAGAGCCAATTCACTGAACCTGCGCCCGCTAAATTACCGCCTTTCTTAGAAAGGATATTTCTAATTTCGGCTGATGTACGATTTTTATTATCCGTAAGTGTTTGAATGATAATAGCCACACCACAAGGTCCATAGGCCTCATAGGCAACAGACTCATAGCTTATCCCAGGAAGTTCGCCTGTACCTCTTTTGACTGCCTTGGTTACATTATCAAGAGGCATATTGGCCTGTTTGGCTTTTGCCATAGCAGCTCGCAGTCTTATGTTTATATCCGGATTGCCGCCACCTTCACGCGCAGCACAAGTAATCTCGCGAATTAACTTTGTATACACCTGCCCTTTTTTGGCATCAGTAGCTGCTTTCTTATGTTTAATACTCGCCCACTTTGAATGACCTGACATTTTTTATCTCCTTTTATTTAACGCGTAATTTAAAAATTAGGAACAGGCAAATAAGCCGAGTTCTGTATGATTTTGATGGTCATTCATCTTGTCTGCTAGATTACTCTAGCGACTCTAGCGGTCTACCCACCCATCCATAGTCAAACTAACTGGAACGGGAGATTCCAAGTAATGGGCCTATATGACCTTGCTCCACGTAGAGATTGCCGCGTTTCACATCAACTCATAGTCAGCGAACTGAATATGAGCTTACTCGTCTCTGTGGCTCTTCCGCCTAGGGCGAACAAGTTCATCAATTTCTGACGAACCCAATCCGTTTCGGAATAAAATCCGAAAGAGAGGTATTACCTCTTACGTTTCCCTCTGGAGCTCGGACTTTCCTCTCCAGCCTGTTCGGCCGGAGCAACCATCTTTGCCTGTTCTCTAATTGCCTTAACTGCTAGTTTATCTGCTTCGCGATTTTGCTCTCTGGGAATATCGTTAATCTTAACTTCATCAAACTCAGAACAAAGCCGCTGTGCTTTTAAATAAAGGATCTTTAAAGTATCATTCTTTACTTTAAATTTCTTTTTAATCTGATTTGCCAATAGTTGACTATCGGTATTTATGACAATGCTTCTCGCTTTTAAACTAAGAAGTTCTTGCAGGGCGAAAATTAACGCCATATATTCAGCTACATTATTAGTAGCAGTACCGATAAATTTAGATAAATTTCTAACTGTGTGTTTGCCTTTTGAGATTACTACTCCCGCACCCGCAGGTCCAGGATTACCACTTGAGGCGCCATCGATAAATGCTTCAAATATCGAACTGCGGCATTTTTTAACGGCGGTATTCTTAAACAAATCATCCAAAAGGCTTCTTCCCCTCTAACTCTTTGGAAACACTATTAGTTTCCTAATTCTTCTTCTAAATACAAAAGACGAGTGCACATCTGACAGGTAATAATCTTATCATACATTTTTATCTCATTAATAACCTGCGCCCTTGCACTCATAAAACAGCCTTGGCAAGTATCATTCTTTACCGGAACAATGGCTAAACCAGCACGATTTTCCAAGACCTTTTCATAACCTGAAAGGATCTTCTCTTCTATGTCTAAAACGACCTCTTTGCGTTTATTATCCAATGTCGCCAATTCCTGATCAATTTCAGTGACCCTATCATTAAGCACCTTTCCTTCTTTATGTAACCTTTCTTCTTCTAACTTTAGATTGTCAGTCTCCCTGGCAAGTTCGTCTTTTTTTGAATCCACAGTGTCGAAGTTTACGAGTAATTCATCCTCAATAACAGATTTATCTGCCTTTAGGCCTTCAATCTCTTTTAACATAGCTGTGTATTCTTTGTTTGTTTTTAATGTATATAACTGCTGTTGCGATTTGTTTATTGCCGCTTCCTTTGAAGAAAGCTCTAGCTCTTTATCTTTGCGTTTAAGCAACAGCGTCTCTATTTCCTTCTTTATCTCATCGGCCTTGAGCTTTTTGGCATTAAATCGCTCTTCTAGCTCTGCATGCTCTTTTGGCTTATCTTGCTTTTCTTTTTTTAAATTAAGGATCTGACTATCAAGTTTCTGAAGTTGGACAAGTTTCCTAATCTGTTCCTTTATAGAAGTGTTCTCAGTCATTTAAAAGAATATAATTAAAAACTAGTAAATACCTCATTGATTTAACGTGCTAAATAACCTGGGCGATACAGGACTCGAACCTGTGATCTCTGCCATGTGAGGGCAGCGCTCTAACCAGCTGAGCCAATCGCCCCTAAAATTCCTAGACTAAAGTTTATTAAACACAAAGTGAGAATCTTTATCTATCTACTTGGGCGATACAGGACTCGAACCTGTGACCCGCTGATTATGAGCCAGCTGCTCTAACCGACTGAGCTAATCGCCCAAAACTTGCACCTACTTAATTATCAATGAGTTACAATAATAGTCTCTTTAACTGTTTCTCTCTCAACTTGCCTTGGTGTCCAAATAGTGTCCATTCGCTTGCCTAAAATGTCTACCCAATACCTACTCTCTCACATTCTCTTTTTTCTTTTATAACAGCACGATTATAGCGACGAAACATCTTCCAAAATCTTGGGATATCTAGATTAGGCATATATGAAATATTGTAGCGCTTAAGTATTGCGTTCATTTCTTTCTCGGCTTTTCATTTCTTTTTTTCAAATCCACTATCCACAAAAATGGCAATAAGAAGATGTAAATTATCCGTGCTAATAATTTCATAAACCAAAGAGAAAGAGAAACCTGTATTTTACTTAAATGCTTGAGTGCTTTCATTTGAGCCAATTTGTCTGTAGAAAAAGGCGTATATCCCACAATAGAAATCCGTCTCTTAAATCCTTCAAAAAATTCCTCAAAAGATACATAGGAGAGAAATAAAAAGAACGATATGATTTTTTGTAATATTTATCAATGGTCTCGTGAGATAATGTAGGGTGGTCATACAATTCATAATTAGAAGAATGAAAATTATATCTATTCAAGTCTTTTGTTTTGATCAATCCCTTACTATCCCACTCGTTGAATAATTCTGTTCCTGGCAATGGAATGGTAATATTGAATTTTGCGAAATCAAGTTTTAATTCTTTTGCTAACTTAATTGTTTCCTCCATGGTTTCTTCTGTCTCCCCAGGAAGCCCAAACATAAAATAACCTAGTGTCTCAAAGCCCAGCTCTCTTGACCAGCGGACTGCATCCCTTACCTGTTGTAAGTTTATCCCCTTTTTAATCCTATTGAGGACTTTCTGACTTCCTGTTTCTATGCCTAGTGTGATTTTATAACAACCTGCTTTCTTCATCTTTGTAAGTAACTCTTTATCCAAACTATCTACTCTCATACCATTAAGCGGAAACCATGGAAATTTTAAGTCTCTATTTATAATCTCATCACAGATTGCTTTTGCCCTTTTTAAATCCGTTGAAAAAGTATCATCGAGAATATTTATCTCATTGAATCCAATCATCAACATATATTCAATTTCATCAACTACCCTCTTGGGACTCTTTACACGAAACTTTCTACCCTGGATGTTTTTATTGCAAAAAACACACCCATAAGGACAACCACGGGAAGTTTCTAAGTAACCAGGTGGGCTTTTCCTATGGCTCAATGATAGGCTATTATATCTTTCAAGGGAATAGAGATTCCAAGCGGGCAATGGTAAATCATCTAAGTCCTCTATTTGCTCCGCCTTACCTGTATTTATGATGTTGCCATTTTCTTTAAATACCAACCCCTTAATGTTTTTCCAATCCTTAGTTAATAAATCCCGCATAACAAAATCTGCCTCACCCATTACAGCGACATCAAAAGACCCCTTAATCACATCTTCAGGAAAAGTTGCAGTATGCACTCCACCAGCGACAAGAATGGTACTTGATCTGATTCTTTTTATGAGACTTGCTAGTCTTTCTGCTTCAAAATATAAAGGTGTGGTAAAAGTTATGCCTACAATCTTGGGTTTTTCTGCTCTGATATTTTCTTCCAAGAATAAATCGGGGTCATCTTCTATGTTTAAATCTAATATCTTAACTTTGTAACCTGCATCAAGAACTGGCTTAGCAAGTAATGGCAAATTAAGCAAGGGGCTAATTGGCGCACCAACTTTAACTTTAGTATTTTTATAAATTATATTGCTATAAGCAGGATTAATTAGTATTGCGTCTGTCATACTCTCCTTATTCTATTCTTGCAGGATTCCCATATCCTATAGGAGCATCGTGAGTTACTACGCTTCCTGCCCCCATGAATGAGTACTCTCCAATTATGAGTCAGCTGCTCTAACCGACTGAGCTAATCGCCCGAAACTTACACCTAAACGTTTAATTTTACTATGGATTAGAAATCTTGGCAAGATAATTCTATTGATACGCTTGGAGAAACCTGACTTATTTTGTTTTAGCCAATTCTTCTTCAATTATTTTCTTGAATAGTTCAAAGGGCATTGCCCCTTCAACCATGCGTCCGTTGATGAAAAAGGCAGGAGTTCCTTGAACGCCGAACCTTTGGGCATCCTTCAGGTCATTCTCTACCTCTTCCTTTGTCTCTTCTCTATCTAAACATGCATCAAAGACCTTCGCATTCAAGCCAATTTCTTTAGCAAGTCCTTTTAATGACTCTGTCTCTAACTCAGGGGCATTAATAAGCTTATCAAACATCTCCCAGTACTTATTTTGCCTTCCGGCGCATTTAGCGGCCACTGCCGCAGATTTTGCCTGAGGATGAAAGCCTAAAGGAAAATCGCGATATGCGAACTTAACTTTCCCAGTAGAAATATATTCCTTTTCAATTCTAAGAAAGGCATTTTGATAAAATCTCTTAGAAAATGGACACTGAAAATCGCTGAATTCAACCATCAAAACCTTGGCATCAGGACTACCTTTAATGGCATTACCTGCTGCATTTACGCCTTCGACTTTTTTTGAGCCGGGCTCTGGCCTTCTTTCTGCAGCTTGGCGTGGCTGTAGTTGTGTATCTTTTAGTCCTTTTATTATTTCACTGATGCCTTCTTCAGAGATGCCCGTCTTTTTAGCTCGTATAGTCTCATTGATAATTGCGACACTGTTAATTATACAATATCCAATTATCGCTGCAGCACAGATAATAGAAAGACAAATTAACAATACATCTAATCTAATCCATTTCATTATATACCCCTTTTGGTTTGATTAGTTGATTAATTTTTTATCCTTATAACTAACTTAATGATTTTACTATAGTTATAAATAGTTGGCAAGATAATTCTGAAACTTTAGTGGCACTTACTTAAAGGCAGGCGCATTTAAACTTTGCGGCTTACTAACTCCTAACTTGCATGCGGATTAGACGTATCTCCTAATTACTGTCAACACCCTTCCAATAATCTGGACATCTTGGCTTGTATCGTTAGAAAATGCTCTATTCTTTATATCAGAACCCCTCATAGAGCTTAACTCTATAGGCTGGTATTTATCATTTGCGGGACTTAAATATATTCTCCCTCTTTCTATCTTTAAAATCTTTGCTGTCGCATCCTCGTTAATAAGGGCGATAACGATGTCGTTATTCATGGCTGTGTTCTGCCTCTTCACCAACGCCAAGTCACCTTCCCTTATACCGATGCCTTCTAAGCTGTCGCCTTTTATCCTTAACGCAAAGATATCTTCATTAAAAAGGAAATTATCCAAATTGACATAGCCGTCTACGTCTTCAAAGGCCAATTCTGCGGGACCAGCCCTAACCCTACCAACAATAGGAATTTGGAATATTCGCTCTTTCACTAATTCAATTGAACGCGCCTTTCCTTGGTGCATCTTGATATAGCCTTTTTCTGCTAAGGCCCTCAGGTAATCTCTTACTGTACCTGTTGAAGAAAAATTAAAATGCTTACCAATCTCACGAATAGTAGGAGGCAATTTTTCCTTCTTAATCTTATCCCAGATGAATTTTAGGACATTCTTTTGTTTGGTGGTTAACTCTTTCATAATAAATATTATTACCACACAAATGTGTGGATGTCAAGAGAAATAAATACCTTAAACTATGGTCTAGGAATTTATTTAATAAAATAGGAGGGATAATCCTCCCTGCTTCGTTTTGCGCGAAGCAGGTTACTTCTCGTGGGAAATGCTCATATCCAGAAATGAACGAAGACGCCGAGCACGAGTAGGATGTCTTAACTTACGTAATGCCTTGGCCTCAATCTGACGCACGCGTTCGCGCGTAACCTTGAAGACATTACCTACTTCCTCTAGCGTACGCGGACTTCCATCGCCAACGCCAAAACGAAGCATAAGAATCCTTCTCTCTCTGTCAGTAAGCGTGCCTAACGCATCTTGCATTTCATCTTTAAGCATGGAGTGTACTGTGGCATTTGCAGGAGATATGGCCTTTTTATCCTCAATAAAATCACCAAAATGAGTATCGCCCTCATCACCGATTGGCGTCTGCAATGAGATTGGCTCCTGAGCAAGTTTTAAAATACTTTTTACCTTATCACAAGACATGCGCATCTCTCGTGCAATCTCTTCCGGATTCGGCTCTCGCCCTTTTTCCTGAACAAACATCCTTGAAATACGGATAATCTTATTTATAGTCTCAGTCATATGCACAGGGATGCGTATAGTCCTTGCCTGATCAGCAATGGAACGAGTAATGGCCTGTCTTATCCACCAGGTAGCGTATGTTGAGAATTTATAGCCTCGTTTATATTCGAATTTCTCTACTGCCCGCATAAGGCCAATGTTTCCTTCCTGAATCAAATCCAGAAATGACAGGCCTCTGTTTGTATATTTTTTGGCAATGCTTACGACTAATCTCAAATTGGCTTCTACAAGCGCCTTTTTTGCCCGAGAAAATCTCCACTCCCTCTGCCTTATTATCTTTAAATCATCCTTGATCTTTTTGTAGCTTTCGCCTAAAGAACATAAGAGTTCTCGCTTTCGCTTTCGCAATTGAGCAATTTTGCCTTTTTCTTTCTTTAATCTTTTCTTTTTGAAGTCTTTGTCTATGGCATCGATAAGTTTAATTGTATTTTTGAGTCTCTTGCATATACCTTCGACAATGTTGGTGGCAAAACTAAATTCCATCATCAAAGATGAACTATCACTGCCCTTTCGCGTATGACGCAATTTATGAGTCAGCCTACCGATTCTGCGTACGATGCTGGCGCGTTTAAGATTGATGTCGAATTTGACTGCATCTTCAAGATTGATCTTTTTCTCTAGAATATTGTTGGCAAGTTTCAATATTTCATCACGTGCAAATCTTGTAACCAAGACAACTTCGCAGAATCTATTCTCTGCCTCCTCTATTCGTTTTGCCAGAGCAATCTCATCTTCGCGCGAGAGGAGCGAAATATGACCCATCTGTTTCAAATACATCTTGACTGGATCATCTAAGGGGATATATTTATCTGCCAGCGCAGGGGGCTTCTTGTCTTCAGAAATTGCAAGTTTAAGGTCTTCCGTGCTAAAGCCGGTCTTTATCTTAGCTAAGTCCTTCTGTGAATCAACTAGTTGAATTTCCTCTTTACCTAAATAATCCAGTACTCTATCTATCTCTTCAGTAGAAACAACATCCTCAGGCAAAAGATCATTGACTTCATCGTAAGTAAGAAAACCTTTGCGCTTTCCGATAGCGACCAATCTTTCCAGACCTTTAAGGTTGCTATTTTTTTTCGTCTTCATTAGAAAAACTCCTATGTCTTTTTAATCAGCTTATTATAATCTATTATTAATCGATTAACTGTTTGCTCATCGTTTCTTGTCTGCGCAGCAAGAATCTTCTGATGCATTGTCTGCTTTTCTCGTTTAAAGCGTTTTAGTTTAATGCGTTTTAGGCATTCGCCTAATACCTTATCTTTATCATTGGAGCATAATTCATCTATACAATAACTATCTTCATTTAATGATAATTGTGAAATCATCTGATGAACAAAAGCGCCCTCAAAAAAACTCATGAGCTGATGAGGTGCCGCAACCTTACCCTGATCATGAAGTTGGAAAACCTTAGAAATGATTTGTTTGATATCCTCATCCTGAAAATCATCCAAACTGATCTCTTTCTTTATCTCATTAACACAGCTGGCATCTTTTAGTATTAATTTCAAAATCATCTTCTCTACTGCAGAGGCCTTAGAATCAACGATAAAATCGTAACGATTATCGCCAGTGTTAAACCCTGGACTTTGAACCATCTTATCCGCCTCTTCCAATAGAGCGCTTTCATCTATATTGAGCATCTGAGATAATTTCCTCAGATATTGGCTCTTTAGAATCTGATCTTTGAATTTGTTTATTGTAGAAAGCATTTCATGCGCTATTTTAGTCTTGCCCTCAATAGATTTAGAATCAAGGCGTTTAGTAAGAAATGACATCTTGTAATCAAATAGCCCTAAAGCGCCCTTTATGATTGAATTCAATGCATCTAAGCCCTTTTCTCTGACTAAAGAGTCAGGATCAAGGCCGCCAGGTAAAACCGAAATTCTCACATGAACGCCTTCTTCGACACATAAATCTAAGCTACGCAAACTCGCCGCCTCACCTGCACTATCTGCATCAAAAATAACAATGATGTTCTTTGTATAGCGCTTAAGTAACCTAACCTGATTGTTGGTAAGGGCAGTACCTGAACTAGATACAATATTAGCTATCCCCTCTTGATAGGGCATAATCATATCTAAATAGCCTTCAACAACAATTGCCGCATCCTTTTGCCTTATGCCATCTTTTACAAAATTAAAACCATAAAGATTATTGCCTTTTATAAAAATAGGCGTTTCAGGAGAATTTATATATTTGGCCGTATCCTTACCATCTTCGATAGTGCGACCGCCAAAGCCTATAATCCTTGACTTTACATCAAAAATGGGAAACATAATCCTATTGCGAAATCTATCATAAAAACCGCCACCTTCTTTAGCTATCAAGAGTCCACTTTTCTCTAGTATTTTTAAATTAATTTTGTTCTCTCGCAGATAATTCAAGAGACTATCCCAGGAATTAAGAGCAAATCCCAATTTAAAGGTTTTTGCTGTCTCTGGAGTTATTTTTCTTTTTGCTAGATACTTGCGTGCGAAGCTAGCTGCTTCTGCTTTAAGTAAATTTCTGTGATAAAATTCTGCAGCAAGTTCATTGGCCCGATAGATTTCACGGTTAAAATTACCAGCCTCATCAGTCTGAATTACCGGCAAAGAAACTCCTGCCTTTTTTGCCAAAATCTGGACGGCCTCTCTAAAATCCAAGTGTTCATAGCGCATAAGAAAATTAAAGGCATTTCCACCTGCAGAACATCCAAAACAATGGTATATACCTTTATCCGGGCTTACAATAAAAGAGGCTGTCTTCTCATAATGAAAAGGGCAAACTGCCTTAAAATTCCTACCGACCTTCTTTAAAGGTATATAGCTTGAGATAAGCTCAACTATATCTAGCCTGTTTAGGACCTCTTCAAGAATATGTTCTGGAAAGCGCGTTGACATAATATTTACCTTTTATATCTCTTGAATCCTCCACCGCAAATAATCTCAAGTCTTGCCTTTTTTTCGAGCCTATCAAGCTGAAGATTAATTCCTACGCTGTCACTTGAAATATGGCCGGCAATAACAACATTGATTCTTTCTTTCTTGACGTTTTTAAAATGCTCCTCTGAAAGATGCATACAGATCAAAGTGCTGATGCCTTTATCAGCTAATTTAGCAAAGACATCTCTTGAGCCTTCTGTGCCGCCTGTCATATCGACAAATGTCTTTCCCGCCTTTGAGTTAGGGCTGCCGCAAATGATCTTCGGCCCGTTTTTATTGACTGCAGCATATTTGTATTCCGGCATTTGATGTAATATATCAATGATATCCTGCAGTTTTTGAGGCGCTTTTTTATCAATTATTTTCTGTAAGTAGGTTGCAACGCAATTATCAGCAGCTGTATGCATACATAAAAATGGAATATTGAGCAATCTTGCAGTATCCACAGCGCGCATATTATTAACAGGCATAAAACGCCTTTCGACCTCTTTGGCCCTTTCTGATGTTAAAGACTCAGCCAGAGAGATAGAAACCCCTACTTGGGCTAGCAGCTCTGCCTGCATAGACATAACTTCAAATATGGAGGCCAGTGCCCTTCCCCAAGGATGATGAGAAATCGCAAGATCAATTTTCTTCTTCCTCTTCTGGTTTAGACGGTCAATAAGCAAAAGCTCTTCTCCCCCTACATCTATCCCGACAAAGATCGTCTTGATCTCCTTGTCTTTATCGCCGAAAAGGAGCCGGGTATCTGCGTAAGGATTAAAAAGTGAATCCTTGTCGAAGAATTCCTTGTCTTTGTCTCTTAATTGCTTGTAACGCTCTTTTTTTCTTGCCAAATCGCTGGAAACAGACTTCTTACCTCTAGGATCATTCTCAATTCCTGTTTTAACAATTTGTTCGTAGAGTTTGCCTAATTTCATATTCAGTTCCTTTCTTTAAAATGATTACAAAGATTGAAAAAATAAGGTCAGAGTGACTGATTATCTTCCAAGAGCTTCAAAGAATTCTTCATTGAAGCCTTCTTCGGGAAAGAATGGTTTAACTAATTTATCAACCATAAAGGTGTATGTCTTTGCTACAGTACCAAAGGTGTATATGCCAAAAAAGGAAATCTTAGCGCCTCTGTCTAAGAATCCTACAGGTGAAACGATAAAAACTATGAGTATCATTCCACTTAAAAATATTCCGCGAACCCCTCCTAGAAAAGCACCAATCCACTTATCCAAGACAGGATGAGGCTGCAATTTGACAAGAAGTAAAAACGCCTCCCGAATTAAACTGCAGAAAAACACAGAAATTACAAATAAGAGCGTAAAAGATATGAAATTTCCGATTTCAGTGGGGATAAGTTCTGGCTTGCTTAAAAAAGAACCTAGTTTAGAATAGTAATGCACACACGCAAATACAGAAACCAAAACACCTGCTAACTTAAATATCTCAACGCCAAGGCCGCGTTTTATCCCAATGTAGACACAACGACAAACCATCACAATCACTATGATGTCAGCCCACCGTAGCTGATTTACCAATGCAAACAACAAATCACCTCTTTAAATGAGCACATAACTTAAGAAGAGCCTTTCTCCGACATAAGTTAAATGTGCGAATTAAACCCTACACCCATATTAAGCAATTTGAATATTACAACTAATTACCTTTAATTACCTTATTTTTCCTTAGCTGTACTCTTGATTAAAGAAAACAGCTCAATTTTTCAATATTTTATTTCCAGTACTTGAATACGGCTATTCCCTGTATCACCAACATAGATAAAGTTCCCTTTTATAGCAAGGCCAACAGGTGCTGAGAATTCTCCTAAACCATCGCCTTTCTTCCCAAAGGAAAATTTTGGAGACAGGTTGCCATCGGGATTGATTTTTAAGGTCTGAATACGGTGGTTACCAGTATCAGCGACATAGAGACAGTTCCCTTTTATAGCAAGGCCA